>NZ_JBEZKG010000001.1:193389-618970 GCF_040651535.1 Streptomyces sp. NPDC048420
CGGTGCCTCGACCCCTGCGTTCGGTGCCCGGGGTCCGCAGCCCTGTGCGCGGTGCCCGCGGTCCCGCAGCCCGGTGTCCGGTGTCCGCGGTCCGCAGCCCGGTCCCCGGTGCCCCAACCCCTGCGTTCGGTGCCCGGTGCCCCAACCCCTGCGCTCGGTGCCCGGGGTCCGCAGCCCTGCGTTCGGTGCCCGGTGCCGGGGGTCCGCAGCCCGGTGCCCGGTGCCCGGTGCCCGGCGCCCGGTGCCCGCGGTCCCGCAACCCGGTCCCCGGTGCCCCAACCCCTGAGCCCGGTGCCCGCGGTCCGCAGCCCGGTGCCCGCAGCCGGAGTCGGTTTTCGCAGCGGGGTACCGGCGGTGGGGTGTCTCGGCCTCGGGATCCGAGCGGCCCGGGCGATCCGTCTGCCTCGGATCGGGCGGCGCCGGCACCTCAGTCGCTGCCGAACACCCCGTCAACCCCGAACGCCACCGCCGCGAACCGTTCCCCGATCCGCCGATGCGCAGCCGCATCCGGATGCAGGCCGTCCGGCAACGGCAACTCCACCGAGTCGGCCTCGCCGTACAGCTCACGCCCGTCCAGGTAGTGCAGGTTGGGATCCTCGGCGGACCGCTGCTTCACGATCCGGGTCAGTTCCTCGCGGATCACCTGAAGCGTCAGCTTGCCGCTCGCGCTTTCGGAAGGGTCACCGAGTGTCCTGAACCGCAGCCGACCTTCCCCGATCTCGCCGAAATCCGGAAAGCAGGGCCCCGGAGTGTCCTCGTGGAGGGGGCACAGGATCGGGGAGACGACCAGCAGCGGCACCTCCGGATGTCCCTCACGGATCGTGTCGAGGAAGCCGTGCACCGCGGGACCGAACGCGCGCAGCCGCATCACGTCGTGGTTCACGATGTTGATCCCGATCTTGACGCTGATCAGGTCGGCAGCCGTGTCCCGCATGGCCCGCGCGGTGAACGGATCGAGCAGCGCGCTCCCGGCGAGGCCCAGATTGATCAGCTCCACGCCCCCCTGCGTCGCCGCCACCGCGGGCCAGGTGTTCCTGGGGCTCGCCGCGTCGGAACCGTGGCTGATGGAGCTGCCGTGGTGCAGCCACACCCGGCGGTCACTGGAGGCCGCGGGTTCCACGGGAGCGTCCGTGCGCAGGGCGATCAGCTCGGTCGTCTCGTTGTGCGGCAGCCAGATCTCCACGTCCTTGGCCCCGCCCGAAAGGCCGTCGAACCGCACGGTGCCGGGCGACCCGGCCCTGACCTCCGACGTCCCCGCGGCCATGTCGATGGTGATGACATGGCCGTCGAGCACGCTGCCCTGCCCCACCGGTCGCCCGTCGACGACCAGGTCGTACAGGCCGTCCGGACGCGGCGGGGCTCCCACATAGGCCCGCTTGGTCGGCAACGTGTCCAGCTCCACCGCCGTGGCCCGGGTGCGGAAGACCAGCCGTACCCCGGCGGGCTGGGACTCGGCCATCGCCAGCTGCCCGTCGGTGTTCTGCGCCCGGGCCCGGGCCGGCAGCCGGTGCGGCAGCACCCCGAGTTCGGTGTGCTCCACGTCTAGGGCGCCGCGCAGCAGCTCGGCGGTGACGGGGGTGGTGATCCAGTCGGACATGTCCTCAGCCTGTCGGTCAGTGGGCGGGCCAGTTGCGGAGCAGCGTGTCGAGGGCGTCCAGGATCCGGTTCCAGGACTCCTCGGAGTCTGGGGAGCTGTGGCTGAACCCACCTGCCCCCTCCAGGCTCGCGTAGCCGTGGAAGGTGCTGCCCAGCAGCCGTACGGCGTCGGTCTGGCCGGGTTCGGGCAGGTCGTAGCCGCGCAGGATCGCCCGCATCATCCGCGCGAGCCGTACGCCGGCGCTGGCGGCCGCGGTCTCGGGGTCGAGCCGGAGCCGGGCCGCCGCGGCGCGGCCGGGGTGGGCGTGGGCGTAGTCGCGGTAGACGTTGGCGAACGCGGTCAGGGCGTCCTTGCCGGCCCGTCCGGCCACCGCGTCCGCGGACAGGTCGGCGAGCTCCGCGAGGGCGAACAGGGCGATGCGGGTCTTCAGGTCCTGGGAGTTCTTGACGTGCGAGTACAGGCTCGCGACCTTGACGTCGAAGCGCCGGGCGAGCTCCGAGACGGTGACGTGCTCGAAGCCCACCTCGTCCGCCAGCTCCGCGCCCGCCCGGACCAGTCGTTCCGTGGTCAGTCCCACCCGTGCCATAACCGTCCTCCTGTATGCCAGAGCCGATTATGCATTTGCCTAAAGGTTTTAGGCAATCTAGCGTGGGATTATGGAACCGCTGACCGAACAAGAGATCCGCGCCGCCTTCGTGAACTGCACCAAGGGCGAGGCGAAGCGGCTGTCCGTGCCCCGCGACCTGGCCGACCGGCCCTGGCAGGACCTGGACTTCCTCGGCTGGCGCGACCCGCAGGCCCCCGACCGTGCATACCTCGTGGCTGTCCTGGACGGCCGTGCGCGCGCCGTCCAGCTGCGGGCCGGTGCGCGCGGCTTCTCGCAGACGCGGAAGAGCATGTGCTCGCTGTGCCTGACCACCCACACCGGTGGGGTCTCCCTGATGGTCGCCCCGAAGGCGGGCAAGGCCGGACAGCAGGGCAACTCGGTCGGCGCCTACATATGCGACGACCTCGCGTGTTCGCTGTATGTGCGAGGCAAGCGGGACGCGGGCGCGGGTGCGCGGCTGCACGAGACGCTCACGCTGGAGGAGAAGGTCCAGCGGACGGTCGCCAACCTCGCCTCCTTCGTCACCAAGGTGGTGGGACCGTAGCGCGCCCGCGCCCTGCGGGAGTTCAGGAGACGTACGTCGCCTGCTGTGCCGTGCTCAGCACCGTCCGGCCGTCCGCCTCGCCGAGCAGGCCGTCCGCCACCCAGGAGTCCACCGTCGACCGCACCCGGGTGACGAGCGCGCTCTTCGTCACGAAGGGTGCCCCCGCCCAGATCTCGTCGAGCAGTGAAGTGCCGTCGGGCTTCACGGGGTTGGCCACCCCGGAGTCGAGCCCGCCGAAGACGACCTTGGGTTCCGAGCGCCGGAAGTAGACGTGGGTCGGGTCCTCGGTCCCCTCGTGGAAGGGGGCGAACTCGGTGCCGTTCAGCGTGAAGTGGAGGGGCTTGCCGCTCACCGGGGTGAGGGCCGGCAACAGGTCGCCCGAGAGGGCCGCGTCGGCGTACAGCCCGAACGGCAGGTAGCTGGTGGCCAAGTCGCGGGCGACCAGGTTCACCGGACCGTAGAACAGGGTCTGCAGCGTCGGGTCGTCCAGCGCCTTCTCGGTCCGCAGCCGGAACGGCACGGAGACCTGGACGACGTCACCCGCCTTCCAGGTCCGCGACACCGTGAAGTACGAGCCGGGCACCGGAGTCCCGTCCACCGCATCGCCGTTGACGGTCACCTGGAACCCGGCGGTCGCCCACGACGGCACCCGGAGCTTCAGACCGAAGGTGGCGCTGCCCCCGCCGAAGGTGAGCGTGGAGCCCTGCTCGCTCGGACAGTCCGTGGTCTGAGTGACCGTCATTCCCCTCTCAGTCCAGGTGAGTTGGGACGCGCTGTACAGGTTGACGTACAGCGCGCTGCCGTCGGCGGACTTGAAGTACACCGAGTCCTGGTACCTGGTGGCGCTCTCCATGCCCGTGCCCTCGCAGCAGGTGGTGCCCTGCTTGGGCGTGTAGTCCCGCACATGACCGGGCGTCAGCCCGATGAAGTAGGTGACGCGCGGCTTCTCGGCGTCGGCCCTGTCCTGCTTGGAACCGAGCACCTGGTTGTAGAGGGCCCGCTCGTAGTAGTCCATGTACTTCGGGGCCTGCTCATGGAAGAACAGGGTCCGGCTCAGCTTCAGCATGTTGTACGCGCAGCACGTCTCCGCCGTTGTGTCGCTGATCGTGCCCGCGATCACCCCGGCGGCCTTCCAGAACTCCAAGGTGCTGGTGCCGCCGATGCCGTACATCCGGGCCGGGACGACCATGTCCCAGAAGTTCTTCGCGGCGGTGAGGTAACGCGCCTCGTCCGTAGCGTCGTACAGCCGCAGCAGCCCGGTGAAGATCGGGATGTGCTGGTTGGCGTGCAGCCCGTCGAGTGTGTCGGTGTTCGCGGCGCACGCGTCGATCAGCTTGTCCAGGTCGAACAGGCGGGCCAGCGCGAGGTGTTCGGCCTTTCCGGTGCATGCGTGCAGGTCGACGATCGCCTCGACGATGCCGCCGAACTCCCCGCTGGAGAAGAGGCCCCACATCCGCTGCAGGGTCGCCTCGGGGAGCACCGACAGCCGGGAGTACATCCAGTCGCCCATGCCCGACGCGAGATCCAGCGCGCGGGCGTCGTCCGTGGCGGCGTACGCGTCGAGGAGGCCTCTCAGGATCTTGTGCGCGGTGTAGTAGGGCGCCCACACTCTGGTGTAGTCGCTGGAGGTCATCGACTCCAGCTGGATGAACTGCGTCTCCGGGTACGCCGCGAGGAACCCGGGGTGGCTCGGGCCGCCCCAGGTGCGGCGCAGGGTCGCGGTGAGGCCGCGGCCGGACGCGTCGGCGAAGGTGCCGCCGGTGGTCTCGGAGAAGTCGTACGACGCCAGGTCGCCGCGTCCGGCCGGGGTGCCGGAGGCTCTGGTGCTCTGGAGGGCGGTGATCTCGGCGGCGGTCAGGGCCCGGGACCAGACGTTGAACTCGTCGAAGGCGCCCGCGAAGACGGGGTCACCGGAGTAGTGCGAGCGGCCGAGCCAGTGGTGGGCGAGCGTGCCGAGCGCGGCCGGGTCGAGGCTCATCGCGGTGTTCGTCGCGACGGCCGTGCCGTTGACGTACAAGGTGGCGGTGGTCCCGGAGATCGTGACCGCGAGATGGCTCCACCGGTCCAGGGGCAGTGCGGCGTTGCCGTCGAGGCCCTGCTCGCCGGCCGCCGCGCCGGTCGTGACGGCGAAGCGGGGTACGCCTGAGGCGTTGCGGGCGGCCAGGTACAGGTACGTGGTGGTGTCGTTGCCGAAGTCGAGGACGCGGGCCCAGTCGTCGGCGTGGGTGGGCTTGACCCACGCGGACAGCGTGACCGCCGAGGCACCGCCGAGCAGGGCCCCCGGGAGGTCGACGTACTGGTAGGAGCCGCGCACGTTCTCCTGGGCGGTGCCGAACCTGCCGGTCACGGCGAGCGTCCTCGGGTCGGTCCGCAGGGCCGCGCGCACCTCGGTCAGGGCGCTGACCATGCTCGCGATCCGGTCGGCGAACACCTGCTCGCCGGTGCCCGCGTACGCCTGCGAGAGCATGGTCAGAAAGTGCCCGGTGTAGTGGCCGCGCAGATTGCCGTTGGCCTCGCCGTCCAGTCCCTCCCAGCCGCCGGGTGCGACCGCGCCGCCGGTGGACAGACCGGCGTTGGCCCGGAAGACCTGGAGCAGCCGGTTCACGTCGTAGCCGCGGGCGTGGTCGAGCATGAGCTCGCGCTTGTCCGCGAACAGGCCTGCGCCGAGGGTGACTTCGTCGAGCGCGAAGGGCTGGACGGTCCACACGGGCGGTGCCATGGGGTGCTCCTCTACTGGTGAGCAGTGTTCGTAATCACGAACACTGTTCGGGTCATCGATCAGACGATAAGGATCACGCTGAGCAGCGTCAATGGGCCCGCTCGTCGTGGAGGGCCGTTCCGCCGTCCCCGGTGGCAGAATCGGCTCCGTGGATTGGGGGATCCTCGAGCGCGAGCCCGAGCTGGCGTGCATGGCCTCGGCCGCGCGGGAGGCGGCGGACGGGGCCGGATCCGTCGTGCTCGTCCTCGGTGAGGCCGGCATCGGCAAGTCGAGCCTGGTCAGAGCCCTGCCGGAACACCTCCCGGACGGCACCCGGGTCCTCGTCGGCGAGTGCGACGACCTGGCCACCCGGCGCCCCCTCGGCCCCTTCCGCGATCTGATCGGCAGCGTGGGCGGTGAACTCGCCGACGCCGTGACCGAGGGCGGAGACCGCCACCGCGTCCACGAGGCACTGCTGGAAGAACTACGCGGAGCGGTCCTCGTCGTCGAGGACGTCCACTGGGCCGACGAGGCCTCCCTGGACGCCCTGCGCTTCCTGGTCCGGAGGGTGGAACGGCTGCCCGCCCTGCTCGTCCTGACCTACCGCGACGACGAGTTGAGCCGCGAACACCCCCTGCGTCACCTCCTCGGCCAGGTGTCCCGGGCTTCCCGCGTGCACCGGCTGCCCCTGGCGCGGCTGTCCCTGGACGCCGTACGCACCCTCAGCGCGGGCCGGGTGGACCCCGCCCAGGTGTACGCGGTCACCAACGGCAACCCCTTCTTCGTCGCCGAGATCGTCGCGGCCGGCGGCACCGGCAAGGTACCCCCGACCGTCGTCGACGCGGTGCTCGCCCGGCTGAGGGGGCTGCCCGGCGCCACCGCGGACGCCCTGGAGCAACTCGCCGTGGTCCCCTCGGCCGTCGAACGCCCGCTGGTCGACGCGCTGTTGGCCGAAGGCGCCGGGGAGCGGCGCGGTCCGCTCACCGACGGCGTCTCCGTCCTCGCGGCCGCCGAACAGCGCGGTCTGCTCACCGTCACCCCGGAACGGGTCGCGTTCCGGCACGAGTTGATCAGGCGGGCCGTCGCGGACTCCCTGCCCGCCGCCCGTCGTATCGGCCTCAACCGGGCCGTTCTCGCCGCCCTTGTCGCCCGTCCGGGATCCGACGCCGCCCGTGTCGTTCACCACGCGGCCCAGGCCGGCGACCGGGACGCCATCGCCCGTTACGGCCCCGACGCGGCGCGCGACGCCTCCTCGGCCGGTGCCCACCGTGAGGCCGCCGCCCAACTCCGGCTCGTGCTGCGCGAACGGCACCGTTATGCCCCCGCCGAACTCGCCGACCTGCTCGAACGCTACGCCGTGGAGACCTACACCATCGCCGACTCGGCCGCCGCCGTCGCCGCCCAGCGGGAGGCCGTCGCGCTGCGCCGGGCCCTGGGCGACACCCTCGCCCTCGGCGCCGACCTGCGCTGGCTGTCCCGCATCCACTGGTGGGCCGGCAACGCCGACCAGGCGCAGGAGGCCGCGCGTGAGGCGGTGGCGGTCCTCGAACACGCGGGCGACGACCGGCTGTTGGCCCTCGCCGTCAGCAACACCGCCCAGCTGCGCATGCTGTCCGAGCGCTATGCCGAAGCCGTCGAACACGGCGAGCGCGCCATCACCCTGGCCCGCAAGGCCGACGATCCGGCGATCCTCGCGCACGCCCTCAACAACGTCGGCACCGCCCGCTGGCGCTCCGGAGACCCCGGTGGGCGCGCCCAGTTGGAGGAGAGCCTCGACGTCGCGCTCGCCGCCGGGGAGGTCGAGCACGCCTGCCGGTCCTACGCCAACATCATCTGGACCCTGCTCGACAACCTCCAGTACGACGAGGCCGACGCGTTCCTGCCCCCGGCGATGGAACTCGCCGACCGCGCCGAGCACTTGGGCTTCCTCAACTACCTGCACGTCGAGCTCGCCATGCGCCGCCTCGCCGCCGCCGACTGGGAGGACGCCGAGAAGCACGCCGAGTACGGGATGCACGACTTCGTCCCGGCCCGCTGTCCCGCCCTGACCGTCCTCGCCCGGGTCCGCGTCCGCTGCGGCCGCCCCGGCGCCGACGAACTCCTCACCGAGGCCTGGGAGATCGCCGTAGGGACGAAGGAGCTGCAGCGCACCGGACCGGTGGCGGTGGCGCGGGCGGAGGCGGCCTGGCTGCGCGGGGACGCGAAGGCCGTGATCGAGGCCGCGGAGCCGGTGCACACCCAGGCGAGCCGGCTGCCCGGCGCGCCGCACCGGCCCGAACTCGGCTACTGGCTCACCAAGGCGGGCCACCCCGTCCCACCGGACGACTCCGGCCACCCGTACGCCTTGCAGGCGCGCGGGCAGTGGCGTCGGGCCGCCGACCTCTGGCGGGCCGCGGGATGCCCCTACGAACACGCGGCCGCGCTCGCCGAGAGCCCGGACCCCGCCGACAAACTGACCGCCCTCACCGCCTTCGACGCGCTCGGCGCCGAGCCGGCGGCCCGCCTGCTGCGCGCCGAGCTACGACAACTCGGCGTGCGCCACATCCCGCGCGGCCCCCTCGCCGCGACCCGCGAGAACCCCGCCGGGCTCACCGAACGCCAGCTCCAGGTGATCCGGTTGCTGGCCGAAGGGCTGACCAACGCGGAGATCGCCGCCCGGCTCGTCGTGTCGGTGCGCACGATCGACAACCACGTGCGGGCCGTACTCGACAAACTCGATGCGCCGGGCCGACGCCAGGCGGCCGCACGCGCGGCCGAGCTCGGGCTGCTGCCCGACGGGTCGCAGACGTAGGTATGCCGGGTCGCCGAGCTGGGTGACGGTCACGGATGTCCGCTTCCGCGCGACGCGAGTAGAACGGGCGAATCGACCCGATTCGGAAACGGGGGACCCCATGTCCAGCACGCCCGCCCAGGCCGCACGTCGTGAACTGACCGGATTCACCGGGGAGTTGATCGGCCCCGACGACGCCGGCTACCAGGAGGCCCGTACCGTCTACAACGCGATGATCGACCGGCGCCCCGCCCTCGTCGCCCGCTGCGCCGACGCGGACGCGGTGGCCCGCACAATCGGCTTCGCCCGCGCGCACGGTCTGCCGCTCGCTGTCCGGGGCGGTGGCCACCACGGCGCCGGACTCGGCACCGTCGACGGGGGAGTGGTCGCCGACCTGTCACCCCTGAAGGACATCCAGGTCGACCCGGCGGCCCGCACCGTCAGGGTCGGTGGCGGCTGCGTGTGGGGCGAGGTGGACCGTGCCACCAACGCGCACGGCCTGGCCACGCCGAGCGGCATCGTCTCCACGACCGGCGTCGGCGGCATCACCACCGGCGGCGGGCTCGGTCATCTGACCCGCAGGTGCGGGCTGACCATCGACAACCTGTTGGAGGCCGACGTGGTCCTCGCCGACGGCCGCAGGGTACGGGCGAGCGCCGACGAGAACAGCGACCTGTTCTGGGCCATCCGGGGCGGCGGCGGCAACTTCGGCGTCGTGACCTCGTTCGTCTTCCGGCTGCACGAGGTCGGCACGGTCATCGCCGGTCCGACCTTCTGGCCCGTCGAGGTGAGCGCCGAAGTGCTCTCCGTCTACCGGGACTTCATCCTGGACGCGCCCCGGGAGCTGGGCGGATTCTTCCTGTACGGCACGGCCCCGCCGGCCCCGCCGTTCCCCGAGGAGATCCAGCTCCGCAAGACGGCGGGCGTGGTGTGGTGCTGGACCGGCGACGACACCGAGGCCGCCGCCCGCGCGATGGCCCCGCTGCTCGACGCCCTGCCCGCGCCGCTGCTGCACGCGCCCATGGTCATGCAGCACCCCGACCTCCAGTCCATGTTCGACGGGCTCTACCCGCCCGGCCACCAGTGGTACTGGCGGGCCGACTTCGTCGAGACCATTCCGGACGAGGCGGTCCAGCTGCACGCCAAGTACGGCGCCGAGGTGCCGACCATGCAGTCGACCATGCACCTCTACCCGATCGACGGCGCCGCCCACGACGTGGGTCAGGACGAGACCCCCTGGGCCTACCGCCACGCCAACTGGGCCTCCGTCTACGCGGGCGTCGACCCGGACCCGGCCAACGCCGAGCTGATCAAACGGTGGACCGTCGACTACTTCGACGCCCTCCACCCGTACTCGGCGGGCGGCGCCTACGTCAACATGATGATGGACGAGGGTCAGGAGCGCGTCCGCGCCAGCTACCGCGGCAACTACGACCGCCTCTCCCGCATCAAGGCCGACCGGGACCCGGACAACGTGTTCCGCCTCAACCAGAACATCCACCCGGCCCCGAAACCGTCACACGGGGCACGGCCGTAGGACGGACCGGGGCGGGCCGCCTCAGGCCGGACAGCCGGACAGCCGGGCAGCCGGTCGGCCACGGCCCGGTACGGCCGCGCTCCACCGGTGACCGGCACCGAGACGGTGCGCATGCCCGCCTACGGCCGCGCCCTGATCGGTCCGTTTCCCGACCCGCACCACCGGCCGGGAAACGGGTCTGCGGGCTGTGCCTTCGGCCGAGTCGGCCCCCGTCGGGCCCTGGCCCGGATCGGATCGGATCGGCCCCGGCGGTAGGAGTCGCCAGCTGGGCTCGTCCCCAGCAGGCGCCCCTCCGCCGGATCAACCCGGGGCCCGGGGCCCGGGGGCTCGCCCCTGCGCCCGGTTGCCCTTGGGACGGCTCCTGGGCGGGTCTGGGGTTCGTGGCTTGTGCCTGTGCCGGGTGGCCCTTGGGCTGGGTTCTGGGCCGGTCCGAGTCCCGTGGCGTCGCCGCTGTGGCGCGGGTGGCCCTCGGCTCGGCTGCTGAGCCGACCCGGGGTTCGTGGCTTGTGCCTGTGCCGGGTGGCCCTTGGGCTGGGTTCTGGGCCGGTCCGAGTCCCGTGGCGTCGCCCGTGCGGTCCGGGTTGTCCTTGGGGCCGACTTCTGGGCCGGTCCGGGGCCCGTGGCGTCGCCGCTGTGGCGCGGGTGGCCCTCGGCTCGGGTCTTGAGCCGGCCCGGAGCCACCCGCGCCTGCGCCCGGGCTGCCCGGTCGGCTTCTGAGCCGGCCTGCGCGCAAGCCGGACCCCGTGGTCACGTCAGCCGGTGTTCCGCGTCAGCCACTCATGAGCCGCCCGTGCCGTGAACTCCTCCTGGCCTGCCCGTAGGAGCAGATCGGCGTGGGCGAACTCCGGGGCATCCGCCTGGGCGGCGACGTACGGGATTGCGATGCAGCGCATCCCCGCGGCGTGCGCGGCGGCGGCGCCCGGGGCGGCGTCCTCCAGGACCACGCAGTCGGCCGGGTCGGCGCCCAGTCGGCGGGCCGCCTCCAGGAAGACGTCCGGGGCGGGCTTGCCGTGGGCCACCTCGTCGGCCGAGACGACCGTCCGCAGGTACCCGTCCAGCCCCGTCCCGGCCAGGATCGCGTCGATGGCCTCCGGCGAGGACCCCGAGGCCACGGCCATCGGCACACCCTCACCGGCCAGCAGCTCCACGAACTTCCGCATCTCCGGGTACGCGCGCGTGGCCGTGCGCGCCAGCTCCAGATAGCGCCGGTTCTTCGCGGCGAGCAGTTCCGCCACCGACGCCCGCAGCCCGTACAGCGACTTCCAGTGCGCGACCGTCTCCTGCGTACTGATCCCGACGTACCGCTCGTGATCGGCCCAGCTGAAGCCCGGGACGCCGTACTCGGCGAGCGTCAGCCGACCCGCTTCGTAGTAGTTCGGCTCGCTGTCCACGAGTGTTCCGTCGAGATCGAAGATGACCGATATTCCGCTGAGCCCGCTCATGGCCCCAGGATGTCAAAGATCAGTTTCGGGCAGTGCGCCCGACCGACTCCACCAGCGGCAGCAACCGGTACGCCACCCGCTCCCGCAGCGCCACCTCGGTACGCGTGCGCACCACACCCGGCAGACTGATCACCTCCTGGATCACGTCCTCCAGATGCGCGTTGTCCCGCGCCACCACCCGCGTCAGCAGATCCCCGCCGCCCGCGATCGAGAACGCCTCCACGATCTCCGGTACGGCCGCCAGCGCGTCCCCCACGTCGTCCAGCCGCCCCTGCGTCACCTCGATGTGCACGAACGCCAGCACCGGATGCCCCAGCGCGGCAGGCGAAAGCGAGGGCCCCGTACCGGTGATCACCCCGTCCCGCTCCAGCCGGTCGAGCCGCGCCTGCAGGGTCCCGCGGGCAACCCCGAGTATCCGCGCGTACTCCCGCACACTCGTCCGCGGCTGCTCCAGCAGCAGCCGCAGGATCCGGGTGTCGAGCTCGTCCACGGTCATGACGTACGGCCTCCTCGTGCCTGGTCCGTCGGCCCACCGATGTGCGCCCAGGAACCACTTCTCCTGTACCAATGGCCCAGCATATTCGACCTCGCTTGAGCCACCAGTGGCAAGGATGCTGCAATGGGCCCGTCGATGGCGCTGCGGACCCCGCGGCGCCTTTTCCATGCCGGTGCACCCGGCACACAAGGGTTCCAGGGGGCGGTACGTGCTGAAGAGGGTGTTCATGGCTCCGGACCCGGGCCGGGCCCGGCTGCGCTTCGCCGCGCGGGCGGTGCTCGGCATCGGTCTCGCGGTCGTGGTGTGCGGGCTCGCGGGCCACTCGCTGGCCGGTGCCGTCACCGGCGGTCTCGCCGCGCTGCTCGCCCTGTTCACCGTCACGGACGCCACCGTGCGCGGGCAGGCCGTCACCACCGTTCTGCTGCCCGCCGTCGGCCTGCCCGTCCTCGCCGCCGCGGCCGAACTCCACGATCACCCCGTCGCCCGCGACCTCACCTTCCTCGCTGTGGTCGGCGCGGGCGTGTACGCCCGGCGCTGGGGCCCGCGCGGGCACAGCCTCGGTGTCTTCGCGTTCATGACCTTCTTCGTGGCGCAGTTCCTGCACACGACCACGGACCGACTGCCCGAGCTGTCCGCCGCCGTCCTGCTGTCCCTGCTCACCGCCGCCGCGGTCCGCTTCGGCCTGTGGTGCTACGAACGCCAACTGCCCCCGGCGCCCGTACCCGCCCCTCCCGCCGGCACCGGCCTCGCCCGCGCGACCACCCGCCAGGCGGTCCAGGCCACGGCCGGCGCGGGCTTCGCCCTCGTCGTCGGCCAGCTGCTCTCGGGCCAGCGCTGGTACTGGGCCGTCGGCGCCACCTGGTGGATCTTCGTGAACACCACCTCGCGCGGCGAGACCCTGGTGCGCGGCTTCCGCCGGGTCCTCGGCACGGTGATCGGCATCGGACTCGGTCTGCTGGTCGCCGTACCGCTGCACGGCGCGCCCGCCCCGACGGCCGTACTCGTCGCCGTCTGTGTCTTCGGCGTCTTCTACTCGGCCGCCGTCTCCTACACCTGGATGATGCTCTGGGTCACCCTGCTCGCCGAGCTCCTCTACGGCCTTCTCGGCGTCCTGAACCCCGGCCTGCTGGCCCTGCGGTTCGCGGAGACGGGGGTCGGCGCGGTCGGGGCCGTCCTGGCGGTGCTCTTCGTCCTGCCGATCACCACACATGCCGTCACCGACGCCTGGATCCAGCGCGCCCTGCGCCGCGTTCACACCTGCACCGCGGAGGCGGCGGCCCGCCTCGCCGGAACGACCGAGGCCGACCCGGCCGCCCGGGTGACCGAACTGGAGCAACTGCTCGGCCGGGTCCGGCTCTCGGTGGCCCCGCTGGTCCACCCTCTCAACCCCATGCGGGGCCGCAAGCGCCGCGCCCGCCGGGTGCTCGCCCTCCTCGACGACTGCGCCCGCGAGATCCGCGGCCTGGTCACCGTCGCCGCCGACCCCGAGGCCGCGCACGACACCCGGCTGGCCGTCGCGTGCCGGCGGGTGGAGACCGCGGTGGAGGCCCTCACCGGCGGCCGCGACCTCCCGGTCACGGAGCGCCCGCCCGCCGAGGGACCCGCACTGACCCATCTGCATGGCCTGGAGCGGGCGCTCGCGGAGCTGGCGGCACCGCTGCGGACGCCGCCGGGCTCGCCCTTGGTGGGAGCCTGACCCCGCACCGGCCCGGTGAGATTTTGCCCGGGCTGGTCTAGACCGCTGGTGATCGACTGCTACCGTCGCCCCGAACGACACAGGACCGAGAGGGGACGACGGTGGCAGACGGCATCGAGCGGCGGCGACGGGCCTACATCGGGTCGTTCACGGCTGCCGGGGGCCCCGGCATCGTGACGGCGACCGTGAACCCGGACACGGGTGCGCTGAAGGTGCTGGGCGCCCTCAACGGCGTACCCGATCCGTCGTATCTGGCCCTGTCGGCCGACAGGGAGGTCCTGTACGCGGTCAGTGAGACGGCCGAGGGCGCGGTGGCCGCGTACCGGGTGACCGGCGAAAGGCCCGCGCCGACCGGTCCGCCGGTGCCGGTGGACGGGAACGGGCCCACCCACATCGCCGTGCACGCCGGGCACGTCCTGACCGCCAACTACGGCTCCGGCAGCGTGACCGCCACGCCCCTGCGCCCCGACGGCACCCTCGCGGACGCCCCCACCGGAGTCCTCCGGCACACCGGCTCGGGCCCGCACCCGTCCCGCCAGCAGGGCCCGCACGCCCACCAGGTGCAGTCCGACCCGAGCGGGCGGTGGGTCGTCAGCGTCGACCTCGGCACGGACTCGGTGCGGGTGTGCACCCTGACGGACGGCACGCTCGACGTGCACCGCGAGATCGCCCTGCGTCCCGGATCCGGCCCCCGTCACCTGGCCTTCCACCCCGACGGCACGCGTGCCTACGTCCTCAACGAGCTCACCCCGACCGTCACCGCATGCCGCTGGGACGCCGAGAAGGGCTCCCTGAAGCCCCTGAGCGAGGCCCATGTGCTGGCGGGCGCCGCGTCGCGCGACGCGTACCCGTCAGGCGTCGTCGCGTCCCCCGACGGCCGCTTCGTCTGGACCGCCACCCGCGGTGAGGACGTCCTGTCCACGTTCGCCGTCGAGGGCGACGAACTGCGGCTGGTCGGCACGGTGTACTGCGGCGGCGACTGGCCACGGGCGCTCGCCGAGTCCGGCGGCTTCCTGTACGTCGCGAACGAACGCTCCGGCGAGGTGACCTGGTTCGCCGTGGACCCGGAGACGGGCCTGCCGCGCTACGAGGGCTCGATCGAGGTGTCGGCCGCGTCCTGCGTGATCTTCGACTGAACCACGCGCCCGCATGCCGAAGGGCCCGCTCCGAGGTCTGGAGCGGGCCCTTTCGGCGTCACGGTCGCGGTGCGCGAGGTCAGCGCACCGGTGCGCCCTGCGCCTGCTGCGGGGCGATGCCCAGCGCGGTCGTGTACTTGGCGAGGGCGAGCTTGCCGATCGCCGGGTAGGGGCCGAGCGGCTCCGCGGCGGAGCAGCCGGCCTCCTTCGCCGCCTCCTCGATGACGGCCGGGTCGATCTCGGGCCCTATCAGGTAAGGCGCCAGCGCCAGCTGCTGGGAACCGGAGGACCGCAGCTGGTCGGCGATGGACGCGATCGAGCCGTCCTGGTCCAGGGCCGCGGCCATCACCGGCACGGCGAGACGCGCGGCGAGCAGCATGCCGGTGATCCCGGCCGCCTGCACGGCCTCCTCGCCGCCCACGGCGGCCAGCACGATGCCGTCCGCGGCCGTCGCCACGGTGAACAGCCGGGCACGGTCGGCGCGGGCCAGACCGGCCTCCGACAGCCGTACGTGCAGCGCCTCGGCGAGCAGCGGGTGCGGGCCCAGCACATCGGTGAGGTCGGCCGCGATCCGGCTGTCCATCACGGCCTGGCGGATCCGGCGCAGCAGCGCGTTGTCCGGACCGGCGAGCAGCGGCACCACGACCGCGACCGGGCCCTCGGGCTCCCGAACGTCCATTCCGGCGGCCCTGGCCTGCTCGTAACGCGCGGTGCGCTCCTCGGCGGCATGGGTCAGCACGGCCTGGAGTGTGGGGAACTCCGAGTCGTCCCCGTCGAGGTACCCGATCCGGGCATCAAGGCCGGGCAGCTCGGAGCGGGCGATGCTCACGACCTCCTCGGCGAGGCTGCGCGTGGCGGGGCCGGGCGTACCGGGCACCGCGAGGACGAGCGCGGGCGCGCCCTCGGGAGCCGCCAGGGGCTCGGGTCGGCGGTGCCGCCCGGGCTGGCGAGGTCGCGGCATTCGTACTGGCAGGCCGGACGCGGGCCCAGTGGGGGAGCTCATGGCGACGCATGTTACTGGCTCAGAGGGCTCCCCTGTTCGGGGAGGGTGCAGGTGAGCGGTATCCGTCCGGTTTTGTCTGATGAGTTACGTCCGCTTCAGCCCCTCTTTGGGGTCACCACGTACAGCATCGACTCGTCACTCGGCAGGGTGAGCGAACTCCGCGCCAGTTCTGCGGCGATCTGTACCGATCCCTCCAACGGCCCGCCCGCTGCCGCGACCTGCCGGGCGTGCGGCAGCCGTCGCTTCAACTCCTCCTCCAGCGGTACGACGAGGGCGGCACCCAACCTGAACAAGCCACCGGTGAGACCGACATACGGCTCACCCTCGGCCGGGCAGACCGCGGCCGCCGACTCGGCCATGTGCCGGGCCGCCGCACGCAGGATGCCGTCGGCGACCGGGTCGCTGTCGGCGCAGGCCGCCACCTGCGGTGCGAAGGAGGCGAGGACGGCGGGCCGGTCCGTACGCGGGTACAGCCTGCCGGGCAGCTCCCGCGCCGGTCCGAACACCTCCTCGGCCAGGGCCAGCAGCGTCGCCGAGCCCCCGGGCCGGCCGTCGTGGGCCCGCAGCGCGGCCTCCAGTCCGGCCCGCCCGATCCACGCACCGCTCCCGCAGTCGCCCAGCAGATGACCCCAGCCGTCCGCACGGCGCCAGGACTTCAGGTCGGTGCCGATCGCGATCAGACCTGTCCCGGCGGCGACCACCGCACCCGGCCGCGGTCCGAGAGCACCGGTGTACGCGGTCACCGCGTCCGCGACCAGCGCGACGGTCCGGACCCCGAACTCCCGCCCCAGCGCGTCGGGAAGCTCGGCACGCAGGGCATCGCCCAGGGTCGCGAGACCGGCCGCCCCGACGACGGCGGAACCGAGCCCGGTCACTCCCGCCTCCGGCAGCAACGCCCGGACCATGGGCACCAGTTGTTCCATCAGGTGGCCCGGCTCGATCCCACGTGGCCCTGTCCTCACGGGCACCCGTGACTCCCTCGGGGCCGTGCTGCCGCGACCGGGGACACCGATGACGGCACGCAACCCTGAGCCGCCGGAATCGACGGCGAGGAAACCTTCCCCCGTGCTACCGGTCACGGCGTCTCCCTTCCCGTCGGGGAGGAAGAGTAGCGCCCGGGACAGGGCCTCTGCGCGAAGTCTTCCCCGCGTACGCAGGGTGTCCGTGGGTGCCAGTAGAGTCGCGCCGTGGCACCACGACCTTTGCATGAACTTGTTGAAGCGGGCTGGGCGAAGGCTCTCGATCCTGTGGCCGAACGCATCGCCGCGATGGGGGACTTCCTGCGGGCCGAGATAGCCGCGGGCCGGACCTATCTTCCGTCCGGTGCGAACGTGCTGAGGGCCTTCCAACAGCCCTTCGACGACGTCCGGGTCCTGATCGTGGGTCAGGACCCGTACCCCACACCGGGCATGGCCATCGGGTTGAGCTTCGCGGTGGCGCCCGAGGTGCGGTCGTTGCCGGGGAGCCTGGAGAACATCTTCCGCGAGATGCACTCCGACCTGGGCCTGCCGCGGCCGTCGAACGGTGATCTGACCCCGTGGACCCAGCAGGGCGTGCTGCTGCTCAACAGGGCACTCACCACGGCCCCGCGCAAGCCCGGCGCCCACCGCGGTCAGGGCTGGGAAGAGGTCACCGAGCAGGCCATCCGGGCGCTGGCGGCCCGCGGTACGCCGCTGGTGTCGATCCTGTGGGGACGGGACGCGCGCAATCTGCGACCGCTGCTCGGCGACCTTCCGTCGATCGAGTCGGCCCACCCCTCACCGATGTCGGCGGACCGGGGCTTCTTCGGCTCCCGGCCGTTCAGCCGGGCCAACGACCTGCTGGTACGGCAGGGTGCACAGCCGGTGGAGTGGCGACTGCCCTAGAGGACCGGCATATCGGCCGGCGGCCTGTGAGACCGGCTTCACCCGGCATCCTGAGCGGTCGGCACCGGCACCCACCACACCAGCAGGGCGCCCCCACCCGCGGGGGCGCGCAACTCCAGCCCGCCGCCGAGCTGTTCGGCCCGCTCGGCCATGTTGCCCAGCCCGCTGCGGCGGCCCTCGGGCGCAATGCCGACGCCGTTGTCGGTGACGGTGAGGCGGACCCGGCCGGACTCCGCCGTGAGGGCCACGTCGGCGCGGTCGGCGTGGGCGTGGCGGGCGATGTTGGTCAGGGCCTCGGAGAGTACGGCGACCACGTGATCGGCGGTCTCGCGCGGTACGTCGGTGTCGAGCAGCCCCTCCATCCGCACACTGGGCGCGAAGCCCAGTACCGGGGCGGCCTCGCCGGCGATCCGCACCACCCGTGCCCGCAGTCCCGTCCCGGCGGCTCCTTCACGTGAGCGCAGGCCGAAGATCGTCGACCTGATGATCTTGATGGTCTCGTCGAGGTCGTCCACCGCGCGCACGACGCGTTCGGAGGCCTCGGGATGGTCGATGAACCGGCCCGCGCTCTGCAGGGTCATCCCGGTGGCGAACAGCCGCTGGATCGCGAGGTCGTGCAGGTCGCGCGCGATGCGGTCACGGTCCTTGAGCACCGCGACCTCCTCGGCGTCCTGCCGCCGTTCCGCCAGCTCCATCCCGATGGCGGCCTGGGCGGCGAAGGCCTGAAGGGTTTCGGTCTCGGTCGTCGAGAACCCGGTCGTGCCCGACTCCCGGGCCAGCAGGAGCACGCCTCGCACCCCTTGCTCACCCGTGCCGATGGGTACCGCCACGGCGGGACCGAGCCCCTCGAAGCGGGGCGGCTGCGGGGAGATTCGGTCGTCGTGGGAGACGTCCGCGCTGACCGCGGGGGCAATCGTGGCGAAGGCCAGGCCCATCAAGGTGGAGTCCATGGGCAGCACGAGTCCCTGGTGCGCCTCCGCGTGCAGTCCGACGGCGATCTCCACCGAGAGCGAGCCGGTCTCCGTCATGGGCAGCGCGACCGCGGCCAGCGCCGAGCCGGTGATCTCGCCGGCCCGCTCGGCGATCAGAGCGAGCACGTCGGCCCGGCCGCCGCCGGACAGCAACCGGTGGGTGACCTCCGCGTTCGCCCGCAGCCAGCGCTCCCGCAGCCGGGACTCCTCGTAGAGGCGGGCGTTGTCGATGGCCACACCGGCCGCCACGGCGAGGGTCGACAGGACCGATTCGTCCTCCCCGTCGAACTGTGCTCCGCCGCGCTTCTCGGTGAGGTACAGGTTGCCGAAGATCTGGTCGCGCACCCGGATGGGGACGCCGAGGAAGGTGTTCATGGGCGGGTGGTTCGGCGGGAAGCCGTACGAGGCCGGGTGCTCGGAGATCTTCGCCAGGCGCAGCGGCTCGGGACGGCTGATCAGCTCGCCGAGGATGCCGTGTCCCTCCGGGAAGGGACCGATGCGGGCGATGCGCTCCTCGGAGACCCCGACGGTGTGGAAGGCGGACAGCCGCTTGCCGTCCGGACCGATCACGCCGAGGGCGCCGTACTCGGCGTCGACCAGCACGGCCGCCGCCTCGACGATGCCGTGCAGCGCCTGCTCCAGATCCAGCTCCCGGCCGACCGAGAGGACCGCCTCCAGCAGACTGTGCACCCGGTCCCGGGTGCCGCGGGCGGCGTCCAGCCGCGCCTGCAGCTCCCCGAGCAGCTCGTCCAGCCTCAGCTGAGGCAGCCGTACGCGAGGCTGCTGAGGCTCCTCGGAGCTCCCCACCTGCGCCCTCCTCCGGCATGTCGGGCGGGCTGACACCGGCCGCTCCAGTCATGGGCCACGCTACCGGCCCTCGGAGGGCGACGGTACGGGTCCGGATACGGAGTCGGCGGCGCCCGCCCGCCCGTCGGATCCCGTCCGAGGCGCGCGAAGCGGGGCGTCAGGTGTTCCAAGTCCAGTCGGCGACCTCGGGCAGGTCGGTGCCGTGCTCGCGGATCCACGCCTGGTGGCGGGTGCGGGCGTCGGCCATCTCCTGCCGTACGGCGGCGGCGCGTACGGCGAGTCCGGGGACGCGGTCGATGACGTCCATGACCAGGCGGTAGCGGTCGAGGTCGTTGCGGACGACCATGTCGAAGGGTGTGGTCGTGGTGCCGGACTCCTTGTAGCCGCGCACATGCAGGTTCCTGTGGCCGGTGCGGCGGTAGGCGAGGCGGTGGATGAGCCAGGGGTAGCCGTGGTAAGCGAAGACGACCGGCCTGTCGGCGGTGAAGAGGCCGTCGTACTCGAAGTCGCCCATGCCGTGCGGGTGTTCCTCGTGGGGCAGCAGACGCGCGAGGTCGACGACGTTGACCACGCGGACGGCGAGGTCCGGCAGGTGGCGGTGGAGCAACTGGGCCGCGGCCAGGACCTCCTGGGTGGGAACGTCGCCCGCGCAGGCGAGGACCACGTCGGGTTCACGGGAGCCGTCCTCCGTGCCGGCCCAGTCCCAGATCCCGGCGCCGCGGGCGCAGTGGGCGCGGGCCTGGTCGATGGACAGCCAGTCGAAGCAGGGCTGTTTGCCGGCCACGATCACATTGACGTGGTCGCGGCTGCGCAGGGCGTGGTCCGCCACCGACAGAAGGGTGTTGGCGTCCGGCGGCATGTAGACCCGTACGACCTCGGGGCTCTTGTTCAGGACATGGTCGACGAAACCGGGGTCCTGGTGGGAGAAGCCGTTGTGGTCCTGGCGCCAGACGTGGGAGGTCAGCAGGTAGTTGAGGGAGGCGATGGGGGCGCGCCAGGCCAACTCCCGAGACGTTTTGAGCCACTTGATGTGCTGGTTGACCATCGAGTCGACGATGTGTACGAACGCCTCGTAGCAGGAGAACAGGCCGTTTCGCCCGGTGAGGAGATAACCCTCCAGCCAGCCCTGGCAGGTGTGTTCGGAGAGGATCTCCAGCACCCGGCCGTGCGGGTCCAGGTGCTCGTCGACCGGCAGTCGCTCGGCCTGCCAGGCCTTGCCGCTGGCGCCGAAGACGGCCTGGAGCCGGTTGGAGGCGGTCTCGTCCGGGCCGACGAGCCGGAAGTCCCGGCGGACGCCGGTGTCCCTCATGACCTGTTCCAGGAGGTCTCCGAGGACCCGGGTCGGCTCGTGCAGGGTCGTGCCCGGCTTCTCGACGGGTACGGCGTAGTCGTCCAGTGAGCGGATGGGTAGGTCGCGCAGGAGGAGCCCGCCGTTGGCGTGCGCGGTGGAGCCGAGACGGCGGGAGCCCTCCGGGACGCAGGCGAGGACGTCGGCGACGGGCCGGCCGTCCCGGCCGAACAGCTCCTCGGGCCGGTACGAGCGCAGCCAGGACTCCAACTGCCGTAGATGCTCGGGATTTTCGCGGACCTGCGACAGCGGGACCTGGTGGGCGCGCCACGTGCCCTCGACGGGCTCACCGTCCACCTCCGCCGGGCCGGTCCAGCCCTTGGGGGTGCGCAGCACGATGACGGGCCAGTGCACGCGCTCTGCGCGGCCGTCCTCACGGGCCGACCGCTGTACGGCCGCGATGCGGTCCAGCGCCTCGTCGAGGGCCCGGGCCATGGCCCGGTGCACCTGGAGCGGGTCGTCGCCGCTGACGTGGATCGGGTCGTGGCCGTATCCGCGCAGCAGCTCGTCGAGTTCGGACTCGGGGAGCCGGGCGAGCACGGTCGGGTTTGCGATCTTGTAGCCGTTGAGGTGCAGGATCGGCAGGACGGCACCGTCGTGGACCGGGTCGAGGAACTTGTTGGAGTGCCAGGAGGCGGCCAGCGGTCCGGTCTCGGCCTCGCCGTCCCCGATCACGCAGGCGACCAGCAGGTCCGGGTTGTCGAAGGCGGCCCCGTACGCGTGGGCGAGCGAATATCCGAGCTCACCGCCCTCGTGGATCGAGCCCGGTGTCTCCGGGGCGACATGGCTGGGCACCCCGCCGGGGAAGGAGAACTGCCGGAACAGCCGCTCCATCCCCTCCGCGTCCCGGGAGACGTCCGGGTAGGTCTCGCTGTAGCTGCCCTCCAGCCAGGAGTTGGCGAGCACGGACGGCCCGCCGTGACCCGGGCCCCACACGCACAGCGCGTCCATACCGCGGGCCCTGATCACCCGGTTGAGGTGGGTGTACACGAGGTTCAGGCCGGGGGAGGTGCCCCAGTGGCCGAGGAGCCGCGGCTTGATGTGCTCCGGCCGCAGGGGTTCGGTCAGCAGCGGGTTCGCCAGCAGGTAGATCTGTCCGGCGGCCAGGTAGTTGGCGGCTCGCCAATGGGCGTCCAGGGTGCGCAGTTCGTCGTCGGAAAGTACGGTGGCGTCGAGGTGTTCGACGCGTTCGAACTGGGACATGGAAGGGCTCCGTGGGCAGGTCGTCGGATGTGGGAGGCGGCATGGCGGCGAAGCTGCCGCGCAGGACGTACGAGACGGAACTGCTGCGTCTGCAGACCGAGTTGGTGAAGCTCCAGGAGTGGGTGCGCGCGGAGGGCGCCCGGGTGGTCGTGGTCTTCGAGGGCCGGGACGCGGCGGGCAAGGGCGGCACCATCAAGCGGGTCGCCGAGCACCTCAACCCCCGGGTCGCCCGGATCGCGGCGCTGCCGAAGCCGACCGAGCGCGAGCGCACCCAGTGGTACTTCCAGCGGTACGTCGAGCATCTGCCGGCGGCCGGCGAGATCGTGCTGTTCGACCGGTCCTGGTACAACCGGGCCGGGGTGGAGCACGTGATGGGCTTCTGCACCAGGGAGGAGTACCAGCTCTTCCTGCGCCAATGCCCCATCTTCGAGCGGATGCTCGTCGAGGCCGGGATCGTGCTGCGCAAGTACTGGTTCTCGGTGAGCGACACCGAGCAGCAGGAGCGCTTCCGCAAGCGGCTGGAGGACCCGCTGCGCCGCTGGAAGCTGTCGCCGATGGACCTGGAGTCGATCACCCACTGGGAGGCGTACTCCCGGGCCAAGGACGAGATGCTGGTGCACACCGACATCGCGGAGGCGCCCTGGTTCGTCGTGGAGAGCGACGACAAGCGCCGGGCACGACTGAACATGATCGCCCACCTGCTGTCCTCCGTGCCCTACCGGGAGGTGCCGCCGCCGGTCCTCGAACTGCCGAAGCGGCCGAAGTCGACCGGCTACGAGCGGCCGCCGCGCGATCTGCAGACCTACGTCCCCGACCACGCGGCGAGCCTCTGAGCAGCCGGTCACCTCGCTCACCCCTGCTCGGGCACAATCGTGACCGGGCAGGCGGAGTGGTGCAGCACCCGGTGGGCCACCCGGCCCAGCTGGAGCCCGAAGTGCCGCGGGCGGCGCCTGGCACCCACGACCAGGAGGTCGGCTTGGTGCGAGGCGGCCACCAGAGCATCTCCGGCGGGGCCCTCGACCGTACGGCGACGGAGCTCGGCGTCCGCGGGTACGTACTGGAGGGCCGCGTCCAGCGTCTCCACCGCCTCCTGCTCGTGCAGCCGGGCGGGCTCCCCGGTCAGCAGCGGGTGGTCGGTGTTCTCGTGCGCCGGGCACCGCCAGGCCCGTATCGCCTCCACCGGCACCCCGCGCCGCTCGGCCTCCTCGACGGCGAAGTTCACGGCCGCCGTGTCGCCGACGCCCACGACGATCCGGCCGTGCCGCCCCGACCGTGCCTGGTTGTCGTGGCTGCCCCGGACGACGACCACCGGGCAGTGCGCATGCCCGGCCACCGTCAGGCTCACGGAACCCAGCAGCGCCTCGGCCATGCCGCCGCGGCCCCGGGTGCCGGTGACCAGCAGGGAGGCGTCACGGCTCTCCCGGACCAGCGCGTACTCGGGCTCCTCGAAGACCACCTCGAAGGTCACTTTCAGGTCGGGCTGCCGGGCGCCCGCGCGCCGGACGGCACCGCGGACGACATCCTGCGGCAGCACCCGGCCGGCGCCCTCGCCCAGGTCATGGGCGAGAGCGGCACCCTCGTAGCGCTCCCACAGGCAGGCGTTCACGATCCGTAGCGGCACCCCGCGTAGGACGGCTTCGTCGGCCGCCCAGTCGGCGGCGCGCAGGCTGGGTTCGGAGCCGTCGACGCCGACGACGATCGGAAGCTCCACGGCGCTCATCGTCCTGCTCCCATCTCGAAGACGATCCGTGCCCTGACCTGGCCGCGCAGTACGTCGTCGATGGATTCGTTGACGGTGTCGAGCGGGCGGGTCTCGGAGATGACCCGGGTGCGGCCGGCCGCGTGCAGCCGGAACACCTCGGCGAGGTCCTGGCGGGTGCCGACGATGGAGCCGATCACGCTGGTGCCGTTGAGGACGGTGTCGAAGATCGGGACTTGGACCGTGCCGTGCGCGGGCAGGGCGACCATGACGAGCTTGCCGCCGCGCCGCAGTCCGGAGTTGACGGCGGCGAAGGCGTCCTCGTTCACCGCCAGGGCGATCGCCGCGTGCGCCCCGCCGTACCGTTTGAGGACGTCGCCCACGTCGTCCTTGCGGGCGTCGATGAGGAGGTCGGCGCCGAGTTCGGCGGCGAGTTCGAGCTTCTCGTCGGTGACGTCGATCGCGGCCACCTGGGCCCCGGCGATCTTCGCGTACTGCACGGCCAGATGACCGAGTCCGCCGATCCCGGAGATCGCGACGAACTGCGCGGGCCGTACTCCGGCGACCTTGAGCGCCTTGTACGTGGTCACGCCCGCGCAGGTCAGCGGGGCGGCGTCGACGGCGGTGACTCCGCGGGGCACCGGCTGGGCGAAGTCGGCCCAGGCGAGCATCTTCCCGGCGTGGCCGCCGTCGCAGCCGTATCCGGTGTTGACCTGCCGCTCGCACAGCGTCTCCCAGCCGGACAGGCAGTGCTCGCACCGACCGCAGGCCTTCCCCAGCCAGGGCACGGCGACCCGCTGCCCGACGGACAGGTGGGTGACCCCGTCGCCGGGCTTCTCGACGATGCCGACACCCTCATGGCCGGGCACGAAGGGCGGGTTCGGCCTGACGGGCCAGTCGCCGCGGGCGGCGTGGATGTCGGTGTGGCAGAGCCCGGAGGCCTCGACACGGATGCGGACCTGGCCGGGGGCGGGCTCGGGGTCGGGGCGTTCCTCGATGACCAGGGGTTCGCCGAAGGCTCGTACGACTGCTGCCTTCATGGTTGCTGCTCCTCAGGGATGGGGGATCACGGCGACGGGGGCGGCGGAGTGGTGCAGAACGGCGTGGGTGACGGGGCCGATGTGGGCGCCGAACGGGCTGCGGCGGATGCGCCGGCCCACGACGACGAGCGAGGCCTCGCGGGAGGCGTCGACGAGGTGGGCCGCGGGGGTGCCGTAGAAGGACTCCTCGGTGACCTCGACCTGCGGGAACTTCCTGCGCCACGGGGCCAGGACCTCCGCCAGCGCGGCGGTCTCGCGCCGGGTCAGTTCCCCGTGGAGTTCCAGGTCCACGGACAGGCCGTAGGCGTAGTACGGGGGCGGGTTCCAGCCGTGCACGACCCGCAGGGAGGTGCTGCGGCGGGCGGCGGCCGCGAACGCGAAGGCGATCAGTTCCTCGTCCGGGCTCTCGATGTCGAGTCCGAGGGCGACGGGCCGGAACGGGGTCGCGGCGGACGGGATGCCGGTCGGGTCCATCTCGTGCTCGTCGGCCGCCTGCTCACCTGCCCGGACCAGGACGACAGGCCGCTCGGAATGTGCCACCGCCGACAGACCGACGGAGCCGATCATGAATCCACCGACCCCACTGAGACCGCGCGAGCCCAGCACCAGCAGCTCGGCTTCCTTCGCCGCGCCCGCCAGCACCTCCGCGGGCCGGCCGGAGAGCTGCTCGGTGATCACGTCGAGGCCGGGGTGGCGCAACCGGAGGCCTTCGGATGTCTCCCGGGGAATGCGCTCGGTCCAGTGCTGCCGGGTCTCGGCACCGAGCAGCGGCGCCTGCGCCATGGGGGCCGGCACCGGCTCCCAGACCTGGACCAGCCTCAGCGCCAGACCGAGCAGCTGCGCCTCGCGGGCCGCCCACTCGGCCGCCGCCCGGCTCTCACGCGAGCCGTCCAGGCCGACGGTGACGGTGCGGGTCATGATCTCCAC
Source organism: Streptomyces sp. NPDC048420 (assembly GCF_040651535.1). Taxonomy (NCBI): domain Bacteria; kingdom Bacillati; phylum Actinomycetota; class Actinomycetes; order Kitasatosporales; family Streptomycetaceae; genus Streptomyces; species Streptomyces sp. NPDC048420. The sequence goes on from NZ_JBEZKG010000001.1 coordinate 218,776, forward strand.
CTCCTGAATCGGGGGTCCCGATTCGAGCGTCGTCTTCGGATGGGGCCCCCGGCAGGGGCCGTACGTCCCTGCCGGGGGGCGACCGGCCCAGGCCGGTCGTTGGTGCGGCGGACCCCTGCTCCCCCTTGATGGGGCCCGCCGCGCCTCCCGCGGTCAGCGCAGCCAGCGGCTGCGGCTGACGAGCGGGAGCTTGGCCCAGGCCCTGCCGAGGCCGAGGGTGTCGCCGGCGGAGGCGGCGGCCAGGGCGATCAGGACGACCGCGTAGACGAGGTGGTAGTCGGCGAACGGGTTCGTCGACATGCTCGGCGAGCCGTCCGAGAGGTGCTGGGCGGGCGGCCACTCGGCGACCCACATCAGCGCCATCATGACGCTGCCCGCGAGGGCCGCGAGCCGCAGTGCCACGCCGGTGATCAGCGCGACGCCGATGCCGAGCAGACCGAGCATGAACAGCCAGTCGGCCCAGGCGTCCCCGGCCCAGGAGTGGAGGGTGGACTCCATCGGCCCGGCGGCGACACCGCTCAGGAAGCCCCTGGTGGGCGAGCCGCCGTCGATCCAGCCCCTGCCGGAGGAGGTCGCGTAGCCGAGGCCGAAGGTCTTGTCGAGGAACGCCCACAGGAAGACGAACCCGGTGAGCAGACGCAGGGACGCGAGGACGTAGGCCCGCGCGGTGTGCGTGCCGCTGAGTGCCGACACGCCGGACTCGGAGGAGGAGGCGTTCCGGTGCCTGCGCAAGGACGGCAGGTGGAAGCCCGGGCTCCGGTGCGGGTGCTCGTGCACGGCCATGGCGGTGATCCCTTCGGGGAGGGTGAGTCCGTTCGGTGTCTGTCGTCCCTCACACCGGTCGCGGAAGACGGCCGCCGCCGGATGCCGAAGATCGCTGACCACAGGGCTGAACGGCCCTGTCCTCAAGGGCCGTTGGGGTACACGCATGCTCGACGTCCGCCGCGCGGAACTCGCGCCCGCGGTCGGCCCGGTGGATGCTGGGGCCCGGACGGAGGGAGGTGGTACATGAGGCAGCACTCGGACGTTCCGGGATGGCGCCGCCTGATGCCCGGAGCCGTCGCGCTCCTCGGCTACCGGCGCACCTGGCTGAGGGGCGACCTACTGGCCGGCGTCACGGTGGCCGCGTATCTGGTGCCGCAGGTCATGGCGTACGCGGGGGTGGCCGGGCTGCCGCCGGTCGCCGGACTGTGGGCGATCCTGCCCGCCCTCGTCCTGTACGCGCTGCTCGGTTCCTCACGCCTGCTCTCGGTGGGCCCCGAGTCCACGACGGCACTCATGACCGCGACGGTGGTCGGTCCGCTCGCCGCCGGTGACCCCGGTCGATACGCCACCCTGGCGGCCGCGCTCGCGGTCACCGTGGGACTCCTGTGCCTGGCGGCACGGGTGGTACGCCTCGGCTTCCTCGCGGACCTGCTCTCCCGCCCCGTGCTGATCGGCTACCTGGCCGGCGTGGCGCTGATCATGATGGTGGACCAGCTGCCCAAGCTCACCGGGGTGCGGACGACCGGCTCGGAGTTCTTCCCCCAACTGTGGTCCTTCGTACGGCACTTGACCGACGCCCACCAAGCGACCGTGATCCTTTCCGCCGCCGTGCTCGCGTTCCTGTTCACGGTGCCGAGACGCGTCCCCGGGCCCCTGGTCGCCTTCGTCCTCGCCACGGCCGCCGTGGTGGTCTTCGACCTCGACGACCGGTACGGCGTCAAGGTGATCGGTGACATTCCCTCGGGCCTGCCCGGCCTCGCGTGGCCCGACCTGAGCGAGCTGCCGCGTCTCGTGCTGCCCGCCCTCGGCGTCCTCATCGTCGCGTACACGGACTTCATCCTCACCGCGCGGGCGTTCCACACCGAGGGACCCGGGCTCGACGCCGACCAGGAGTTCCTGGCGCTGGGCGCGGCCAACCTCGGCGCGGGCGTCCTGCACGGCTTCCCGGTCAGCAGCAGCGCCAGCCGCACGGCGCTCGCCTCCTCGGCGGGCGCCCGCGGCCAGGCGTACTCGCTGGTCGCCGCTGCCGTGGTGCTCGCCGTCCTGCTGTTCCTCAGCCCGCTGCTCACCCGCGCACCCTCCGCGGTGCTCGGCGCGCTCGTCGTGTACGCCGCCGTCCGCATGATCGACCTCGCGGGCTTCCGCCGTCTCGCGTCCTTCCGCCGCCGCGAACTCCTGCTCGCACTCGGCTGCCTCGCCGGGGTGCTGGCCCTCGACATCCTCTACGGCGTCCTCGTCGCCGTCGGCCTGTCGGTGGCCGAGCTGCTGAGCCGGGTGGCCCGGCCGCACGACGCGATCGAGGGCGTGGTGCCGGGCGTGGCCGGCATGCACGACGTGGACGACTATCCGACGGCCCGCACGATCCCCGGCCTGCTGGTCTACCGGTACGACTCCCCGCTCTTCTTCGCCAACGCCGAGGACTTCCACCGCCGCGCCCTGGCCGCCGTGGACGAACAGACCGAGCCCGTACGGTGGTTCGTCCTCAACACCGAGGCCAATGTCGAGGTCGACATCACGGCACTGGACGCGGTCGACGCACTGCGCCGCGAACTCACCGACCGCGGACTCGTGTTCGCCCTCGCCCGCGTGAAGCAGGACCTCCTGGACGACCTCCAGGCGTACGGCCTCGCGGACTCCGTAGGCCCGGAACTGATCTTCCCGACGCTGCCGACGGCGGTGGCGGCGTACCGGCGCCGGCCGGACGGGGCATCGGGGTAGCGCGCGCACCGGAGTCGGGGGAGTCGGGGTGGCGCGCGCACCGGAGTCGGGGGAGTCGGGGTGGCGCCGGGCACCCGAGCCAAGGGGAGCCCGGGTTGGCGCCGGGCTCCGGAGCCGCGTGGTCTGCCCGGGTGGCGGCCGGGTGCCGAAGGCGTGGGGAGCCCGGGTTGGCACCGGGTACCTGAGCCGCGTGGTCTGCCCGGGTGGCGGCTGGGTGCGGAAGGCGTGGGGGATTCGGGGTAGTGCCCCGCACCGCGGGCGAGGGGCCGGTGGTGTCGAGCACCGCTGTTGCGTGGACTGCCCGGGTGGCGGCCGGGTGCCGAAGGCGAGGGGAGCCCGGGTTGGTGCCGGGCTCCGGAGCCGCGTGGCCTGCCCTGGAGGCGCGCCCTGCACCGCAGGCGAGCGCAGCCCTGGTAACCCTCCGCACCGGAGCCGAGTGGCTCGGCCGAGGGACCGAGTGGCCCATGGGCCGCCGTCGGCGGTGGGAGCACGCTGGCCTCAGCAGTTCCCCACCCGCCGGGAGGCAGGCCATGATCACCACCCCCACGCCCAGCATGCTGCGAGCCCTACCCGCCGAACACCGGCACCGGCTGATGCGCGTCGCCCGCGAGGTGGCCTACCCGCAAGGCGCGCGACTGTTCGAGGAGGGCAGCCGGGCCGACCGGTTCTGGATTATCCGTACCGGCACCGTCCAGCTCGACATGCATGTGCCGGGCCGCCGGCCGGCCGTGATCGAGACCCTGCGGCACAACGAACTCGTCGGCTGGTCCTGGCTGTTCACCCCGCACAGCTGGCACCTGGGCGCCGAGGCGACGAGCCCGGTACGGGCGTACGAGTTCGACGCCACGGCCGTCCGCCTGATGTGCCAGGAGGACCCGGCCATGGGCAACTCCGTGGCCCAGTGGGTCGGGGACGTGCTCGCCCACCGTCTGCACTCCGCCCGGATCCGGCTCCTGGACCTGTACGCCCCGTACGGCTCCGGAAGCATCGTCTGACGGTGGCCGCCGTCGGCCGCAGGGCCACCTTCAAGGAGATCGTGCGGCTGATGCGGGACCGGGGCATCAGCGCCCTGCCCGTCCTCGCAGGCGAGGCCTGCGTGTTCCGGCCCGCCAGTCCGGGGCGCTGTCGCGGGCGAGGTCAGCAGCTCCTCCGCGGTGACGGCCCCGCACTTCGCCAGGTCCGACAGGCGCCGCGGCCGCCCCGGACGCCACGCTCGCCAGGCCGCCCGGACCATGGCGCACGCCGGCGTCAAGCCTGCCGCTGGTCGACGGACTGGGCATGCTGCAGGCCGTCGTCAGCAGCTCCGACCTGCTCAAGGTGTTCCTGCGCGGCGACGAGGAGATCGCGCAGGAGGTGCGGCGCGAGATCGTGGACGACGGTGCGGTTCGTCGGCCGGGTCCGGGACACGTCCCTGATCCCCGTGGCCGCCCGTGCCACGCCTGCCACGGATGCCGGGCGGGCCATGGACGCCCGGCCTTCCGGCGCACCTTGGGCCGATCGGCCCTAGTGCGTCCGGCCCCCGCGAGCGATGATCGTCCTCAGGGACAGCCCGCAGTCCGTCCGCCACCGGGGAACGAGGGGTCGTCATGACCGAGCCAGGCACCTTCACGGAGGACAACCCGATCCGTGTCTTCCTGCTGGACGACCACGAGGTCGTACGGCGGGGCCTGACCGACCTGCTCGACGCCGAACCGGACATCTCGGTGGTCGGCGACGCCGGCACCGTCGAGCACGCCCTGGTCCGAGGACCCGCACTGCGCCCCGACGTCGCCGTCCTCGACGTACGGCTCCCGGACGGTGACGGCATCACGGTCTGCCGCGAACTGCGCAGCCAGATGCCGGAGTTGGCCTGTCTGATGCTCACGTCGTTCGACGACGAGGACGCCCTGCTCGACGCCATCATGGCCGGAGCAGCCGGTTACGTCCTCAAGCAGATCAGGGGCTCCGACCTGGTCTCGGCGGTCCGCACGGTCGCCTCGGGCCAGTCGATGCTCGACCCCGCGACCACTACCCGCCTGATGCGCTCACTGCGAGCCGACCCCGCCGAGGCACCGGCTGTGGCACCGGAGCTGGCGAGCCTGTCGCCTCGCGAGCGGGACATCCTCGCCCTCATCGGCGACGGTCTGACCAACCGCGAGATCGGCAGGAAACTCTTCCTGTCGGAGAAGACTGTCAAGAACCACATCTCGCGGCTGCTGGCCAAACTCGGTGTCCAGCGCCGCGTCCAGGCCGCGGTGCTCGCCTCCCACCTGGACCAGCCCGACACCGGCGGCCGTCCCACGAAGTGAGCTTCGACGGGGCCGTCCAGAACCCACTCGAGGCCGAGCGGCCCCTGCTCCTCACATGTGCCGGGCGCGACGCTGATCCGGTCACCGAGAAGCCCGGTGCCTCCTTCGGCGCAGGGCGGGGAGGAGCCCCGATGCCCCCGACGCGTACCGCGGTCCTCGACGCGGCGACCCTGGAGACACTGGTCTCCGCGGCCGTGGCCGCCCCTTCGATCCACAACACCCAGCCCTGGCGCTTCCGCCTCGACCCCGACCAGCTCACGCTGGAGATCCGCGCGGCCACACAGCGGGGCCTGCGCCGGATCGACCCGACCGGCCAGGCTCTGCACCTGTCCGTGGGCTGCGCCGTCCTGAACCTGCGGATCGCGGTCGAGCACTTCGGCTGGGAACCGGTGACGCGGCTGCTTCCCCGCGCGGACGAACCGGACCTGCTCGCCACCGTACGTCTCGGCGGAACCGCCAGGACCGCCCCGTACAGCCCCCTCTACGACGCCGTGTGGCGTCGTCACAGCAGTCGCTTCCCCTTCACGGGGCGACCGCTGCCCGCTCCCGTCCTCGCCGAGCTCGCCGATGCGGCCCACGTGGAAGGGGCTCGGCTGCAGCACTTCGGGGCGCCCCGGACCGAGCGCGTGCTGCGTCTCACCAGGGAAGCGGAACAGCGCAACACCATCGACCAGGATCGCGTCGCGGAAAGCCGCCGATGGGTGACGGAGAGCGGCGACACCGGCTTGGGTATCCCGCCCGAGGCACTGGGCCCCCACGACGTCTTGGACCGCGTCCCCATGCGGGACTTCGGCAGCCACGCTCAGGCGCGGGCGCTGACCGCCCGCGCCTTCGAGGAACAGCCCTCGATCGCCCTGCTGTCCAGCGTCCACGACCGCCGCAGCGACTGGCTTCGCGCGGGGCAGGCCCTCGAACGGGTGCTGCTGGTCGCCACCGTCCACGGAGTCCGGGCGTCGCTCCTGCACCAGGCGATGGAATGGCCCGACCTGCGCGAACGCCTCACACCCCCGACCGACGCCCGCCCGTGTCACGCACAGATCGCGATCCGCCTCGGCTACGGCCCCGAGGGACCGGTGTCACCCCGGACAATCGGCGGAGGGACATCCAGCTGACCGTGACGAATTCGGCCTCCGAGCCGAACGAACTCGCCGAGGCCGTGGACGGCCTCGGCGCCCCGGTGGGTTCGGCGACGTACGCCGGCGGCCACGCGGCGATCCTCCTCGCGGACCGTGACGTCCTGATCCCGCTCAGGCAGGTCGACGTCGTGGTCCCTCGGCCACGGCAGCGCGTGGCCGAGGGACCTGACCCGAGGTCGGCGGCCCGCCTGGCCGCCGATCACGCCTACATCGACGCACTCCGACGAGCCACGCTACGGTGCCTCGATGTCGGTCTCCTGAGTGGTGGACGTGCCGGCAGGCCTCTTGATCTTGAAGGTGTCCTTGTAGGTGTCGCCGTCCTCGCAGGTCACCGTGGCCGTGGCGGACAGACCACTCTTGGAGATCTTGGTGAACTTCACCGAGTACTCGCCCGTGTCATCGACGTCGGTCTTGTCGGTGCGGGTCTCCTTGCTCGTCTTGACCGTCACTTTCACGGGAGCGGACCCGCTGTCAGGGCAGTCCTCGACCGAACCGGTGACCGTCACGGTGGCTTTCGCCGGGTCGGCCTGTGCCTGGGTCGCTACCGCCAGGGAGACAGCGGCTGTCGCCGGCAGAATCGCCGTGACGGCGCAGATGGCGAGACGATTACGCATGGCTTCTCCTAGCTCGTCGGCACGCGTCGCGAACGGTTGCCCGAGGAACGCCAGGCCATGGATTTCCGATCCACCGTCCGACGGACGCGCTGGTGGGGGCCTGTTCCAGGCTCCGCATTCCAAGCTCCGGCTTCCTCGCGCGCGGATCAAGGGCGAGGTCTGCCCACCACCCGTGGGCACAGCTGCCCACGTACACAGCTCACGACGGCTCCACAGCTAGCCGGTGAACCCCTGCTCCACGGCCAGACGGGTCAGATCCGAACGGCGCCGGGAACCCGTTTTCTCGCCGATGCGGTCCAGATGGGACTGGACGGTGTGCTTGCTGATGCGCAACCGACCGGCGATCTCGTGGTCCGTCGCGCCGTGCGCGAGCAGCCGGAGGATCTGCCGTTCCCGGTCCGTCAGGTGCGGTGAGCGTGGCAGCAGCCGGCTGGCGGGCGGGCACACGTAGCTGCGCCCCGAGCCGACGGCACGGATCGCCCTGAGCACCTCGTCCTCCTCGGTCTGCCGGCTCAGGTAGCCGTGGGCCCCTGCCTGGATCACCTGGACGGCATCGATCTGCGGCGAGGACGACACGACGATGACGCCGTGCCCCCGGTCGCGCAGCTGCGCCACGACCGTGACGAGTTCCGGTGCGGGCCGCTCCAGGTCCACCAGGACCACGTGCGCGTGCCGGAGAGCGCCGTCCGCCCGCTGCACGGACGGCGCCGCGGCGACGAGGTCGAGGTCGGGCACCGTGTGGATCAGGCGCGACAGACCGCGCCGGAAGACGGGGCAGTCCCCGATGACCGCGACACGCATTACGTCGGCACTCACAGGGACCTCTTTCGATCTCGAGCGAGAACCCCCTGCCCCTCAGCTTCGACGCAGGCCTTGGCCGCGTCGCACCGGACTAGCCCGTCCAGGGCCTCACACGCGAGGGACATCGCCCGGGGGCCTGCCGCGCCCGACGTCCCGCACGCCGGCTCACGCCCCCTGCCGCAGGGCTCAGTTGACCTGCTCCGGATCCTGCCGTGGCCGGGTCCCGGCCGGGCCGGCCAGGCCGAGGCGGTCGAGGAACTGCTGAAGCGTGAAGGCCGCCATGCCGAGGGCGACGGCGTTGCCCGAGACCCGGGAGGGCTCGACGGTGAGGGACGACAGGGAGCCGGGCATGACATGCCGGGGGAGTTCCTCACGCACGGCGGGCACGAGCCATTCCGCCAGGGCCTCGGAGGCCCAGCCGGTGAGGGTCACATGCGGGACGTTGAGCAGGTTGACCAGGTCTCCGAGCGCCGCGGCGAGGTAACGCGAGGTCCGCAGGGCCAGCGCCGACAGCGCCGGATCCTCCGCGGCCAGGCCCTCGGCGACCGCCACCACGAAGTCGCGCTGCCGGGACTGCCCTAGCGTGGGATGCTCCGGATCGATCTCGGTGAGCGTGGTGCGCAGGCCCGGGGCGCCGACGTACGCCTCGACGCAGCCACGCCGGCCGCAGCGGCACTGCCTGCCGTCCAACTGGAGCAGTGTGTGGCCCCATTCACCGGCGTTGTTGGTGGTGCCGCGGATCAGCGAACCGTCGATGGCGATACCGGCGCCGACGCCGGTGCCGAGGTTGACGACGGCCATGCTGTCCACGACGGTCCCCACCCCGAACCACAGCTCGGACAGGACGACCGCCTTGAGCGGGTTGTCGACGTACACCGGGACCGGGAGGATCTCCTCCAGCATCTTCTCGACCGGGACGTCGTGCCAGTCCCAGTTGGGCGCGAAGACCGAGACGCCGGCGTCGGGATGCACATGCCCCGGCATGCTGACGCCGACGCCGATGACGCGCTCACGGTCGAGGTCGCCGGCCCCGACCGCGGCGCCGACGGCGCGAACGATCCCGTCGATGACGTAGGCGGGGTCGTTCTCGTCCTCGTCCAGCGCGACCTCGCCGTGGCCGAGCACGCCGAGGCCGAGGTCGTACAGCGTGGCGTCGACGTAGGTCTCGGCCACGTCGACGCCGACGATGCGGCCGCGTTCGGGGTCGATGGTGAGCCGCTCCTGCGGCCGCCCGCCGGTGTTGCGCTCCACGTTCGAGATCCGCAGGACGCCCTCGGACAGGAACTCGGTGACCAGGGTCGCCACGGTCGCCGCACTGAGCTCCGTGTGCCGGGCGAGTTCCTGCCGGGTGGACGGCCCGAGTTCGAACAAAGCGTGCAGAACCTTGAAGCGGTTCTCGCTGCGAAGATCACGAGCCGTGTGCCGCGCCACCATGCTCCTTCAGTTGTCAGAGGACTCCCACCACAGCTTAACGAGCTCCGGATCACCCGGTCCGGCAGTGCCCTTCGCCAGTAGGGCCAGGCCGGACCATCCGAGCGGCACCCAGAGTTTGTTCGATTCTCCGCCGGCCCATCGGTCACCCGGATCTGCGATCCCTCCCGGGGCAGCGGCAGTCGGATCACCTGCCCTGGTGCGGTGTCGGGCGCGGTGGCGAAACCGGTCAGCAGACCGTCGTCCTGGGCGGCACACGACCAGTCCGTCACCGGCTCCAGGCCGAGCAGCTTGCGGCAGCGTGACCTCGCAGCTGCAACGCCGACGCGGTGGCCGACCCGACCTCGCGCGTATAGGTGACGGGCAGACCGACACGGGTGCTGCTCCGCCCGCCGAGCCCCCCGCAGAGGCGCCGAGCGGCCGTTCAGCGCCCACCGGGCGGACACGTCGGTCAGCCCCCGGACCGCGCCGAGTCCCCGCAGCGCCCCGAGGTGCAGCGCCGGCGGCCCGAACCCGGCGATCGTCGGATGCGTCCGCCGGCTTCTCGGGAGCCGCCGCCGTCGCACGCCGCCGCACCTCCCGTACGGCAACGGGCGGCGGCGTGCTCCGTGCGGCCGGCGCGTCGGTCAGGTGCACCGTTGCGTCGGGGTCCCTCGCCCGCAGGCGTACGGCGTCCTCGGGCGCCGGCGCGACGAGGGCCGGCCCGCCGCCGGTCGCCCGCCCCGGTACTCCGGCCGGCCGGAGTACCGGACCTGCTGGAGCCGGGCGCGCCACCGCCCCCTCACTTGACTCCCGCGCTTCCGCCGCTGATGTCCATCTCGTACAGGTACCGCTGGCCCAGGTAGTAGACGGCGATCATCGGCAGCGTGAGGAGGATCGAGCCGACCATCACCAGGTTCCACGGCGGCGGCTGGCCGGCCACGGCGGTGGTGGTGATGTACTGCACGCCGAGGGCGAGGGGCATCTTCGACTCGTCGTTGAGGTAGATCAACGGCCCCATGAAGTCACCCCAGTTGTAGGTCAGGGTGAAGATGCCGATCGCGATCAGGACGGGCCACAGCATCGGGAGCATGATGCGCCGGTAGATGCCGAAGAACCCGAGCCCGTCCACCATGGCCGCCTCGTCGAGCTCACTGGGCAGGCGGGAGACGAACTGCCGGACCAGGAAGACGTTGAAGGCGTTGGAGAAGAAGTTCGGCACGATCAGCGGCAGATAGGTGTTCACCCAGCCCAGGTCCTTGAACAGGATGAACTGGGGGATCATCGTGATCTGCGTCGGGATCATCATCGTGGCGATGACGACCAGGAACATCACGTTCTTGCCGGGGGCCCTCAGACGTGCGAAGGCGTAGCCGACCAGACCGCTCGACACCATCTGGCCGATGACCGAACCCAGCGAGATGATCAGTGAGTTGACCAGGAACCGGCCCATCGGCAGATCGCTGCCGAAGACCCGGGTGAAGTTCCGCCACTCGAACTCGTGCGGGAAGATCGTGAACGTGTTGGTGGTGACCGTGTGGTCGCTCGACAGCGAGATCGACACGGCGAACACCAGCGGGACCGAGAGGACCGCCGACACGATGATCAGGGTCGCGTAGGTGAACGGCGTCGCCCTGAAGACCCCGAGGACGCGGGCCGAACCGCCCACGGGCTCCTCGTCCTTGTGGAGTTGCCCGCCCTGCTGCGGTGCGACGGTGGGTGCGAGGGTCGCCATCACTTCACCTCGGTCTCGTAGAACACCCAGCGGCGGGTGGTGCGGAAGGCCACCAGGGTGAACACCAGGATCACGGCGAACAGCAGCCATGAGATCGCCGAGGCGTAGCCCATGTGGTAGTAGGAGAAGGCCTGGTCGAAGAGGTACGGCACGGTGGTCTGGCTGGCGTTGTAGGTGCCGGGCTGGGAGGCCTTCGGGGTGAGGATGTACACCTGTGAGAAGACCTGGAACGCCGCGATCAGCCCCATCACCAGGTTGAAGAAGATGACCGGGGTCAGCTGGGGCACCGTGATGCTCCAGAACTGCCGCACCGGTCCCGCGCCGTCGATCTCGGCCGCCTCGTACAGCTCCCGGGGGATGCCCTTCATGGCGGCGAGCAGCAGCACGGTCGCGCTGCCCGCGCCCCACACCGACAACAGGATCAGGGCGTACTTCACCCAGCTCGGGTCGAGCAGCCACTGCGGTCCCTTGATCCCGACCCACCCGAGCGCGTCGTTGAGCGGGCCGGAGGGGGCGAGCACCACCCGGAAGGCCAGCGACGCGGCGACCAGGGGGACCAGTGTCGGCAGGTAGATCAGGGTGCGGAACAGCTTGCGGACCCGGACCTGCTTGTTGAGCAGGTTCGCCAGCCACAGGCCGACCAGCAGACCCAGGGGCACGGAGAGCGCCGCGTAGAAGAGCGTGTTCCCGAGGGCCTTCCAGAAGACGGGATCCTCGGTGAGCAGCTTGGTGTAGTTGTCCAGGCCGACCCACTTGGGCGGGGTGAAGGAGTCCCAGTCCGTCATCGAGAAGTAGATCGACGAGATCATCGGCCCGAGCAGGAAGGCGAGGAAGCCGATCACCCAGGGAGAGACGAACAGATAGAAGGAGAGCGCCTCACGGCGCCGCATCCGCGACATTGCCATGGCCGGTCATCCCGCGGACTTGACGATGGATTCCAGGCTCTTCTGGAGGGCGGTCAGAACCTTCTTGGCGCTCTTCTCCTTGCCGAGCCAGAAGTCGGCGGTCGTGGTGTCGATGGCCGCCTGCATCTCGTTCCACTCGGGGATGAACGGTGCCTTGAAGAGGAACTCGCTGGACTCGGCGAACACGTCCATGCTCAGCGGGGTCTTCATCCAGGCCGGCTTGAGGAACGCCTCGCTCTTCTGCACCTCCAGGTTGGCCGGCACGTCCTCGGCGGCGGCGATGATCTGCTGCTGGGCCTCGGGCGAGGTGAGGAAGTCGATCGCCTTGAAGGCGTTGGTCGGGTTCTTCGCCGTACGGGAGATGGCGAGACCGCTGCCGAAGGAGGACACGGCCTGCTTCTTGCCGCGCCACATCGGGGCGATGTCCCACTCGAACGTGGACTTCGCCTGGCCGGCGATGGCCCAGAACCCGGTGGTGCTCACCGCGACCGTGCCGGCCGCGAAGGCCTGGTCACCGCCGACGTCCGTGCCCATGTCTGCGTACTGCGCCTTCGACGGTGTCACCCCGTGCTTGAAGAGCAGGTCGCCCGCCCACTGCAGTGCCTCGACGACCTCGTCACTGTCCGCCGTCGGCTTCCCGTCGGCGTCGATGATCGCGCCACCGTTCTGGTACGCCAGGCTCCACCACACGGGCCACCAGCCGGCACCGCCGTACCCCCAGGTCTTGCCCTTCTCCGTCAGCTCCTTGAACGCGTCGAGGGTGTCGTCCCAGCTCCACTCCGCCGTGGGGGCCTTGATGCCCTTCTTCTCGAACAGGGTCTTGTTGTAGTACATGATCATCGCGCCCGAACGGTCCGGTATCGCGTAGACCTTGTCCTCGTACGAGTACAGCGAACCGATCGTCCCGAACCGCTGGGTCAGATCCAGTCCCGCGCTCTTGGCCAGGTCGTCGAGCGGCCGGAGCTGGTTCTTGCTGGAGTAGACGTTGACGTTCTCCGCGACCTGCATGATGTCCGGGCCGCTGCCGCCCGCGATCATCGTCTGCACCTTCTGCGGGTACGAGTCCGACGGGATCAGCTGGAGCTTCACCTTCAGGTCGGGGTACTTCTTCACCAGCAGGTCGATGCGCTTCTGGTAGGCGGCCCGGTCGGTCTCCCCGCCCCACACCGTCATCACCAGCGGGGCGTCACCCGACCCGCTGCCGGAGCCGCACGCCGTCAGCGTGATCACCCCCGCCGCGACTCCCAGACCCAGAAAACCCCGACGAGAGAACTGCGCTCGGTCAAGCGTCATGGCATTGCCCTTCCTTGAGACATGCACACGCCCTGGAGTCGCCCGGGTGATCAGGCCGGGCTTCGAATGGCGGTTAAACTAACCGTCGTTTTAACTCGGGTACAAGACCTTGTTTCCCACGGGTTTCAAGGGGCGGCTGGGGCCGGAGGTGTCACAAAAGCAGGCATCGCGGCTGTTGTTGCAGGTGGGGGACGGGGCGAGCGGGCCCGGGGAAGAGTGGGGCCCTCCCACGACTTTCGTGGGAGGGCCCGCTGGGGGTGATCAACCGTCGGCCGAGGCCCGCGGTTACGCGTCCCGGATCACCCGACCACCGCCGCCCGCACACACAGCACGTCCGGCAGATGCGAGGCCAACTGGCGCCAGCTGTCGCCGTCGTCGGCGGAGGCGTACACCTCGCCGTTGCGGTTGCCGAAGTAGACGCCCGCCGGGTCCGCGTCGTCCGTGCACATGGCGTCCCGCAGCACCGTGCCGTAGTGGTCCTCCCGCGGCAGCCCCGCGGTGAGCGGCTCCCAGGTCTTGCCCGCGTCCGCGGTGCGGAAGACCCGGCAGCGGTGCCCGGCCGGCACCCGGTCCACGTCGGCGTTGATCGGGAAGACGTACGCCGTCCCGCCCCGGTGGGGATGTGCGACAGCCGCGAAACCGAAGGTGGACGGCAGCCCCTCGCCGATGTCCGTCCAGTGCGCCCCGGCGTCGTCGCTTCTGTACACGCCCCAGTGGTTCTGGAGATACAGCCGGTCCGGATCGGCCGCGTCCCGGGCGACCTTGTGCACGCACTGGCCGAACTCGGGGTCGGGATCAGGGAGGAAGACCGCGGAGACACCGGAGTTGGACGGCTCCCAGCTCGCGCCACCGTCCTTGGTGCGGAACACCCCGGCGGTGGAGACGGCCACCGTCACCGCACGCGGATCCCGCTGGTCGGTGAGGACGGTGTGCAGGCCCTCACCGCCACCGCCCGGCACCCACTTCGAACGGGTCGGGTGCTCCCACAGCGGCCGGACGAGCTCAAAGCTCTCCCCGCGGTCCTCGGAGCGGTACAACGCCGCGGGTTCCGTGCCCGCGTACACCACGTCCGGCTCGGCCGTCGCCGGGTGCAACTGCCAGACCCGCTCAAGGGAGGCCTCGGTGTCCTTCGGGAACTTCACGGCGGGCTGGGCGGGCTCCGTCCAGGTGCGGCCGAGGTCGTCGGAGTGGAACACGGACGGTCCCCAGTGCGCGCTGTCCCCGCCGGCCAGCAGCCGCGGGCGCTCGCCACGGGTGTCGATCGCGACCGAGTACACGGCCTGCGCGTTGAAGTACGGGCTCTCGTCGAACTCCCAGGTGCCGCCGCGCGCACGCCCGATGAACAGGCCTTTGCGGGTTCCCACGGCAAGCAGCTTCTCCGTCATACCGATCACCTCCGCTGTGCTGTGACCTCTTTGTCCCAGCCACCGGCCAGTCTGCACCCCAGCACTGACAGTCACCTCTGGAAAGGGCTTCACCCCAGGTCAGCGCCCGGATGGTAACGGGCTGCGCCGATTCGGGGGCGGCTTTCCGCAAGATGCCCGCGGCGGCGGTCTGCCAGTGGGACCGTCGTGACGGAGAACTCGCCGTGAGCCGTGAGCATCGAGGAGGGCTCTCCCGTATGGGAGGTCGGTCCGGCATGTTCGTGCGCCCGTCGCTCATGAGGAGGATGCCTTCGATGGCGTTCCGTGGTCCCAAGGTCTGGCTGTGGCGGTGGCGGCGCAATCCGCTCAGACGCCGCGCCGACACCGTCGAGGCGTGGGTCGTGCTCGGTGCCTGGCTGCTCACCGTGTTAACCGGTGTGTTCGGAGGGCTGGCGGTGAGCCGGGCCGTCGAGCACCAGCTGGCCCTGGAGCGCGTCGAATGGCGGCCGGTCGTGGCGCGGCTCACCGAACAGGCGCCCGGTACGGCCGATCCGGGCACGGCGAGCGGTGAGCGGGTGTGGGGCAAGGTCGCCTGGAGCGGTACTGACGGCTCCTCCCACACAGGGCAGGTCCGCGTCGATCCCGGCAGCACCCAGGGCACCCCGGTCACCGTCTGGACGGATGCCGAGGGCCGCCTGATGACCCAGCCCGCCACCGAGGGCCAGGCCCAGATCCGCGCCGCGATGATCGGCACCCTGGTCGGCATCAGCTCCGCCGCCGTCCCCTTCGTCGGCGGCCGAGTCCTCCGGGGGCGCATGGAACGCCGCCGCCTCGACCAGTGGAACACGGACTGGGCCCACTTCGGACCGCTGTGGGGCGGGAGGCGGGCGGACGGAAGGTAGCGGGGGCAGAGGAACGGAAGGTGGCGGGGCAGGGGAGCAGATCGATCCCCTGCCGACCGGACTCCCCGGCCCCCCTGCCGGCCGGGCTCTCCCCGGCCCCCTGCCGACCGCAGGCTCCCCGCCCCCTGTCCACCCCGCACCCCGTCCTACCCGCCGTTCAGCACCTCCCCGCACGCCCGCACCAACCGCTCGTCGTCCAGCACGTCATGGCTGCCGTGCCCACCGGACGGTGACGCCAGATGCCGCCGCCGAGCTGCCAGCTCCTCCCGGAGAAGGTCGTGGAGGGGCGCTCCGGCGGGGCCGAGCCCGGCGAGGCAGGTGGTGACGGTCCGGCGTGTGCACGGATTCTCCGTCCAGGCGGCCCGCAGAACCGGCGCGGCGAGGTCTGAGTCCCCGCTGATCCGCCACACCGCGCCCGCGGCGGCCACTCGCTCCCACAGGTCCTCGGCCCGGAGCATCCGGCGCAGCCCCGGCAGCGCCGGATCCGCCGCCGGGCCACCGAGCCGCGCCAGCGCCCCCGCGGCGGCCCCTCTCCGCGGCCGCCCCTCCCCCAACTCGGCCATCAGCACGGGCACTACCGCCGACACGTCCCCCTCCACGGACCACAACGCCCCCGCCGCGTCCGCCGCGCACTCTGTCTCCAGCAGCTCCCGCAGCACCGGTACGACCTCGGAGGCCGCCGCACCCCCGAACGCGTCCAGAGCCCTTACGGCCGACTCCGCCACCGCGTCCCGCAACCGCAGCCCCACCGACATGCCCCGCACCAGCCGCAGCACCTCCGGTACGGCCTTCGCGTCACCCAGCGCGGTGAGCGCCGACAACAGAGGTACGGCTCGCTCGAACATCCCGGGGGAGTCCAGCGGGACCTCTCCCAGCCGACGACGCAACGCGGGCGCGAGCGGGGCCGCGGCGGCGCCCAGATGACCGATCACATGCCCCAGGTCGTCGGGTACGACCACCCCGTCCAGCACCTCCGCAAGAACCGGCACGGCCCGTGAATCCCCGCTCCTGGCAAGGGCCTTGAGCGGACCGCCCAGGGTAGGTGCCCCGCGCTCCCACCGGCGGACCCACAGCTCGGGCCGGGCGGTCACCAGGGCGGCCAGGCCATCGGCGGCGGGGGCGGCAAGGCCGAACAGGTTCTCCAGGACGGATACCGCGGCATCCCGCAACCTGCCCTGGTCGGCGTCCAGTTGAGCGCCGATCAGGGTGACCGGCTCGGCCCAGTCGGCGCGCCACTCGCGGAAGAGCCCCGCCGACATCCACACGGCGTTGCACCGGTCGACGGCGTCAGGAGCCGTCAACTGCCCCAGGAGCAGGGCCGTTCGCTCGTCGAGCCGGTCGCCGAGTCCGCGGTGCAGGGTCCGCAGCAGTTGCGAGCCCTCCTCGTCCGAGGGCCGCAGTCGCCTCAGCCGCCCCACGAGCGTGTCGGCGTGGGAGCAGTCGACGCCGTACCGTCTGGTGGGTCGGCTCCCCGACCGTTCCCTGAGCAGTCCGACGGCGACCGGCACCAGGTCGGGCGGCAGCCGGTCGGGGGCGCAGTCGGCGAGCTGACCGAGGGCGGCCAGCCGCAGGGCCGGATCGTAGGGCGGCGCGCTCTGTACCGTCAGCAACTCCAGCGCCTCGGCCGCGTGTCCGGGATGCCGTCGTACGAAAAGCCCCAAACCCTCGGTGAGGGCGAGCAGCACCCGGTCGTCCCGCTCCAGCGTGAAGCGCTCCCGCAACAGGCCCAGCACGCGGGCCGGTTCGTCGAGGAAGCGTACGAGGGCCCCGGGTGCGGCCCGGCGGACGGCGGGGTCGGCGTCCGCCGCCAGCCGGACGAACACCTCGGCGCCGGCGCGGACCCCGACCCGGGCCAGGAGACCGTCCTCGACGCCGGTCTCACGGTCCTCGTACTCCGACCCGATGCTGACAAGGAGTTCGACGATGCCGGCCCGGTCCGCCACCTCCCCGCTCGCCACGAGCGTGAGCAGAAACGGAACGCAGGCCAGGGTCGAGTCGTACACGTCTCCCTGGTGGTGCACGGCGCCGTACATCCCGTCAAGGGCGGTCTCCCGCTCGACCGGATCCACGGAGGCGAGCCCCCGCAACAGTGCGGGCACGTCCTCCGCACTGCCGTACGCATGCCGCAGCGAGGCCCAGTCGACCTCGTTGATCCCCGTGAACACGTCGTCCTCCCCCAGGCGAAGTACCAACTGATCGGAGTCTGCACCACGGGACTGACAACGAAGCGGAATCAGGCTGTGACGGTGAGCGATCCGGACAGGGAGGCGGTCCGGTTTTCGCCAGGTGGACCAAGTGGGCCTGGAACGGCCTCAGTCGTCGCCGGTCAGCGCCCTCCCGAGGACCGTGTCCATGTCCACGGCGTCGGGCAGTGTGCCGAAGGCGTGCCCCCAGTCGCCGTCGAGCCGGGTCGCGCAGAACGCGTCGGCCACGGCGGAAGGAGCGTGCCGGACGAGCAGGGAGGCCTGGAGCGTCAGGGCCATGTGCTCCACCAGCCGACGGGCACTCGCCTCGGACGCTGTGGCCAGCAGGTCCTTCAGCCGGGCCACGGACGCGTCAAGTCGGGCATCCGCCCCCCGGGCCAGGGCGAGTTCGCCGAACAGGGCCTGGGCGGTGTCGGGCTCACGGCGCAGCGCCCGCAGGACGTCGAGGGCGTTGACGTTCCCGGACCCCTCCCAGATCGACAGCAGCGGCGCTTCACGGTAGTGCCGGGGCATGCCCGAGTCCTCCACGTAGCCGTTGCCGCCGAGGCACTCCAGGGCCTCCGCGGTGAAGGCCGGGCCCCGCTTGGTGACCCAGTACTTGCCGACCGCGGTGGCGATACGGCGGAACGCCTGCTCGCCGGCGTCCCCGCGCACCGCCCGGTCGGCGGCGCCCGCGAGGCGCAGCGTGAGCGTCGTGGCGGCCTCGGACTCCAGCGCCAGATCGGCCAGCACGTTGCGCATCAGCGGCTGGTCCACCAGCCGGGCACCGAACGCGCTGCGGTGCCGGGCGTGATGCCCCGCCTCGACGAGCGTCCGGCGCATCAGCGTCGCCGACATCATCACGCAGTCCAGGCGCGTGCAGTTGACCATCTCGATGATGGTCTTCACGCCCTGCCCCTCGGGGCCGACCAGCCAGGCGACGGTCCCGTCGAACTCGGGCTCGGAGGACGCGTTCGACCGGTTGCCGAGCTTGTCCTTGAGGCGCTGGATGCGGAAGGTGTTGCGGCTGCCGTCCGGCAGGACGCGCGGGACCAGGAAACACGACAGCCCGCCGGGCGCCTGCGCCAGCACCAGGAACACATCGCACATCGGCGCCGACGTGAACCACTTGTGACCGCGCAGCGTGTACACGCCGGACTCGGCCGTCGGCGTGGCCGTCGTGGTGTTCGTCCGGACGTCGGAACCGCCCTGCTTCTCGGTCATCCCCATGCCCGCGAGCAGCCCGCGCTTCTCGGTCGGCACCCGGAGCTCCGGCTCGTACTCGCGGCCGGTCAGCAGGGGCTCGTAGACCTTCGCCAGGTCCGGCTGTTTGCGCAGTGCCGGGATCGCCGCGTACGTCATCGACGTGGGACAGCCGTGGCCGGCGTCCGTGTGGCCCCAGACCAACCCGCCTGCCGTACGGGCGACATGGGCCCCGGCACGGTCCTCCGCCCACGGCGTGCCGGCCAGTCCCTCGGCGACGGCGGTGCGCATCAGGTGGTGCCAGCTCGGGTGGAAGTCGACCTCGTCGACCCGGTTGCCGTAGCGGTCGTGCGTACGCAGCACCGGCTCGTTCCGGTTGGCCTGATCCGCCCACTCCTGGGCCTCGGCGCTGCCGGCCCGCAGACCGAGCCGCCGCAGCCCCTCCTCGGCCCAGCCGGCACCCTCACGGCGCAGCCCTTCCAGCAGGACGGGGTCGTCGGAGGCGTCGTAGGGAGCCAGGGGAGATGGCTGATTCGTGACGGTGTGAGTGGCGGACCGATCGGGCGCGGGTACGGAGGTCATGGCCCCCATGTTGCGACTTCGCTGCGGCTGTATCAATAGTGCAACAAGACGTACAGTACGTGACCATGCGGAGGAACGTGTCGGTGCAGCCCGGAGAGGTCGACCTGCGACCGCTGTCCGCGCGGTCGGTCGTGCTGAGTCTGCTCCTCGGCGCGCATCCGCCGGAGATGCCCGTCAAGGACCTGGTCCGCGCGGTGGAGCCGTTCGGTGTCGGCGGGTCCACGCTGCGGGCCGCCCTGAGCCGGATGGTGACCGCCGGTGACCTGCTCCGCGCCGACTCCGTCTACGGTCTCAGCGACCGTCTGCTGGCCCGTCAGCGGCGCCAGGACGACTCCGTGCACCCTCGCACGCGCGCGTGGGGCGGCGACTGGGAGACGGTCGTGATCACCGCGACGGGCCGTGGACCGGCCGAACGCGCGGAACTGCGCGCGCGACTCACCGCACTGCGGCTCGCCGAACTCCGTGAGGGCGTCTGGCTGCGCCCCGCCAACCTGCTCCGGCCGCTCCCGGACGACCTCGACGGGATCGCCCAGTGCTTCACGGCCCGCCCCGCGCGCCCCGGACCCGAGCCCGCCGCGCTGTGGCCCCTCGACGACTGGGCGGCCCGGGCCCGGGCGCTGCTCAACCATGTCGCCCGCGCGGACCGGCCCGCGGACCGGCTCACCGGCTTCGCGGCCGTCGTACGGCATCTCCTGGCCGATCCGGTGCTGCCGCCGGAACTCCTGCCGCCGGACTGGCCCGGCGCCGAGCTGCGCTCCATGTACGCGGACTATCAGCGGGAGTTGGCGGACACCGTCCCCCAGCATCACCTCCGGACATGACACGGCGGCCGCGCGAAGCGTCGTGCGGGGACGCTTCGTACGGCCGCCTTCACCTGCGAGAGGGCTACCTGTAGGTGATGTCCGAGGTCGCGTACTTGCAGTAAGTACCGTCGGCGTTCGTGCCGTTCGTGGTCGGCTCCTTGCCCGTGTTGTTACCGATGTACTTCTGGCACGGGATGATCTTCTTGCTGGAGTCGCCGACGATCGTGATCTTCTTCAGGGTCGCGCTGTCGCCGTAGTTGGTGTTGATGCCGACGAGCTTGCTGCCCGAGTAGGTCGCCTCGATGGTGTTGAGGTTGATCGTCCGCTTGTACTGCGTGGAGCAGTTGCCGCAGGACCGGACGAAGGTGCCGAAGCCCTGCACGGCGAAGTTCGAGACGTTGAGCGTCCCGGCGCCGTTGAACTGGAACACCTTGTCGCTGGCCGACTTCGCACCACCGCCGGAGACGGTGTACACGTTCGATGACGAGGAGCCGCGGAAGGTCGCGGCGTCCTCGCCGACGTCCTCCCACCAGACGTTCTGCAGCGTGCAGCTGCCGGCGCAGTGGATGCCGTCGGCGGCGGGGGCGCCGATGATGACGTTCTTGAGGACGGTTCCGGCGGCCAGGTTCAGGATCGGCCCCTGGTCCTCGTCCTGGCTGCCGCTGCCCAGGTCGCCGGTGCCGTAGAGGCGCTTCATCCCGTAGTCCTTGGTGCCGGACAGCTGGATGGTCGAGGAGACCGCCTGGCTGCCGTTGGCGGTGGGCCAGGTGGCGGCGCTGGCGGTCGGGGCATTCAATGTCATGATCATGCCAACCGAGAGGCCGAGTGCGGCCGTGGCGCCGGTCAGCGCGCGGGTACGCGCGCGTGGACGTGGTGAAGAAGTCATGTCCCGAATCCTTCTTCCGTGATGGGGGGGTTGACGGGGTGGGGGTGGTCAGATCTTTCCGGTGCCCGCGCCGCCCGTCACCGAGGTGACGACGGAGGAGGCGGGCTCGGCGGTGTAGCCGTACGGAGCGGTGGTGAAGGTGCCCACCCGCGAGACCTCGGTGGCGGCTCCGCCGAGGTCGTTGCCGCGCAGGTTGGCGTACCCGTCGACGTCACTGCTCCGGTTCGTGGTGACAGCGACTCCGGTACTGCGGAAGACGTTGTTCTCCACGAGCATCTGGGCGCCCATGCGGGAGTGCACGGCGGTCTCGGCGCCGACGACGTAGTTGTCGTAGAAGTGTCCGGTGCCGAAGCGCAGACTGGGGATGCGCGAGTTGACGTTGTTGAACCAGTTGTGGTGGTACGTCACCTTCAGATGGCCGGTGTCCTCGCTCGCGTTGTTGTCGCTGTGGCCGACGAGCGAGCCCTTGAAGTGGTCCTTGAAGGTGTTCCAGGACACCGTGACGTTGTCCGAGGCGTGGTTGATGTCCAGCAGACCGTCGTAGTAGTCCTTGTCGTGATCGCGGTCCGCCGAGAAGGAGTTGTGGTCGATCCACACCTTCGTCGAGGCCTGCACCTCGATACCGTCGGCGGGTGCGAGCGGCTTGCTGATGTTGAGGTTGCGGACGACGACGTTCGTGACCTTCTTCAGCCGCAGTCCGCCGCCGGTGAACCCGGAGGACGAACCGACGCCCAGCACCGTGGTGTTGGAGCCGACGTCGACCGTGCCGCTCAGCGAGATCAGGCCGTTCACCTTGACGACCTTCGCCGTGCTGCCGGTGACCGCCGTCTTGAAGGCGGCCAGTGTCGAGACGGTGACCGCCGAAGCGCTGCCGCCGCCGGTCGTGCCGGCGCCGAAACCGATGGGGGAGGTCTCGGCGGCCCCGGCCTGCTGCGGGACGGTCAGGGCGGCCGCCGTCGCGAGCGCGGCCGCGCCGGCGGCCAGAGCGGATCTTTGCGCGTGTGTACGTGGGGGGCGAGTACGCATGCGGGTGCGTCCCTTCCAGGATGCAGACGGGTGCATGTTCTTGAACGATGTTCGTGCACATGAACGCCGCCTGGGTTTTTCGGTGGATGTAGCGACCGGTCGTCACTCGGTCGGTCACATCGCTGAACGGAACGTAGGGGGCAAGCGCTTTCTAGTCAACGCTTTGCGCAGAAGACATTCGGTCATCCCAGGTGGCGGGCCTCAGCGAATTCTTTCGATGCATGGGAGCGCTTCCATGGCAGGCATGTGCATGCCACGATGCTGGCCGGACGCTTCCCTTCCGAGAGATTCCGAGAGATTCCGAGAGGGGCGAGTCGATGTCGACCCCACCCATGCGTACGTTCGTCGGCGGCCTGGTGCTCACTCGGCCGGCCGTGGCTCTCGCAGCCGCGTACCGGTCGCCGATGTCGGGGCCCGCCGTTGTACCCCACGACCAAGAACCTGGCCGACCTCGACCAGGCGCCGTTCCTCCTGCTGATTCGTCCTGCTGAACGAAAGGGGCAAGGCCGTGTCCACCACCCCCCGCAACACGACGAGAAGACCGCTGAGTTCGGTGCTGTTGGCCCTGCTGTCGTTACTCGCGGCGGCGTTTCTCACCGCGCCCACGGCAGTGGCCCGCACCGAGGCGGTCCCCACCGCGACCCTCACCGAGGTGACCGGCTTCGGCACCAACCCCAGCAACCTGCAGATGTACCTGTACGTGCCGGACAACGTCACCGCGCACCCCGCGGTCGTGGTGGCCGTGCACTACTGCACCGGCTCCGGACCGGCCATGTACAACGGCACGGAATGGGCCCAACTGGCCAACACATACGGCTTCGTGGTGATCTACCCGTCGGTCACCCGGTCCAGCAAGTGCTTCGACGTGTCCTCGCCGCAGGCCCTCAAGCGCGGTGGCGGCAGCGACCCCGTCGGCATCAAGTCCATGATCGACTGGACGGTCAGCACCTACTCCGCCGACACCAGCCGGATCTACGCCACCGGCATCTCCTCCGGCGCGATGATGACGAACGTCCTGCTCGGTGACTACCCGGACGTGTTCGCGGCGGGCGCGGCCTTCTCCGGCGTCCCCTTCGGCTGCTTCGCCACCACGGACGGCTCGGAGTGGAACAGTGCCTGCTCGGGCGGCACGATCACGCACACCCCGCAGGAGTGGGGCGACCTGGTCCGTGCCGCCTACCCCGGCTACACCGGCGCCCGCCCGCGGATGCAGGTGTGGCACGGCACCGAGGACGACGTGCTGCGCTACCCCAACTTCGGGGAGGAGATCAAGCAGTGGACGAACGTCCTCGGCGTGAGCCAGACCCCGGCGGCCACGGACACTCCGCAGTCCGGCTGGACCCGCACCCGCTACGGCGCCACCAGTGACCGTGCCCCCGTCGAGGCGATCAGCCTCCAGGGCGTCGGCCACAACCTCTACGCCAACGGCATGGCCACACGAGCCCTTACCTTCTTCGGCCTCGACAGCACGGGCCCGGCGCCCCAACCCCAGCCGGGCGCCTGCAAGGTGACGGCCACGACGAACGCCTGGAACACCGGCCTGACGGCATCGGTCACCATCACCAACACCGGCACGACGACGATCAACGCCTGGAAACTCGCCTTCACCCTCCCCACCGGCCAGACCATCACCAACGGCTGGGGCGCCACGTACACCCCGGCCTCCGGCGCGGTGACGGCGACGAACGCGACGTACAACGGGACGATCGCCCCGAACGCGAGCGTCTCCATCGGGTACCAGGCGAACCACGGCGGGAACAGCGCGGCACCGGGTGGCTTCACGCTCAACGGAACAGCCTGTACGACGAGTTGAGCGCTCACAGCAGGCTCTTCCGGCGGGATGTCCCGGCGCGGTACGCGGGAGTCCCGCCGGACGACATGCCAGGAGCGCAACAGGCCTCGCACCCGGTCGAGGGGTCCGGCAAGGGCGTACATCCACACGGATGTCTCAGGCCGACCACCCTGAACCGACCGTGCGCAAGGGAGCCCACCTGCCCTGTCCCCGCGCCGAAGGTCCTCTGCGGAAACCGGAGTTCACACCGACCGGTGGTACTGGTCCGGCACACGCACGTCCGCGCCAGGCTCCCGTGCCGCCTGCCGTGCCGAGGACGGGTTGCGCAGCAGTTCGCGGCCCAGGAGTACGGCGTCCGCCTCGCCGTTGGAGAGGATCTTCTCCGCCTGCTCGGTGTCCGTGATGAGGCCGACCGCGGCGACCGGGAGGTCGGCCTCGTGCTTGACACGGGCCGCGAAGGGCACCTGGTAGCCGGGGCCGACCGGGATGCGGACGCCCGACGCGTTGCCGCCGCTGGAGACGTCCAGGAGGTCGACGCCGTGGGCCCGGAGGTCGCCGGCGAAGCGGACGGTGTCGTCCGGGGTCCAGCCGCCCTCCTCCGAGCGCGACGACATACGGCTGGAGGGCGTCCTGCACGCGCTCTCCGACCCGATGCGGCTCCGGATCGTGCGAGAGCTCGCCGCCGTCCGGCGACGAGCTCTCCTGTTCGCACTTCGATCTGCCCGTCACCAAGTCGACGACCACCCACCAGTTCCGGGTGTTGCGCGAGGCAGGGGTGATCCGGCAGACCTACCGGGGCACGGCCAAGATGAACGGCCTGCGTCACGACCGGCTAGACGATCTCCTCCCGGGCCTGCTCGGCGTCCTGCTCGACGCCGTCGACCGTCAGGCCGGCCGGCTCGGGGGCTGACCCGATGTGGTTGAAGAGCAGGTTCAGCACGATCGCCGTCAGACAGCCCGCGCTGATGCCACTGTTCATCACCGTCTGGAACCAGTCGGGGAACTTCTCGTAGATCGTCGGGACCCCGACCGGCAGCACACCCATGGCCACCGAGACGGCCACCACCGTCAGGTTGTTGTTGCCCTTGAAGTCCACCTGGGTGAGGGTCCTGAGGCCGCTCGCCGCGACCGTCCCGAACATCACCAGCCCCGCCCCGCCCAGCACCGGCGCCGGTACGGCCGCGACCACCGCGCCCAGCTTGGGCAGCAGCCCCAGCAGGACCAGGATGCCGCCGGCCGTGGCGACGACCCAGCGACTGCGCACCCGGGTCATCCCGACCAGCCCCACGTTCTGCGCGTACGCCGTGTACGGGAAGGTGTTGAAGACACCGCCGAGCACCGTCGAGAGACCGTCCGCGCGCAGGCCGTCCGAGAGCGAGCGCGGCTCGACCTTCCGGTCCGTCATCTCGCCGACCGCGATCAGGTCACCGGTCGTCTCGGTCATCGTCACCAGCGCCACGACCAGCATCGACACGATCGCCGAGAACTCGAACGTGGGCGCCCCGAAGTGGAACGGCGTGCTGATCCCGACCCAGTCCGCGTCCCCGACCCCGCTGAAGTCCGTGAACCCGAAGGGGACGGCCACCGCCAGACCCACCACGATGCCGATCAGTACCGCGATCCGGCTCAGGAAGGCGGGCGCGAAGCGTTGCACGCCGAGCACCACCGCCAGCACGAAGACGGCCAGTGCGATGTTCTTCGGTGCGCCGAAGTCGGCCGATCCGACTCCACCCGCCACCCAGTTGCCCGCGACCGGGAGCAGCGAGATGCCGATGATCAGGATCACCGTGCCCGTGACCAGGGGCGGGAAGAAGCGCAGGAGTTTCCCGAAGACCGGCGCGAGCAGCATGATCGCCAGGCCGGCGACGATCACCGAGCCGTAGATCGCGGGCAGTCCGCCGCCCGTCGTGCCGATCAGGACCATGGGGGACACGGCCGCGAACGTACAGCCCTGCATGATCGGGAGCCGAACGCCGAAGCGCCAGAAGCCGACGCACTGGATGAGCGTGGCGATGCCGCACACCAGGAGGTCGGCGGTGATCAGATACGCCAGGTCGGCGGGCGAGAGTTTCATCGCGCCGCCGACGATCAGGGGGACGGCCACGGCGCCGGCGTACATCGCGAGGACGTGCTGGAGGCCGAAGACGGTGAGCTGGCGGACGGGGGGTACCTCGTCCACGGGGTGCACAGGGGTGGTTTGGGCCATGTCCGAGACGGTAGGGGCGTTGAACAGATTGTTGATTTCGGGGGTGTTGCCGGTGCGTTGCCTGGTGCGGGTAGTGCGGGGCTGGTCGCGCCCACGCGGCGGAGCCGCTTATCGATACGGCCCCGCGCCCCTAAATTCCGTGAGCGGCGTTGAGAAGGGACTGCCAGTCGGGGAGCTTCACCACGCCCCTGCCCAGAGACGCGCCGAGTTCCACCTCTGCTTGCTCAATGGCGCACCAGCCTGCCCACTCCACCGGATCGACGCCCGCAGCCCGCAGTGCCGTCAACGGGTCGCCGGGCAGATCTTTGTGTACGAGCGTGTCGGCGTCCTCCAGCAATGACGTCGCCGTCTCCTTCGCGCATGGCCGGTTCGTGCCGATGACGCCGGTCGGGCCGCGCTTGATCCAGCCGGCCGCGTACTCGCCCGGTGCCACCGTGCCCTCGCGCAGGACCCGTCCGGCGAGGTGGGGCACGGTTCCCGTCGCGGGGTCGAACGGGAGGCCCTCCAGCGGGACTCCGAGATAGCCGACCGAACGCAGCACCAACTGGGCCTCGATCTCCTCGAATTCGCCAGTGCCGGTCACGCCGCCGTGTCCGTCCGGTGCCGTGCGCTCGAAGCGGACCGCGCCCACCCGGCCGCCGGCGGCGAGCAGTTCGACGGGACGGAGGAAGAAGCGCAACGAGATCCTGCGGGACGACGGTCGCGGGTCGGCTGCCGCCCAGCCCCGCAGTACCTCCACGTTCCGGCGCTGCGGTGCCGGCAGGGGAGAGGGGTCGAGGTACGCCGGGTCCAGTGCCAACTCCCCGGCCCGAACCTTCACTTCGGTGCCGGGAAGCGAACCCAGCTCGCGCAGCTCCTTGGTGGTGAACCGGGCCTGGGAGGGGCCGCGCCGGCCCACCATGTGGATGTCCGTCACCCGGCTGGCCGCCAGCGCGGTGAGCGCCGGCTGCGGCATGTCGGTGGGGCTGAGTTCGGTCACCCCGCGCGCCAGCATCCGCGCCACGTCCACCGCGACGTTCCCGACGCCGATGACCACGGCCGACCGCGCGCCGGCCACGAAGCCGTCGGCCGTCGAATCGGGGTGCGCGCTGTACCAGGACACGAACTCGGTCGCCGACCAGCTGCCCGGCAGGTCCTCGCCCGGGATGCCCAGATGGCGGTCGGTCGCGGCGCCCACGCAGTACACGACGGCGTGGTACAGCTCGCGCAGCCGTGCGGCCGGTATCCCACCGGGGCCGATCGCGACACCGCCGAGGAACCGCACCCGCTCGTGCTCCAGGACGGTCCGCAGGTTGTTCTGGAGCGACTTGATCTTCTCGTGGTCCGGTGCCACGCCGTACCGCACCAGGCCGTACGGGCACGGCAGCCGGTCCAGGACGTCGACGAGCACGTCGGGATCCTGCTGGACGAGGCTCTGGGCGGTGTAGCACCCGCTCGGCCCGGAGCCGACGACGGCGACACGCATACCTTCAGGATCGCACCATCGCCGCTGCGCTGACAGGGTGCTGCGCGCCAGGAGTACGCGTGTCCGTTCGTATGGAATGTGATCATGCGGTTACGTTGCGTGTGTGCTAGAAGCATCCTTTCTTAATCTTTCTGATCGTTGTCCGACGGACGGCAGCGTGTCCGTGTGGCCCGCGTGGGAAGTGCGGGAGGACGAGGACGCGACCTCGTGGTTCCACGTCCGGCTGGCCTTCGGTGACGGTGCCCGGGTGGACGTGCTCGCCGTGGTGGCCGAGGGCTGTGCCTCCCTGGAGGACGTACGGGCGCAGCCGGCGCTCTCGCTCGACGACCTGGCCGCACTCGGGGACTGGATCGAGGGCCCGCTGTTCGAGGCCTGCGGCATCGCGCCCGAGGCGGACGCCGAAGCCCGGGAGGCCGGACCGCGTCGTGCCCGCCCCGCCTGGCCGCGTGGCATGGAGGGCCGTTGGCTGGTCGCCCAGGAGTACCGGGCCGCCCAGGAGGACGGCGTGGACCCGGTCCTCGCGGTGATGTGCGCGACAGGCCACAGCCGCCGCAAGTCGCTCCGGCTCATCTCGCAGGCACGCGACGCGGGATTTCTGACGCCACGTCACGCAAGGCGCTGAACAGGCCGGTTGAGACCGCTTCGCGGGGCAGGCCGGTTCAGAGCATGTCCCGCATCCGGTCGATCTCGCTCGTCTGCTGGGCCACCACGTCGTCGGCCATCTCCTCGATCCGGACGTTGTTGCCCTGCCCCTTCACATCCGTCGCCATGGTGATCGCCCCCTCGTGGTGGGTGATCATCAGGGTGAGGAAGAGCTGGTCGAACGCCGTCCCCTTCGCCGCGCGCAACTTGTCCAGCTGAGCCTCGGTCGCCATCCCGGGCATCGCGGCGTGCTCGTGGTCGTCGCTCTTCTCGGACTGCCTGTAGGCCTTCAACCAGGCCTTCATCGCGTCGATCTCCGGTCCCTGGGCGGCCGCGATCCGCTCGGCGAGCGCCTTGAGCTGCTCCGACTCAGCGCGTTGCGGGGCGAGTTCGGTCAGTTCGAGGGCCTGGCTGTGGTGCTCGATCATCATCCGCGCGTACGAGACGTCCGCCGAGTTGGGGCTGTCGTCGTCGGCCCGCTGCTCTTCGGCGTCCTGTGCGGACAGCGTGCGGTTGGCCTCACCGGGCTTGCCGGGCACCAGCACCGAAGGCCCGGTCGCCGAGGCCGACTTCGGGTCCGCGTCGGAGTCGCAGCCCCCGAGGGTCAGGGCTGCCAGTGCGGCCAGGGCGGCCGTCGCGTACGGCGCGCGGCGGAAAAGCACAGTGGTCACCCGTGGTCCCTTCATTACGAGTTCGTTGCCCTCTGTTGATCTGTGCATGGTGAAGACGATACTGCGGGGGTGCGTGCAGCGTTCCACATGAACCGCACAGGGAGGAAAACAGTGATCCTGTTGAGAAATCCCCGAACCCGGCACAGACGTCTGGGAGTTGCCGCGACCGCCGTGGGTCTCCTGGCCGCGCTGCTGTCCGCCGGCCCGGCCGCCGCGACCCCCGACCCCGGGGACCGCCCGGCCGCGGGCAAGGAGGTGTCCAAGAGCACCGAGGCCGAGGTGAGGGCGGCGATCGCCGACGGCGAGATACCCGGCCAGGACGAAATCGTGCACTCCGACAACATCGAGCACCTCGTCAACATCCCCAAGGACGCCCTGCCCGGCACCAATTCGGACCTGGCCTTCCAGGGCCGGTACGCCTTCGCCGGCAACTACGACGGCTTCCGGATCTTCGACATCAGCAACCCGAAGGTGCCGAAGACCGTCTCCCAGGTGCTGTGCCCCGGATCGCAGAACGACATCTCCGTCTCCGGGAACCTGCTGTTCCTCTCCACCGACTCCTCGCGCAGCGACAGCAGTTGTGCCAGCACCACCCAGCCCGCGACCGAGAAGTCCTCGTGGGAGGGCATGAAGGTCTTCGACATCAGCGACAAGCGCAACCCGAAGTACGTCGCCGCCGTGGAGACCGCCTGCGGCTCGCACACCCACACGCTGGTGCCGGAGCGCAGGAACGTCTACCTGTACGTCTCCTCGTACTCGCCGAGCGCCACCTACCCCGACTGCCGGCCGCCGCACGACGGCATCTCCGTCATCAAGGTGCCGCGCAGCGCCCCCGAGAAGGCGGCGGTCGTCAGCTTCCCGGTGCTCTTCCCCGGCGAGGGCCCCGACGGCGGCGGCAACCCCGGTTCGCCCACCAACCCGGGCGTCTCCAAGACCACCGGCTGCCACGACATCACGGTGCTCCCGGAGAAGGACCTGGCGGCGGGCGCCTGCATGGGTGACGGCATCCTGTTCTCCATCAAGGATCCGGAGAACCCGAAGGTCATCGACCGGGTGCAGGACAACGTGAACTTCGCGTTCTGGCACTCGGCGACCTTCAACCAGAAGGCGAACAAGGTCGTCTTCACCGACGAGTTGGGTGGCGGCGGTGCGGCCACCTGCAACGCGGAGATCGGTCCCGACCGCGGCGCGGACGGCATCTACGACATCGTCGGCAAGGGTGACAAGCGCAAGCTCGCCTTCCGCAGCTACTTCAAGATCCCGCGCCACCAGGCCGACACCGAGAACTGTGTCGCGCACAACGGCTCGCTGATCCCGGTCAAGGGCAAGGACATCATGGTCCAGGCCTGGTACCAGGGCGGTGTCTCCGTCTGGGACTTCACCAACTCCGCGAAGCCCAAGGAGATCGCCTACTTCGAGCGCGGCCCGCTGAGCACCACCACCCTGCAGGGCGGCGGAGCGTGGTCGGCGTACTACTACAACGGCTACATCTATTCGAACGACATCGCCAAGGGCTTCGACGTACTGAAGCTCAGTGACCGGCGCACGGATCCGGCCAAGAAGGTGTGGCTGAACGAGCTCAACGTCCAGACGCAGCCGGACTACTTCGACTGACCCCCGGGCTCGCCGCCCGTCTCGAAGAAACGCGACAGATCGGTGTCGTACGTCCCGTCGGGTGCCTCGGTGCCCGGCGGGACGCCCTGCTCCCAGTCGAGCCGGTAGCGCGTGAAGAGCTCGGCACGCAGGGTCGTGAGTGGCATCGGGACGTTCGGCACGACCATCGCGTAGACCGCGCCCATGAGCTGCGAGCGCAGCATCGGGTAGTCGGTCTCGACCGTCTGCGAACCATGCCGTTCCATCGTGTCCCGCAGCAGCTCGGCGAGGCGCTGCTGTTCCGGGCACTGCACGACGCCGTCGGTGTCCAGCAGGCCCGCCATGTGCTGGCGCATCAGCACGGTCCGGTCCCGGGTGAGGCCCAGGATCGCGTCGATGGCCCGCGCCATCCGCTCTCGCCCGTCCTCGGTGCGGGGCTCGCGCTCCAGCGCCTCCTCCAGTGTGCGGTGCATGATCCGGTGTACGGCGGACTGCACCAGCCGGCGCTTGCCGGGGAAGTAGTACGACACCAGACCGCGCGCCGAACCGGCCCGGTCCGCGATGTCGCCGAGGGTCGTGGCCTCGTACCCGCGCTCGGAGACCAGTTCGATCGCCGCCTGCAGGAGCCGCTCCCGGGAACGGCGGCGCAGCTCTTCATTGACCGAGGCGCTGCGCGGGGACATGCTGTAACTCCTGCGTTGACTGGCTATCAGCCAACTATACTCAACGCGTCCGGCCCGGCCCGTGAAAGGCCTGGTCGGGGCTGCTGCCTGCTCTGGGCGACGCGGGGGATCGTCCAGAGTGGGCGAGCATACGCTCCGCTGGTGTCCTCAGGCGACCTTCTCGGCGGGGTGACCACCCCGTTTTCGGCCACCGATTTCCGGGCGTCCGTCCGGGCCTCAGCCCACCAGACCGAGGACCGGCCGCAGCCCGTCGGGGCGTCGCGCCACCGGCAGATGGTCCACGAAGTGCACCCCGCAGCCCAGGGCCGCCGCGCCGCCGTCCGCCCGCCGGTCGTCACCGACCATGAGGACGTCCCGGGGCTCCACGCCGAGCGCCGAGCAAGCGGTCTTGAACAGCCTGGGATCCGGCTTCTGGATGCCGTGTTCGTACGACAGCACATAGGCGTCGACGTACGGATCGAGCCCGTGCGCGCGGAAGACCGGCCGTAGATCCCAGCCGATGTTGCTGACCACGCCCACCTTGATCCCGCGCTCGCGCAATGCGCGCAGCACCTCGGCGGCGTCGGGATAGGGCTGCCAGGCGGCCGGGAGCATGTGCCGGTCGTACAACGCGTCGTGCAGGGCCGGATCCGGCAGCGCGACGAGCCGGGAGAGCCCGGTGTAGGCGGCTCGGTGCAACGCGGCACTCTCGTCCCGCACGCCCCACATCTCGGCGAGCTCGTCCGGCATCGGCACCCGCGGCGCCGCTCCACCCGGCAGGGCCCCCACGCTCTCCAGTTCCTGCGCGGCCCGCGCCAACTCGGCCTCGGCGAGCGTGAGTCCCGCCTCGGCGAGAACGGCACTCAGCCAGGCCTCGGTGGACTCGATCCGGAAGAGGGTGCCCGAGAAGTCGAACAGCACGGCAGTCATACGGTGATCCTAAGGGCCCGCGTTCCACGCGACGGGGAGTTCGCTCCCGCAGAACACACAGACGAACTCCGCCTCGCGCACGATCGAGCGCTCCCCGCACTCCTCGCACCGCCGGAACACCACCTCGTGAGTGAACCGGCCGGGGTGCTCGGGGCCGACGCGGTCGAGGGCACGCCGCACGGCGTGCCACGAGTCGGTGTCCGGGCAGTAGCCCGTGGAGGGGTTGGTGACCTCGTGGACGGTCCAGCGGCCTGCGGCCCGGGCGAACCCCATCTCGCCAGAGCCAGGTGGCGAGGTCGGCGGCGGAACGGATGGTCCGCCCTCGCTGTTCGGCCGTACCGTCGAGCGCAGATCGGGCGGGCTCGCATAGCGAGACGCGGCTCGGTCCGTCGTTCACGGCCGGTACCGCTGGTGAACCGTCACCGCCAGGGTCACGAGCATCGCGCCCAGCAGCCAGCCGCCGAGGACGTCGGAGAACCAGTGCACGCCGAGCCAGATGCGGGTCAGGCCCACGCCGACGACGGAGACGACGGCGATCGTCAGGGCCGTGAGCCGCAGGGCGCGGCCGGCGCCGTAGTGGTGGAGGAGCCACAGCAGGAGGCCGCAGACCACCGTGGCCGTCAGGGCGTGGCCCGACGGGTAGGCCGCGAAGTGGGCGGAGTCGACGGGGTCGGGCCAGACAGGACGTTCCCGGCCGACGGCGGCCTTCAGGATCTGCTGGACCAGTGTGCCCAGCGCACATGTGACCACCAGCCATACGGCCGTCCAGCGGGCGTTGCGACGCCACACCAGCCACAGGGCCGCGACCGCAGCCAGGACGCGCATCGCCCAGGGGTCCCAGACCCAGTCCGTCAGGATGCGAAAGGCGTGCGTGAGCCCCGGTTCGTCGACCGCCCAGCGGTGGGTGGTGTCGGCGATGTCGCCGTCGGCGGAGAGCAGCGGCCGCCACTCGGCCACGACCAGGACGAGCAGCAGCACCGAGCACAGGGCCAGCGCACCGGTGGCGCGAGCGGCGATCCGGTGCTCCGGCGGACGGGGCGGGGAGTCCACGGACGGGGAGTGCATAGTGCGATCCTCGCCGACCGGAGCGGCTTGAGGCGAATCCCGGGACGGGACTCTCACAGACGGGGCCCGTGACCGTCGCGGTCCCAGCACCCGTGGCCCCGGCCCTCATTGAGTTCGCCGCTCGCCTCAGAGCGTCAGCAGCATGGCCACCATCGCGATGCCCATCGACAGCCGGCACGCGCGCGCGAGTTCGGGCCGGTCGCCCCAGCCGACGGCCGCCCCACCGGCGGTCACCGGTATGAGACGGACGCCGGACAGCAGGACGTATCCCGTGAAGTAGAGGAGCAGCACGCCGGTCACGACGGGCACTCCCGCACCGCCGTGGTGGCCCGGCGAGACAGCCATCGCCACCGCCATGTAGACCATGGCCGAGGCCCCCACCAGATGGTGCAGGTGGTGACTGCTGGTGCGCGCCGTCCACAGCGCCCGCAGCGCGGCCCCGCCGAACACGGCCGTGTAGACGGGCCAGGCCCACGACGGTGGTGTGAACACGGCGGCCGGTACGGCCATCGCGGCCATCCCGAAGCCCATCAGCGCCTCGCCGCCCGCGGCCCGACGCTGTTCCTCGACACCGCTGCGCATCCGCAGCAGACAGTACGCCCCGGTCGCCGCGCAGAGCGCCACCAGCAGCCAGCCGGGCGAAGCCGGTCCGTGCACGCCAACCTCCCCCGCTCGACGTCGGTCAAGGAATGCCCGTGCCTTGCGGCGCGCAATCGAGCGCAAGGGTGTACGCGGGGAGCGTGCGACGGAGCACGGCAGGTCAGGGGCATCTCAGGGGTATCGACCTTGTATCGTTTACGGGTAAAACACCTGCTAAGGTTGTGCACCATGAGCACTCGTCTTCCGCTCGCCGGTGTGCTGCGCCTCGGCAGGCCCTCCGACATCTGGTTCAAGCCCGCCCTGAGCGTGGTTGTCGCGGTCGCCCCGCCCAACCTGACCCTGCTGGCCCTCGGCCGACTCGACCTGGCGATGTACGCGATGGCCGGATCCCTGTGCGCGCTGTACGCCCACAACCGGCCGTACGCCGCCCGGGCCCGTGCCCTGGCCTGGGTGGTGCTCGGCATGGTCACGGGTCTCGGTGTCGGTCTGGTCGCCGCCGCAATGACCGGCAGTGCCGTCGTGCTGGTGACCGTCGGCGCGCTGGTGGCCGCCGCGCAGAAGGCCCTGTGCGACGCGACCAGGATCGGTCCGCCGGGTCATGTCGTGCTCACCTTCATCAGCTCCGCCGCCCTGTTCGCCCCGCAGACCCTCGGCCAGGTTCCCGGCCATCTGGGCCTGGCCCTCGCCGCGGGCGCATGGGCCTGGCTCGTCGGGATGGCGCCGGGGCTGGTGCGACCCCACGGTCCGGAGCGGCGGGCCACCGCGCAGGCGCTGAACGCGACGGCCGCCGCCATGGAAAGCCCGTCCTCCCGCGCGAGCGGAACCGCTCATGCCGCGGTCCAGGCCGCCTGGCAGACCCTCCTCTCGGCCGGCGCCCGCACCGAGACCCGGCGCGCCCTCGAACGCCTCGTCGTCCGCGCCGAGGTCGCGCTCGCGGCACCTGCCGACGCGGACCCCCACCTCCTGCGCGCCTGGGCCCGCCACCTGCGCGGCACAGGACCGGTCCCGAGGGCGGCGGACGACGGCGAACTCCTCGGTGTGGATGTCGAGTCGGCCATGCCCGCCCGTCCGTGGTGGCGCGCACTCGGCCCGCTCGCCCCGATCGCCGTACGCACCGCGCTGGGCTGCGCCCTCGCCGGATACGCCTCCCTCGCCCTCGGCGTCGGCCGCCCCTACTGGGCCCTGGTCACCGCGGCCTCCCTCTATCAGGCCAATGTCACCCTCACCTGGAGCAGGGGAGTCCAGCGTGTTGTCGGCAACCTCGTCGGCGTCCTGGTGTTCGCCGCCGTTGTCCCGCTCGCCCATGTCGGACCCGCCGCCCTCGTCCTGTGCTGTCTCGCCTTCAACTTCGGTGCCGAGGCGCTGATCGGCCGCAACTACTGGCTCGGCAGCATCTGTGTGACCCCGATGGCCCTGCTGATCACCGAGTTCGCCGGCTACCAGGAGCCGGGACAGCTGATCACCGAGCGGGTCGTGGACACCCTCGTCGGCGCCCTGGTCGGCTTTGTCGCCGCCGTCGCCGTCACCAACCGGCGTGCGGGCGACCGCGTCGAGCAGGCGCTGGCCACCGCGGAACACGCCCGCGAGCACACCGCCCGGCTCCTGGCGGAGCCGCACCCGGCGCCCGGAGCCCTGGACTCCGCCCGCCGCGCCCTCGCCGCCGCCCTCGTCGACCTGCGGACCAGCGTCGAGGCCGCGTCCGGCGAGTGGTGGCAGCGCGCGCTGCCCCAGGAGAGGGTCGTGCGCGCCGAGCGGGCCGGACACCGTACGCTCGCGGCGACGACCGGGCACCACAGAGCGGAGGGCGTACGTCCATGACGGCAGCGAACGGACGACCGGCGGGCGTGGCGAGGAACGACACCGTCGCCGCCGTCGTCCGGCAGTGGCAGACCGTCCACCCCGGCCTCGACACCGGGCCCATGGAGATCATCGGCCGGGTCAACCGCTGCGCCGCCCTTCTCCAGCAGGCCGAGGACGCCCCGCTGCGCCGGGCCGGACTCAGCCGCCCCGAGTTCGACCTGCTCGGCGCCCTGCGCCGCACCGGGCACGAGCTGACCCCCGGCGAGCTGGCCCGCGAGACCTTCTCCTCCGGCGCCGCCGTCACCAAGCGCCTCAAGCAGCTGACCGAGCGGGGGCTGGTCGAACGCCGGGGCGACACCCGTGACCGCCGCGTCGCCCACGTCCGGCTCACCGACGCGGGCCGCGACCTCGTCGACGAGATCCTGCCCGAGCAACTGGCGTACGAGACCTCGGTGTTGTCCGTCCTGACCGCCGAGGCGCAGGGCGAGCTCGCCGCCCGGCTCGGAGAGCTTCTCGGCCGACTGGAGGGCAGCCTCGGAGCGCTGCGCGCCTGAGGGCTCCGACCTGCGGCTTTGAAACTTTCGTAACCCGCTGCCTGTTGACGCGGTCCACGCGTGCTTCCTACGTTCGTCCAGGTCGGTGCGGGTCATCGACTGTCGTACGGAATATCGAACGAAGGATGGATGCCGTGGCAGCCGAAGGCCCCGCCCCCGAGAAGCTCACCATCGACCTCGGCACCGAGACCGGCCCCTTCCACGGCGGAGCCAGCGGCACGCTCTACGGCCTCTACGGCGACGGCGTGCCCAGCCGCACGGTGGTCGAGGGCATGTACCCGCGCACGGTGACGACCAAGGCCCAGGACGGCATCCAGCACCCCGGCGGCGACGCCCTGGAGATCCTGCCGCCCTTCGTCGCGGCGGGTGGCAAGGACGTCTACGTCTACCTTCCCGATTTCTACCGCGGCTTCCCCTACGAGTGGCCCGGCGCCACCGGCGAGGAGCGGCTCGCCGGACATCTGGACGTGATCCGCCGCCAGGTCGAACAGGTCCTGACGCTGGGGGAGTTGAAGGAACACGTCGTCTACGTGCCGTTCAACGAGCCCGAGGGCAACATGTTCGGCGACGGGGAGTGGAGCTACGACCAGGTCTCCTGGCGGACCGACCCCGGCCACTACTTCGGCGCCTGGGAGGCCGCGTACCGCCTCATCAAGGACCTCGACCCGGACGCGCGCGTGGCCGGACCCAACACCTGCATCCTGTACCCCGAGGTCAGGGACTTCCTGGAGTTCGCCAAAGCCCACGACGTGCTGCCGGACATCGTCACCTGGCACGAGCTGTCCTCGCCTGCGGAGGTCCGCACCAACATAGCCAAGTACCGGGACTTGGAGAGGGAGTTGGGCATCGGCCCGCTGCCCGTCAACATCAACGAGTACGCGCACAACTACCACGTCTCCGTCCCGGGCCAGATGATCCAGTGGATCGCCGCCATCGAGGAGTCGAAGGTCGACGCCGACCTCGCGTACTGGAACATCGCCGGCAACCTCAACGACTCGGCGGTGGAGGCGAACAAGGCCAACGGCCAGTGGTGGCTGTACAACGCCTACGGACAGCTGACCGGTAACACCGTCCGGGTCCTCGCCCCGCACCCCAACGAGCAGTACACCCTCCAGGGCGTCGCCACCCTCGACCGGGAGAAGCGGCAGGCACGGGCGCTGTTCGGGGGAGCGGGCGGTGCGGCGGACGTGGTCTTCGAGGGTGTGGACGCGGAGGTGTTCGGTGCCGTGGTCCACGTACGGCTGGTGGAGATCCTGTGGACCGGCCAAGTGGGCGCCAGTGCACAACCGTTGCGACTGCGGGACGAGGAACTCCCCGTCCTCGACGGCAGGCTGACGGTCGGTCTGACCGACCTCGACGCGATGTCCGCGTACCAGCTGATCCTGTCGCCCGGCGGCAACGGCGCCGTCTCCGTGCCGCCCGCGGTGCGCTGGAGACGTACGTACGAGGCTGAGGACGGCACCTACACGGGTGGCGGCTACACGAAGAACGGTCCCGAGGGCTCCCCGTCCGCCGTGGACCGGTTCGCCACCTCCGGCGGCTACCACGTGGGCGGACTGCGCACCGGCTCCGACGGCGTGCTCGCCTTCGATGTCGAGGTCCCGCGGGACGGGACGTACGACGTCGTCGTGTTCGCGGGCTCGCACAACCTCGCCGACCTCGTGCGCGAACAGGGCCCGACCAACGTCTTCCTGCGCGTCGACGGCGAGGACCCGCGCGAACTGCGGCTGCCGCTCGGCTACAAGCCGGCTGTGTGGGGGCACACCGACACGCGCGTCGAACTGACCGCGGGCCGGCACCGGATCACCCTCGCCGCGCAGGACCCCGACCTCGGGGTCACCAAGGGCGACGCGAACATCGACAAGCTGGACCTCGTGCTGCGCGCCGAGGACGAGACGGCGCTGTACGACGCCGAGTTCACCCACCTCGGTGGGGGCGCCCGGGTCAGCCACGCGCACCGAGGGGCCTCGGGACCCGGCGTCGTCGTGCTCCCGCGGGGCGGCACCGTCACCTTCTGGGTGTACGCGGCCGACGACGGGGAGGCCTCGGTCACCGTCGACCTGCTCGGGCCCGGAGAGGGCGTGTTCAGTGTCAACGGTGAGGAGGTCGGTCGCGTCGAGCGCGGTGCCGTACCGCTCTTCCTGGCCGGGGGTGTCAACCGGATCACCGTCACCGGGACGTCGGACCGTCTGATCGTCGACCGCCTGCGCGTCGCCCCCTCGCGCGGCCTGCTGCCCACGAGCGTGTACGCCGCCGAGGAGGGCGTCCTGACCGGCGCGGCGAGGGTGACCGGATACGCGTACGCCACCGGCGGCAAGGCGGTCGACGGCGTCGGCGCCGGGCCCGCGAACGCACTCGCCCTGACCGTCACGGCGGACCGCGCCGGACGCCACGCGCTGACGATCCGCTACTCCAACGGGGAGCAGCCCCCCTCCACCCACTACAACCCGGACCCGGTCTGCCGCCACGCCGACATCTCCGTCAACGGCGCCCCCGCGCACCGGGTCCTGTTCCCCACCACCTTCCACTTCAACAACTTCTGGAACCTGTCCCTACCCGTCACCCTGCGCCCGGGCCTCAACACCCTCACCTTCACCGCCGACGAACTACCGGACTTCGGCGGTGACACCAGCAACGAGTACGGGCAGCGTTCCGCGTACGCACCCGTCATCGACCAGGTCACGGTGACACCGCTCGCTGAGGGGGAGGCACCGGTGGCCGCGTAAAGGGTCAGATCCCGGGCCGGTACCGGATCGGATGGTCCGCC
The DNA here is from genome assembly GCF_040651535.1 of Streptomyces sp. NPDC048420. Taxonomy (NCBI): domain Bacteria; kingdom Bacillati; phylum Actinomycetota; class Actinomycetes; order Kitasatosporales; family Streptomycetaceae; genus Streptomyces; species Streptomyces sp. NPDC048420. Next base: position 257,357 of record NZ_JBEZKG010000001.1, read on the forward strand.
GGCACCTCCACCAGCACGATCGGTGTGCCGTCCGGGTCCGCCACCCACATCTCGACCAGCCCCCACGGTTCCTTCACCGGCGGCCGTACGATCTCGACGCCCTTGCCCAGCAGCTCCTGGTGGGCCGCGGCGACGTCGGGGACCTGCAGCCACAGCCGCACATCCGCCGACGGCGGGGCCTCGGACCGTCCGGACAGCTCCAGGAAGCCGCCGCCGAGGAAGTAGACGGTTCCGCGCTCCGGTCCCGTACCGAAGTCGCGGTACACGGCGAGGCCCAGCTGATCGCCGTAGAAGGCCCGGGAACGCTCCGGATCGGTGGGCCGCAGCAGAACGCGGCCGCTCAGTACGTGCACCATGCGGGCGAGCCTAGCCGGGGAGTTACCCTCGTCCGTGCCCGAGTCGTGCCCCGAAGTGGAGATGCGCCCCATGGAGACCACCGCCGGCCTCACCTTCCGTGACGCCACCGACGCCGACGTGGACACGCTCGTCGCGCTCGTCGAGTCGGCGTACCGGGGGGACGACAGCCGGGCCGGATGGACCACCGAGGCGGACATCCTGGAGGGACAGCGGACCGACCCGGAGGGTGTGCTCGCGGTCATCAAGTCGCCCGACAGCCGGCTGCTGACCGTGGAGCGGGACGGCCGGGTCGTCGCCTGCTGCCAGCTCGAACACCGGGGCGCCCACGCGTACTTCGGGATGTTCGCGGTCAGCCCCGCGCTCCAGGGCGGCGGCCTCGGCAAGGTGATCATCGCGGAGGCGGAGCGGATCGCCGGGGAGACCTGGGGCGTCACCGAGATGCACATGACCGTGATCTCCGTGCGCGACGACCTCATCGCCTGGTACGAGCGGCGCGGCTACCGCCGTACGGGAGAGATGACGCCGTTCCCGTACGGCGACGAGCGCTTCGGCATTCCGCAGCGCGACGACCTGGAGTTCGAGCTGCTGGTCAAGCCCCTGGCATGACGGGTGTGACGTTCATGCGGTGAAGCGGCCGGTGCGCTTGATCTCCGGGTAGTCGGTCGTCGCGCCGTCCAGTCCCAGGGCCCGCACAAGGCGCAGCTGGTCCTGGGTGTTCACCACCCAGCCGATGATCTTCAGATCCGCCTTGCGGGCCGCCTCGACGACCTCGAGCGTCAGCCGGCGGATGTTCAGACAGACCGTTCCCGCCCCGGCCTCGACGGCCCGCTCCACGATGTCCGGGCCGAACCGGCTGCCGATCAGCGCGGTCCGCACACCGGGCACCAGGCGGCCGATCTCGGCGATCGCCTCGTCGTGGAACGAGGAGACCTCGACCCGGGAGACCAGATCCCGCCGCAGCATGACCTCGGCCAGCGCACGGGCCGCCGCGATGTCCTTGATCTCGGCCTGGAGCGGCGACCGTACGGCGTCCAGGACCTCCTCGAACACCGGGACCTGCTCCCCGCGGCCCGCGTCCAGGGCGCGCAGCTCGGCGAGGGTCTTCTCGGCGATCGGGCCGGTTCCGTCGGTCGTGCGGTCCACGTCGGTGTCGTGCATGACGACGAGAGCGCCGTCCTTGCTCAGATGCAGATCGAGTTCGATGACGTCGAGACCGGCCTCCTGGGCGGCGCTGAAGGAACGGAGGGTGTTCTCGGGTTCGACACCCATGATTCCGCGGTGACCGATGGTAAGGAAGTTCAAGGTTCAACTCGCTTCCGTCGACGGCGGCTCGTGCAGAGCCGCAGCCTAATGGCTACACCGTGTGATGGACCCATGCGTACACGAGGGATCACGGTGACGTACGGGACGGACCTTTCTCCCTACCCGAAAACGCTGCGCTCATGGCACCCGGCAGGAAAAAATTCGGTGACCATTGGGTCGCGCAGGATAACTTCCCGAGTCTGCCCTTGCTGGAGGGAAGCCCGTATGTATACGGTCTCCATACGCGAGGTTCTCCCGTGGAGGATGGGACATGACGGAAATTCTTGTGCAGGCGGCTTCGGGGGGCCAGGTTCCTCCCGTGACCAGGGTGGTGGAGCACCCGGCATGGCCCGTGCTCAAGGATGCCGTGGAGCGGATTCGGCCATGGCAGTCCAAGGACGGGTCGATCGACTTCGAGGCGGACGGCGCCCCGTCCCGCGCGGACGCCGAGGCGGTCGTACGGCAGGTCGTGGCAGCCGTCGAGGAGTTGTCCCCGCTGCTCCCGCATGACGGCGACTACCACGCGGCCCTGGCGAAGGACCTCACGCGCTGGGCCGAGGGCGGCTTCGCGGTGCCTGACTTCCTCGACTCCCTGCTGGCCTTCCAGCCCGCGGCGAACCGCGCGGACGGCCTCCAGCACCTGGTCGTCTTCCCGATGTACACGCAGAACGGCAACCCCGACCGCAACCTCGAAGCGGTCGTGCTGCGCATGGTCTGGCCCGACTGGCTGGCCGAACTGGAGCGCACCCGCTACGACAACCCGCTGTTCTGCGGCATCAAGTTCGAGGACTTCACGGCCGGTTACGACACCAACTCGGCCGTCCTCTTCCCGGAGACCATCGCCGTGCGCGAGGCGCCGGAACGCTTCTCCTGGGGCGGTATCTTCTGCGACCGCGAGGCCGCCCGCTTCCGCCGGGTCACCGACGCCGCCGTCGACATCCTGGGCCTGGAGCTGCCGGAGGACATCGCCGCGATGGTCCACGACCAGAAGCGCTGCGAGGAGGCCTTCGTCCTGTGGGACATGGTCCACGACCGCACCCACAGCCATGGCGACCTGCCCTTCGACCCGTTCATGATCAAGCAGCGCCAGCCGTTCTGGATGTACGGCCTCGAAGAGCTGCGCTGCGACCTCACCGCCTTCAAGGAGGCCGTGAAGCTGGAGGCCGACGGCGTCCCGCAGGCCCGTGACGTGCAGTACGCGGTCCTGTTCGACCGCATGTTCCGCTTCCCGGTCACCGGCGAGCGGGTGCGCAACTACGACGGCCTCGGCGGCCAGCTCCTCTTCGCCTACCTGCACAAGCACGACGTCGTGCGCTGGACCGACAACAAGCTGTTCATCGACTGGCAGCGCGCCCCGCAGGTCACCAACCAGCTGTGCGGCGAGATCGAGGACCTCTACCGCGCCGGCATCGACCGCCCGAAGCTCGTCCACTGGTTCGCCGCGTACGACCTGGTCGCGCGGTACCTCGCCCCGCACCCGGGCTCCAAGTGGGCCAAGGGTCCGGACGCCCTCGACCTGTCGCTGCCGCCCCGGAAACTCGTCGATGACGTGCTTCCGGACGAGTTTCCGCTGAGCATGTTCTATGAGGCACTCTCCAAGAAGCTTCGCCAGGTGATCGCATCCACCCGGGGCATCACCGCGGAGAGCGCCGAGCAGGCCGCCGCGTGACCGAGCGCGGCACCGAGAACACTGCACAGGCCGCTCCGGCGGCAGCTCAGGAGGCGAAGATGGTGGGGAACGGAGCTCTCAGTGGTGCGGTGGTCGCGGTGGCCGGCGCGGGTGGCCCCGCGGGCCGCGCGACGCTGCTGCGACTTGCCGAGGCGGGCGCGACCGTCGTCGGCGCGGACAACGACCCGGAGCGTCTCGCGGAGGCCGTGGACGCGGCCCGCTACGCCTCGGGCGGCGCCACGGTCACCGGCGAGCCGGTCGACCTGCTGGACCTGGACTCGACCCGTGAGTGGGCATCGCACATCGAGAAGGACTTCGGCCGTGTCGACGGTCTGGTCCACCTCGTCGGCGGCTGGCGCGGCAGCGAGACCTTCATCAAGTCGAGCCTGGACGACTGGGACTTCCTGGAACTGCTGCTCATCCGCACCGTCCAGCACACCTCCCTCGCCTTCTACGAGGGCCTGCAGCGCAGCGAGCGCGGCCGCTACGTCCTGATCAGCGCCGCCGGCGCGACGAAGCCCACGGCCGGCAACGCGTCGTACGCCGCCGCCAAGGCCGCCGCCGAGGCCTGGACGCTCGCTCTCGCCGACGCCTTCCGCAAGGCCGGGGGCGCCGACGGGCCGACCTCCGCGGCTGCGATCCTGGTGGTGAAGGCACTGGTGCACGAGGCGATGCGCGCCGAGCGGCCCAACGCGAAGTTCGCGGGCTTCACGGACGTCAAGGAACTGGCCGAGGCCATCGCCGGTGTCTGGGACAAGCCCGCCGCCGAAGTGAACGGAAACCGTCTGTGGCTCACCGAGAAGCCGTGAACCCCCCGAAGACCGACGCCCGTCGCCATCACGACCCGCAGGTCCGCGGCTTCGCCAGCGACAACTACGCCGGGGCCCACCCGGAGGTGCTCGCCGCCCTGGCCCTGGCCAACGGCGGGCACCAGGTCGCGTACGGCGAGGACGACTACACCGAGAACCTCCAGGGCGTCATCCGCAGCCACTTCGGCGCTACGGCGGAGGCGTTCCCGGTCTTCAACGGCACCGGCGCCAACGTCGTCGCGCTCCAGGCGGTCACCGACCGCTGGGGCGCGGTGATCTGCGCCGAGAGCGCGCACATCAACGTGGACGAGGGCGGGGCGCCCGAGCGCATGGGCGGCCTGAAGCTGCTCACCGTGCCGACGCCGGACGGCAAGCTCACACCCGAGCTGATCGACAAGCAGGCGTACGGCTGGGACGACGAGCACCGCGCGATGCCGCAGGTCGTCTCGATCACCCAGAGCACGGAACTCGGCACGCTCTACACGCCCGACGAGATCCGCGCGATCTGCGACCACGCCCACGCGCATGGGATGAAGGTCCACCTGGACGGCTCCCGCATAGCCAACGCGGCCGCCTCCCTGAACGTCCCCATGCGGACGTTCACCAACGCCGTCGGCGTCGACATCCTCTCCCTGGGCGGGACGAAGAACGGCGCGCTGTTCGGCGAGGCGGTCGTGGTCATCAACCAGGACGCGGTCTCCCATATGAAGCACCTGCGCAAGCTGTCCATGCAGCTCGCCTCCAAGATGCGTTTCGTGTCGGTGCAGTTGGAGGCCCTGCTCGCCAAGGACCTGTGGCTGCGCAACGCCCGCCACTCCAACGAGATGGCCCAGCGCCTCGCGGAGGGCGTCCGCGCCGTCCACGGCGTCGAGATCCTCTACCCGGTCCAGGCCAACGGCGTCTTCGCCAAGCTCCCGCACGACGTGAGCGAGCGGCTCCAGAAGCGCTTCCGCTTCTACTTCTGGGACGAGGCGGCGGGTGTCGTCCGCTGGATGTGCGCCTTCGACACCACCGAGGACGACGTGGACGCGTTCGTGGCGGCGCTCAAGGAGGAGATGGCCCGCTGAGACTCTATGCATAGGTATGCGGTCACCTGAAAAGTCATTGACGATCGGGTGATCGTATTCCTATGCTCTGCGGTCATGGAGCTGATCCAGGACACCCCCGACCTTTCCGCGTACTTGGCCGCCGACGAGGTGATCGACCATCACCATCCGCTGGTGCGCGACACAGCCGCACGCCTCGCCGGGGAAGCCGAGGACTCGTATGCCTATGCAAGGCTGGCCTTCGAGTTCGTCCGCGACACCATCCCGCACTCACAGGACTCCGGCGACCTGCGCGTCACCTGGAGGGCGTCCGACGTCCTGGAGCAGGGCACTGGCATCTGCTACGCCAAGGCCCACGCGCTCGCCGCCCTGCTGCGCGCCGAGGACATCCCGACCGCGCTCTGCTACCAGGAGCTCGACGTGGTGCACGGCCTGGTCGCCGTACGGTTCAACGGCGCCTGGCACCGCCAGGACCCCCGGGGCAACAAGCCAGGCGTGGACGCCCAGTTCTCCCTCGACGGCGAGCGGCTGGCCTTCACGCCCGACCCGCAGTCCAACGAAAGGGACTGCCCGGTCCTGTACGCCGAACCGCACCCGGTCGTCCTGAGCGTCCTCAAGGCCGCCCCCGACCGTCCGTACCTCTGGAAAACGCTCCCCACGTCGCTCTGAGGTATCGATGGTCCTCTCGACGAGGCCCGCGGACTCGTCAACGGGCCCAGCACCGACGCCGGTTCGGCCCTCCCCGACGACATGGGGGAAGTCGTACGGCGCGACCGGCCCCCATGAACCCGAAGACAGCCGACTACCGCGCCTCGGCCTCCCGCACCGCTTCCGGCGTAGGTGCCGTACCCCCAAGATGTGCCGGCATCCACCACGTGTCGTCCGGCCCCTTCGGCCGCACCGGATACGCCCGCTGAGCCGCTTCCAGGAGCTCGTTGACCCGCTCCCGAACCTGCCGGGTGATGGCTCCGGCGTACTTGTCCCGGGACGCCTCGACCGCCTCGCCCACCCGGATCGTGATCGGGGTGTGGCTGCGCTTGAAGTTGCGCGGGTGGCCCTTGGTCCAGATCCGCTGGGTGCCCCAGAGAGCCATCGGGATCAGCGGAACGCCCGCCTCCTGCGCCATCCGCGCCGCACCCGACTTGAAGCTCTTCAGTGTGAAGGACTGCGAGATCGTCGCCTCCGGGAAGACCCCGACGATCTCGCCCGACCGCAGCGACTCCAGAGCGTGGGCGTACGCCTTCTCGCCCTGCGCACGGTCGACCGGGATGTGCTTCATCCCGCGCATCAGCGGACCGGAGACCTTATGGCGGAAGACGGACTCCTTCGCCATGAAGCGCACCAGACGCTTCTGGGGGAGCGCCGCCAGGCCGTTGAAGACGAAGTCCAGATAGCTGATGTGATTGCTCACCAGCACGGCGCCGCCCGAGCGCGGGATGTTCGCCGAACCCTTGAGGTCGATCTTGAGGTCCCAGGCCTTGAACAGCGCCTGGGCGAATCCGACGACGGGACGGTAGACAAGCTCTGCCATGGGCGGGGTGAGCCCTTCCTGCTCTGCCGGGGTAGCGAGTCCCGACATTAAGTTACGCAGCCGTAGGTTTACGGCATCTCGCAGATCGTGCCCCAAGAACGGGCGGGGAGCCAGTCCTGGTGCCCGACCCGGGCGAGATTCTCGTCACGTCCACCCGGTGATCCACCTTGGGCTTTTAAACCGCCTTTACTCCGCGCGTACCGTTACCCGCCGTACGAGCAGGTACATCTCGCATCCCAGGCAGTACCCGAACGCGGCGTTGAGAAAGGCCGCCGCCAGTGCCGCGCCGGTGGCCGCAAGTCCCAGCCACTCCGGCCCGATCCCGTATCCCACCAGTCCGAGGACCGCGAAGGCGAGCCCCACGCCCTGCGCGAAGCGCGGCGGCTCCGGCGCCTCGAACTCGGTCGGCGGTCCGATCCGCGGCCGTACGGCCTTCTGGAACAGCCATCCGTACGGCGAGCGCCCCACCCCGCCCGCCGCGCCCAGCGCGAACGCAAGCGTCTGCCAGGCCAGCAGCCAGAAGCTGCCGGTGATCAGAACGACCGCCAGGGCGACGGTGGTCACGGCCGCGCCGAAGCGTGGCCCTCGTGCATCAATGTCCATGAATCAAGCATTCCGCAACGGAAAGACTGGGGGGAGTCGGGAATCTTTGCAGTCTCGTGAATGCTTGTGCGGGTGATGACCGGACTTGTGGTGTGCGTGGTGGTGCTCGCGGTGGCGAGCGCCTATGGAGTGCTGCAACGGCGGCGGAGCGGGAGGGTACGGGTGCGCGGGCGCGACGACGACAAGAGGATCGGCGCCGCCGAGTTGGGGGAGGAACTCGGCGAACGCGCCACGCTTGTCCAGTTCTCCAGCGCCTTCTGCGCGCCCTGCCGGGCGACCCGGCGCGTGCTGGGCGAGGTCGCCGGCATGGTCCCGGGCGTGGCCCACGTGGAGATCGACGCCGAGAAGAACCTCGACCTGGTCCGCGCACTCGACATCCTCAAGACGCCGACCGTGCTGGTCCTCGACGTGGACGGCCGGGTCGTGCGGCGGGCCACCGGTCAGCCCCGCAAGGCGGACGTCATCGCGGCGATCGGGGAGGCGGTTTGACCCCGAGTGCGCCCACGGTGAGGCATCTCCCATATGCCGGAACGTACTTGACTGCGCACCGCACGTATCGTCAGCCTGACCGTATGCCTACGGAACTCCTTCTGTTCGGGCGGGTTCATGTCGACCTCGCCCGCACCGCGAGCGCGCGCTGTCCGGCTTGTTGAGCAGCCACGGTCCCGCTCGACACTCCTCGCAGAAGGAACACCCATGACGGCCTCGCCCGACCTCGGCACTCCTCAGCTCGCCTCGCCCGACCTCCTGCGTTCCGTCTTCCGGCGGCACGCGGCAGGAGTCGCCGTGATCACCGCGAGCGGTGACACCGGTCCGGTCGGTTTCACCGCCACCTCCCTCTCCTCGGTCTCCGCCGAGCCCCCGATGCTCTCCTTCGGAATCGGTACGGGCGCCTCCAGCTGGCCGGCGATATCCCGGGCCGAACACGTCGGTGTGCACATACTCGGTGAGCATCAGGAGGAACTGGCCGCCACCTTCGCCCGCAGCGGTGCCGACCGCTTCGGCGCGCCCACCGCCTGGCGGGAGGGGCCCGAGGGCGTCCCGGTCCTCGACGACGTCCTCGCTTGGCTGGTCTGCCGGGTACACGCGCGCGTGCCCGCCGGGGACCACCGCATCGTGTTGGCCGAGGTGCGGCTCGGTGACCCCGCCGGCGCCGGCCGGCCACTGCTCTATCACCAGGGCCGGTTCAACGGCCTGCGCGACTGATCGGATCGTCGGCTCTCCCGCTGGTGTGCGCGGCCGTCGAGTTCCGATTACGCTGCGTTGCAAAGGTCACAGTTCAAAGCGCTTGCTTAGCGGGCATGAACTGGGTGTACTGGCGAGTAATATTTCGGCTGGAGCGCAGCCCGCCCCGACCGGGATCGGCCACTTGGGGCGCCTATGCTGCCTGCAAGAGGCAGCCGAGAAATGACGATGCAGTAGGAGAGCCGGCGTGAGCTTGAGGATCGTTGTCACTGTGAAGTACGTGCCCGACGCCACTGGCGACCGGCACTTCGCCGATGACCTGACCGTCGACCGGGACGACGTGGACGGTCTGCTCTCCGAACTGGATGAGTACGCGGTCGAGCAGGCGCTGCAGATCTCGGAGAACTCCGATGACGACGTCGAGGTCACCGTCCTGACCGTGGGTCCCGAGGACGCCAAGGACGCGCTGCGCAAGGCGCTGTCCATGGGCGCCGACAAGGCCATCCACGTCGAGGACGACGACCTGCACGGCACCGACGCGATCGGCACCTCGCTGGTGCTGGCCAAGGCGGTCGAGAAGGCCGGCTACGACCTGGTGATCTCCGGCATGGCCTCCACCGACGGCACCATGGGCGTCGTACCCGCGCTGCTGGCCGAGCGCCTTGGTGTGCCGCAGGTGACGCTGCTGTCCGAGGTCTCCGTGGAGGACGGCACCGTGAAGGGCCGCCGGGACGGGGATGCCGCGAGCGAGCAGCTGGAGGCTTCCCTGCCGGCTGTCGTCTCCGTCACCGACCAGTCGGGCGAGGCGCGTTACCCGTCCTTCAAGGGGATCATGGCGGCGAAGAAGAAGCCGGTTCAGTCCTGGGACCTGTCCGACCTGGACCTGGAGGCCGAGCAGGTCGGCCTGGAGGGCTCCTACACCACGGTCGACTCCGCCGCGGAGCGTCCGGCCCGCACGGCCGGCACGATCGTCAAGGACGAGGGCGAGGGCGGCAAGCAGCTCGCCGAGTTCCTCGCGAGCCAGAAGTTCATCTAAAGGGTTCTGGCCCGCTGAGGCTCAACCCCCTTACCGCCCCTTAAGCCTTCGCAATCCGCAGGAGAGCATTCCCATGGCTGAAGTTCTCGTCTACGTCGACCACGTGGACGGTGCCGTCCGCAAGCCCACTCTGGAGCTGCTGACCCTGGCCCGCCGCATCGGCGAGCCGGTCGCGGTCGCGCTGGGCGCGGGTGCCGCCGACACCGCCGCCGCGCTGGCCGAGCACGGCGCCGTCAAGGTCCTCACCCACGACGCCTCCGAGTACGCCGACTACCTGGTCGTGCCCAAGGTCGACGCGCTGCAGGCCGCGGTCGCCGACATCTCCCCGGCCGCCGTGCTGGTGCCGTCCTCCGCCGAGGGCAAGGAGATCGCCGCCCGTCTGGCGCTGCGCATCGGCTCCGGCATCATCACCGACGCCGTCGACCTGGAGGCCGGCGACGAAGGCCCGGTGGCCACCCAGTCGGTGTTCGCCGCCTCGTTCACCACCAAGTCCCGTATCTCCAAGGGCACCCCGGTCATCACCGTCAAGCCCAACTCCGCCGCCGTGGAGGCCGCCCCGGCCGCCGGTGACGTGTCGGAGCTGAGTGTGACCTTCTCCGCGCAGGCGACCGGTACCAAGGTCACCGGCCGTACTCCGCGTGAGTCGACCGGGCGTCCGGAGCTGACCGAGGCCGCGATCGTGGTCTCCGGCGGCCGTGGCGTCAACGGCTCCGAGAACTTCGCGATCATCGAGGCTCTCGCCGACTCCCTGGGTGCGGCCGTCGGTGCCTCGCGTGCCGCGGTGGACGCGGGCTGGTACCCGCACACCAACCAGGTCGGCCAGACCGGCAAGTCCGTCTCGCCGCAGCTGTACATCGCCAACGGCATCTCCGGCGCCATCCAGCACCGCGCGGGCATGCAGACCTCGAAGACGATCGTGGCGGTCAACAAGGACGCCGAGGCCCCGATCTTCGACCTCGTCGACTACGGCGTCGTCGGCGACCTCTTCGACGTCGTCCCCGCCCTCACCGAGGAGATCAACACCCGCAAGGGCTGATCCCGCTCCGGGCGTACGAGGCCCCCGCGACCGCATCGGCGGTCACGGGGGCCTCGGCTCATCCCAGGGTCACCGTAGCCTGCACCGGCAGGTGGTCGCTGGGGAACTGCCCGTTCAGGGCGAAGGTGTTGATGGCGGCCCGGTGGACGGTGATGCCGGGCGTGGTGAGGATCCAGTCGATGCGGTCGCCGTCGGGGGTCAGGGGTTTGTAGCCGTGGAAGGTGGCGTACTGCTTGCCGCGCTCGGCGGCCGCGTCCCAGGTGTCGACGAGTCCTGTGGCGAGCAGGGTGTCATAGGCCGGGTTGTCGTGGGCGGTGGCGTTGAAGTCGCCGGTCACGACGACCGGCAGCGAGCGCTCGAACCCGGCGATCTTCTGGCCGAGGAACAGCGCGGAGCGCTCGCGCGCGTACTGGCCCGCGTGGTCGAAGTGGGTGTTGAGGACGTAGAACTCCCGGTCATCGGCGGTCCGGTCGCGGAAGCGGACCCAGGTGAGGATCCGGGGGAGCGCGGCGCCCCAGGTGTTGGAGCCGATGACCTCGGGTGTGTCGGAGAGCCAGTGGGTGTCGTGTTCCACGGGGGCCAGGCGCCGGGTGTCGTAGAAGACCGCCGTGGACTCGTCGTGGCTGCCGCCCTCGCGCCCGGTGCCGATCCACTCGTAGTGCGGTCCGAGGTCGGTGTGGATGTCGCGCAGTTGCTGGTACAGGCCTTCCTGGGTGCCGATGAGCGTGGGGGCCTCCCGGCGTAACAGTCGGCGCATCACCGGGCGGCGGGCGGACCAGCTGTTGGGTTCGGAAGTGCTGGCGAAACGCAGATTGAACGTCATGACATCGAGTCGGCGGTTGGTCGGCTTGGCGGCGGAGGCCGGCAGCGTGCCGATCAGCGGCACGGTGACGGCGGCGGCCACGACGGTTCTCAGGCCCATGCGACGCGTCATTCTGTGGGTGTCCGACATGTGGTTCCCTCCCGACGGGACAGGATGAATGTTCGAACCGGAGTGCGGTAGAGGGCGTAGAGGTTCTCGGCACCTTGAATGAACGGGGTGGCTCATGCTGTGGACGGGGTGTTGACCGTCGGGAAGCTTCACGGATAGCTTCGTTCTACGGATTGTTGATTCCGTAGAGCGGAAAACAGGAGGTGCGGGATGGGTCAGGGCCGACAGGAGCAGGTGGCGACGAGCCTCGCGGGTGCCGTCAGCGAGGAGATCAGCGCCTCCCTCGCGCCGGTCGACGCCGAACTGGAGCGCCGCTACCCGGGAGACCCCGGCACCCGCCAGCCCGTGCACACCGTCTACGTCCCCGGTGACGTCTTCGCCGCCGACACCATCCGCTCCTGGGGCGACCAGGCCCTCGCCGCCCTCGACGAACACGCCCCGGACGCCGCGTCCTTCGCCGCCGTCCTCGGGCTGTCGGACGACCTCGCCGAGCCCGTCCACGCGCGCGTGCGCGCCAAGCTGGAGCAGGAGCCCATCGAAGACCTGCGCGTGGACTTCGAGGACGGCTACGGCCCGCGCCCGGACGCCGAGGAGGACGAGACGGCGGCCCGCGCGGCCCGGCTGATCGCCGAGGCGTACAAGAACGGCACCGCGGCGCCGTACATGGGCATCCGGATGAAGTGCATGGAGGCGGCCGTCCGGGACCGCGGCATCCGGACCCTCGACGTCTTCCTCACCGGGCTGATGACCGCGGGCGGCCTGCCCGAGGGGCTGGTGCTGACCCTGCCGAAGGTGACCTACGCCGAGCAGGTCACCGCGTTCGTTCGGCTCCTGGAGGCCTTCGAGAAGGCGCACGGCCTGGACACCGGGCGGCTCGGCTTCGAGATCCAGATCGAGACCAGTCAGTCCATCCTCGCCACCGACGGCACCGCCACCGTCGCCCGCATGATCCAGGCCGCCGAGGGGCGGGCCACCGGACTGCACTACGGCACCTTCGACTACAGCGCCTGCCTCGGTGTCTCCGCCGCCTACCAGGCCAGCGACCACCCCGCCGCCGACCACGCCAAGGCGATCATGCAGGTCGCGGCCGCGGGCACCGGCGTACGGGTGTCGGACGGCTCCACGAACGTCCTGCCGGTCGGGCCGACCGCGAAGGTCCACGACGCCTGGCGACTGCACTACGGTCTGACCCGCCGTGCGCTCGCCCGCGCCTACTACCAGGGCTGGGACATGCACCCCGGCCACATCCCCACCCGGTACGCGGCCGTGTTCGCCTTCTACCGGGAGGGCTTCGAACAGGCCGCCGGCCGTCTCACCCGGTACGCCAACCGGACCGGCGGCGACGTCATGGACGAGCCCGCCACCGCCAAGGCCCTCAGCGGCTATCTGCTGCGCGGCCTCGACTGCGGTGCCCTCGACATCGCCGAGGTGGCCCGGCTGACCGGCCTGACCCGGGCCGACCTGGAGGGTTACGCGGCACCCCGGCGCGGGGACCTGGCCGTCGCCACGAAGGAGCCGCAGAAGTAGCGGGCCTGTCACAGTCGCAACCGGCGACTGGAGTTGTCACTCCTGCCCCGTAGTCTGTACCGCACATATTGGCGGGTCACAGGAACGGGGCAGCGGTGTCTTCGGGGGAGACCAGGGGAAACGGCCGGGACGAGACCGGTCGGCTGCTGGCCGGGCGTTATCGCGTCGTGGCCCAGCTCGGGCGCGGCGGCATGGGTGTGGTCTGGCGGGCCGTCGACGAGGTGCTCGGCCGCGAGGTGGCCGTCAAGGAACTGCGCACCTACACCGACGCCGACGGCCCCGAACTCGCCGATTTGCGGCTGCGGATGCAGCGCGAGGCGCGAGCGGCGGCCCGGGTCCGGCATCCCGGCGTCGTCGCGGTCCATGACGTGGGCGAGGTCGACGGACGTCCGCTGATCGTCATGGAGCTGGTCGACGGGCCGTCCCTGGAAGCGGTGCTGCGCAAGCGCGGGCCCCTCGACCCGCAGGAGGCCGCGGGCATCGGCGCCAAGGTGATGGACGCGCTGGCCGCCGCCCACCAGGTCGGTGTGCTGCACCGGGACGTCAAGCCCGGCAACATCCTGCTCGACCGCTCGGGCCGCGTGCTGCTGACCGACTTCGGCATCGCCACCATGGAGGACCCGGGGGACGGCGCGGCCACCCAGCTCACCCGTACCGGCCATCTCGTCGGTTCCCTGGACTACATGGCGCCCGAGCGGGCCCAGGGCGCCGACCCCGGCCCGGCCTCGGACGTCTGGGGCCTGGGCGCCACGCTGTACGCGGCCGTCGAGGGTGCGTCGCCGTTCCGCCGTACGTCGACGTTCTCCACGCTCACGGCGATCGTGGGCGAGCCCCTCCCCGAGCCCCATCGCGCCGGGGCTCTGGCTCCCGTTCTCCAGCGCCTGCTGGACAAGCGTCCCGAAGCCCGCCCGGAGGCCGAGGAGGCCCGCGCGCTGCTGCAGGCGGTGGCGGACGGGGTCATCGGGCAGGACAGCGCCACGACGACGCTGCGGGGCACGGAGGCTTCGGCGGGGCGGGTGGAGCCGGCGTCGGAATCGGATTCGGCGGGCCCGGCGTTGCCGCCGGGTTTCCGGACGGCGGGATCGGCAGGGGCGTCGGCGGCGGCCGAGGGGGCTGGGGCGGCACCGGGTTTCGGGGCGCCGGAGGCGGTGGGTCCCGAGGCGGCGCCCAGGACGACGACGGCGCCGGGCTCCGAGGCCGGACGGGCGACGGGGCCGACGGCGGTGCATGGGCAGGGTGGCGGGCAACTGGCGGGCCCGGCTGCGGTGCATGGGCAAGGGGGTGCGCAGCATGCGGGCCCGGCCGCTGTGCATGGACAAGAGGGTGCGCAGCAAGCGGGCCCGGCGGTGGTGCATGGGCAGGGTGGCGGGCAACTGGCGGGCCCGGCCGCGGTGCATGGGCAAGGGGGTGCGCAGCAAGCGGGCCCGGCGGTGGTGCATGGGCAGGGTGGCGGGCAACCGGCGGGCCCGGCCGCGGTGCACGAGCAGGGGGCCGGACAGCCGATGGGGGCTGCGGCCGCGTCGGGGTTCGGGGCTCCCGGGCAGGGTGCGGCCGGGGCTCAGGGCTTCGGTGGCTCCGGGCAGAACGGTGCGGCGGCGCAGCCGGCTGGGGAGCCCGGCGGCGGTCAGGGACCGTACGGTCCGGGGCAGGCCGGTGTCGGTCAGTCCGGCGTGGGTGTTCCGGGGCAGGCCGTTCCGCCGACGCGGGACTTCGGGGCGTCTGCGACCCACGGCGCCCAGGGCGGTGCTCCGGGGCAGCCCGGGACGCCCGCGCACGGTGCCGGGCCCCTCGTCTCCCACGAGCAGCCTCCGACGAGCCCCATGGACAGCTCGCGCCCGCCCCGGCGCAAGCGGCGCGCCCTGCTGACGGCCATAGCCGTCACGGTCGTGCTCGCGGTGGCCGGAACGACCGCCGCGCTCCTCAATGGCTCGGGCGGTGCCGAGGCCGACGGTCGGTTTCCGGCGTCCGGCACGAGTGCGCCGACCTCCTCCTCGGCCTCGGACCGAACCGACGCCGACCGCACCGGCAGCCCCGAGCCGACGGCCGAGGGTGACAGGAAGAAGACCCCGAGCGCGAAGGAGACGTCCGGCGAGGGCGACGGCTCCGAGCCCACGGGCCGTGCCTCCTCGACCGCCACGCCGAGCCCTTCGGGCGGCGACGACTCGGACGGCAGCGACTCCGGGGGCGGCGCCCCGACCATCGGCAGCTCCAGCACCCCGGCCCCGGCGTGCACCGCCATCGGCGGCGGCAAATACAACTGCACCGTCTGGAAGACCGCCACGTCCTACACCGCATCCGGCGCCGAGGCCGGCGTCCTCTACGCGGGCACCAACTACTTCTACTGCCAGTCGAACCTGGGCCGCCGCGAGACGTCCGGCGAGTGGACCAACGTCTGGTGGGCGAAGACGGACGACGACAGCGGCAACACCGGCGTCTATGTCAGCGACGTCTATGTGAAGGGCGGGGACAACGACGAGCCGGTTCCGGGACTCCCGGTCTGCTGAACCGTCACGTACCGCTCCAGGCCGGACGCCGTCACCCGCTTCTCGTCGGCGAACAGCCGGGTGCCCGCCTCACAGAGCCGACGGTCGGCGCGGGCCCGTACCACGAACTCCTCCGGGGTGACACCGAACAGCTCCCGCAACCGGGCCGATCCCACGAGGAGTTCGGTCAGCAGCTCCCGCTGGCCGGGATGGGTGCGCGGAGCACCGGTGCCGTCGTGCAGGACCCCATGGCGGTTGACGTACGAGTGGACGCCGGGCAGCGTCACGCCGTCCGGCAGCTCGACCCGCACTTCGGGCGCGGGCAGCCAGGCGCGGCCGTAGTTGCCGTTCGGCAGCGGTACGCCCTCGCTCGCGTCGATCACCGTGAGCTGCTCGGCGTCCAGCCAGATGACGAACAACTCCCGTACGGCGTCCGGCGCGTCGAAGGGGGACGCGGAGACGTATCCCATGCGGCTCACGTGCGCGGAGACGCCGACGTCCACGCCGGTCACCCGTGCCCGCACCATCGGGATCGGCGAGGTGATGCCGAACTCGGTCATCTTGTGGCGCAGTTGACCGGGGCTGGCGTTCGAGCCGACCGCGAGGACGGGCGTACGGTCCTCGTGCAGCAGCCGGTCGAGGGGCAGCAGCCGGCCGCCGTGGAGGAGCGCGGAGTCCGGTGGCCAGGCGCCCGGGTAGAGCAACGGGTGATCGCGGGGCGCGTCGGCCAGCCCGAGCGCCTCCAGAGTGGCACCGACGGGATCGTCCAGCACCTGGTCCCCATCCGCGCCCGGCCGCGAGACCTGCGGCTCCGTACGCCCGCCGCCTGTCCCCGTTCCCGTCCCCATCCGCTCAGTCCGCCGGCGGCAGTTCGCCCGAGCCGCGGGTGATCAACCGGGTCGGCAGCTCGATCCGTTCCGGGGTCAGCAGCGTGCCGTCGAGCTGCCGGAACAGGCGCTCCGCGGCCGTGCGGCCGAGGGTCGCCGCGTCCTGGGCGACGACGGTGACGCCCGGTTGCAGCAGGTCCGCGAGTTCGATGTCGTCGAAGCCGACGAAGGCCACGCGGCGGGAGTGTTCGGCGAGGACCCGGATCACGGTGACCGTCACCCGGTTGTTGCCCGCGAAGATCGCGGTGACGGGGGAGGGGCCGGAGAGCATGTCCTCGGCGGCCCGGCGTACCCGCTCGGGGTCGGTGACGCCCAGCGACGTCCAGGCGTCCGCCACCTCTATGCCCGCGTCCTCCATGGCGGCCCGGTACCCGCGCAGCCGCTCGGCCGCCGTGTGGATACGGGGCATGTCACCGATGAAGCCGATCCGCCGGTGTCCGTGGGCGATGAGGTGGGCGACACCGTCGCGGGCCCCGCCGAAGTTGTCGGACAGGACGACGTCGGCGTCGATCCGGCCCGCCGGACGGTCCACGAACACCGTGGCGACGCCCGCCTTCAGCTCGGGCTCCAGATAACGGTGGTCGTCACCGGCCGGGATGACCACAAGGCCGTCCACCCGCCGCGCACACAGAGCCAGCACCAACTCCTGCTCCCGCTCCGGGTCCTCCGCGCTGGAACCGTTGATCAGCAGAGCGCCGTTGGCCCGGGCGATCTCCTCCACCGCGCGGCTGAGGGGGCCGTAGAACGGGTCCGCGAGGTCCTCCAGGACCAGCCCGATGCTGGCGGTACGGCCCTTGCGCAGCACGCGCGCGCTGTCGTTGCGACGGAAGCCGAGCGCCTCGATGGCCTCCCGGACCCGGTGTTCCGTCTCGGGCGTGACCCCCGCCTCTCCGTTGACCACGCGAGAGACCGTCTTGAGTCCCACACCGGCCCGTGCGGCCACGTCCTTCATGGTCGGGCGATTGCCGTACCGGGTTGCGGAGAGGCGGTCTGCTCGGCTGTGGGTGTCGGGCACGATACGGCGTCCTGTCCTGTCGTCGACGGGGATGCGGCGGTCCATGATTTTGTATGAGGATGTGGCGTCGAGCATAGAGTCTGGACAACGTTGTCAGATGCGGGGGACACTGTCCACCGCAATCTGTCGGCCAGCGCCCCCACCGCGACACCGGCCTGCCCATTCCTCAAGGTTGACCGGGGAGAACTGACACTGATGCACACCGACCTCGTGGCTGCGCTCGACATCGGCGGCACCAAGATCGCCGGAGCGCTGGTGGACGGCCACGGCCGGATCCTGCTCCGCGCTCAGCGCGCCACGCCCGCGCAGGAGGACGGCGACACCGTGATGCGCGCCGTCGAGGAGACCCTCGGCGAGCTCACGGCCTCGCCGCTGTGGGCACGCGCAGGCGCCCTCGGCATCGGCAGCGCGGGCCCGGTGGACGCCTCCACCGGCACCGTGAGCCCGGTGAACGTGCCCGGCTGGCGCGACTATCCCCTGGTCAGCAGGGTCCGTGAAGCGGCCGGCGGGCTCCCCGTCGAGCTGATCGGCGACGGTGTGGCCATCACCGCCGCGGAGCACTGGCAGGGCGCCGCCCGAGGGCATGACAACGCCCTGTGCATGGTCGTGTCGACCGGTGTGGGCGGCGGTCTGGTGTTGAACGGTCAGCTGCACGCCGGGCCGACCGGCAACGCCGGGCACATCGGGCACATCAGCGTCGACCTCGACGGCGATCCGTGTCCGTGCGGTGCGCGGGGCTGTGTCGAGCGCATAGCCAGTGGCCCCAACATCGCCCGGCGCGCGCTGGAGAACGGCTGGCGACCCGGTCCTGACGGTGACACCTCCGCCGCCGCGGTGGCCGACGCGGCCCGGCGCGGCGATCCGGTCGCCGTGGCCTCGTTCCAGCGTGCCGCGCAGGCGCTGGCCGCCGGTATCGCGGCCACCGCGACCCTCGTCGAGATCGACATCGCCGTCATCGGCGGCGGGGTCGGCAAGGCCGGTGACGTCCTCTTCGAACCGCTGCGCAAGGCGCTGGGTGACTACGCGACCCTCTCCTTCGTCCAGCGTCTGACGATCGTGCCCGCGCAGATGGGCACGGACGCGGGGCTGGTCGGGGCGGCGGCCGCGGCGCTCGCGAAGAAGGCGGACGCGGCCGCGGCGGTCTGACGTAGAGGTGCTGCCCGCCGACGGCGTCGGCAGAAACGTTCACTTGGCGACCGGGTCCTGCTGTGGCCCCGGTCGCCAAGTCGGTACGCGGCACTCAGCGGCTCAACCCTCCGCCCAGTCCGCGTGGTCCGAGTCGATGCCGTCCCCGCCGTCGGTGACGACGAGCCTGACCACCCGGGCCCCTGGGACGTCCGCGGTGAGCGGCTGGGCCTGCATCGCGTTGGCCAGCACGCCCGTGGACGCCACCTTGGTGCCGTCCGCCCAGATCTCGAAGGCGACGGTGCCGTTCGCGGCCTTCTCGTCGTCGACGCCGACGTCCGTGATCCCCTTGACCATGGACTCGTCGAACTCGGCCCGGCAGTGCGTGGAGTTCCAGTTGTCGAAGCCCATGGGCGGGGTGAGGGCGAGGCTGTCGGCCAGGGCGGGGGACGAGGGTCTCGCCTCGTCCGCCACGGCGGCGGTAGCCGCCGCGGGCACCGTGAACAGCAGCGGAAGGTGGGATGACTGCATGTACGCGTCATCCCGTGGGCGGTTGCGGTAGAACGTGTCGGACTGCGGTGGAAGAGACCCGCACGGATGGTGACACCGTGACCCATTGCGTACGGCGACGTTGATCAGGCCATGAAGAAGCGCAGCATGCTCGCCATCGCCTCCCTCGCCACCGGATTCGTCGTCGCGGCGGTCACGCCCTCGCACTCCCTGGACCTGGGCAAGGACCTGAACCACGTCAACGTCGACGACACCCTGAGCACCCTGGGTCACACCGTCTCCAGCGACAGTCTGGACGGCCTCGACGAGGGGGCCCTCGGGCAGAACGGCTGACGAGGTCCGCCGCACGGACCGCGGCGCCGGAACCCCTTGGACGTGGGGGCTCCGGCGCCGCTTCCGTGCGCCCCCCAGCTGCGGCTGGTTTCCGTGGCAGGGTGGAACGGGCAAGCCTCAGGGGGCCAAACAGAAGAGGGGGAGTCCGTGATCGTCTGGATCAACGGCGCGTTCGGTGCGGGGAAGACCACCACCGCACGGGAACTGATCGAACTGATCCCGAACAGCACGCTCTTCGACCCCGAGGACATCGGCGCGGCGGTCGTGCGGCTGCTGCCGCCCAAGCATCTCGCGGAGGTCGGCGACTTCCAGGACCTGCCGATCTGGCGACGTCTGGTGATCGACACGGCGGCCGCGATGCTCGCCGAGCTCGGCGGGACCCTCGTGGTCCCCATGACCCTGCTGCGCCAGGAGTACCGCGATGAGATCTTCGGTGGCCTCGCCGCCCGCCGGATCAGTGTCCGGCACATTCTCCTCGCTCCGGCGGAAACGATCCTGCGCGAACGAATAGCCGGGCGGGAGATCCCGCCCGACCAAGCGGACGGTGAGATACGACAGTCGCAGTGGGCGGTCGACCACATCGAGCCCTACCGGGCCGCCCTCGCCTCCTGGCTCACCGCCGACGCCCACGTGATCGACACCAGCGCGCTCAACCCCTACGAGACGGCCACCCGGATCACCGAGGACCTCGGCGCGGGGACCGTGCCCGTGTGCGACATTGTGCAGACCCCCGAGCCCACCGCCGAGACCGTGGCCGCCGGGGTCCTCCTCTTCGACGAGCAGGACCGCGTGCTGCTCGTCGACCCCACCTACAAGGCCGGCTGGGAGTTCCCCGGCGGTGTCGTCGAACCCGGCGAGGCGCCCGCGCGGGCCGGTGTGCGCGAGGTCGCCGAGGAGACCGGCATCCACCTCGACGACGTACCCCGCCTCCTGGTCGTGGACTGGGAGCCGCCTGTGCCTCCTGGGTACGGCGGGCTCCGCCTCCTCTTCGACGGCGGCCGGCTCGACTCCACGGAGGCCCACCGGGTGCTGCTGCCCGGACCCGAGCTGCGCGGCTGGTGCTTCGCCAGCGAGGAGGAGGCCGCGGACCTGCTGCCGCCGGTGCGCTACGAGCGGTTGCGGTGGGCGCTGCGGGCCCGGGAGCGCGGGGCGGCGCTGTATCTGGAGGCCGGGGTTCCGATCGGCTGACGTCCGGGCGAAGCCCCGTCGGCGCACGGTGCCGACGGGGCTTCGTCATGTTCGAGGTGATGTTCGAGTCAGGCAAGTAGAGGGCGAGAACCCGCCAAGGGAATCGTCGCGATACCTCCATGTCAGAGCTAATGGAATGTCCCGCCCTCGTCAACACTTGGCAACGAGCGCAAACAATCCCCTTTTCGGCCATTTTCTGTCTTGACCGGTTCTCGGCGTGTTGCGACAGTCCGCTCAGTCTCACGGCGCCGGCAACGGTCGGCGACCTCCAGCACATACCCGGGACGTCCGCACGATGACGACGCAACAGCAGCCGATGCCCGCCGCCACCGGCCCCGCGCAAGCGGCCGGTGAACCGCCGCCGGACCCGCGCGGTGACGGCACGGCGATCACCGGGCGTTCGCCGGCCCGTATGGCCTGGCGGCGCATCAAGCGGGACAAGGTCACCCTGGCCGCGTTCATGATCACCGTGCTGTTCATCCTGATCGCACTGCTGGCCCCGGTGCTGACCGCGATCACCGGCTGGGGTCCCATCACCCCGGACGGCAAGGCGATCGACCCCGACACCGGCAACTTCCCGCGCGGGGCACTGGGCGGCATCAGCCTCACCCACCTGCTCGGAGTCGAACCGGGCACCGGTTACGACCTGTTCGCCCGGATCGTCTACGGCCTGCGCACCTCGCTGCTCGTCGGCTTCGCCTCAGCCGTGCTGTCCACCGTCGTCGGTGTCGTGGCAGGCCTCGCGGCGGGCTACTCCGGCGGCTGGGTCGACTCCGTGCTGTCGCGGATCATGGACGTGATGCTGGCCTTCCCGCAGCTGCTGTTCATCATCGCGCTGACCCCGGTCATCCAGAACGCGATGCAGACCAACAGCCACGGCGGCACCGACGAGAACCTCCGCCTGCTGGTCCTCGTCCTGAACATCGCGGTGTTCGCCTGGGCCTACACCGCCCGGCTGGTGCGCGGGCAGGTCCTGTCGTTGCGCGAGCGGGAGTTCGTCGACGCCGCGCGGATCATGAGCGCCGGACGGTGGCACATCCTCTTCCGCCAGCTGCTGCCGAACCTGTGGGCGCCGGTGCTGATCTCCTTCGCGCTGGCCGTCCCGCAGAACATCACCACCGAGGCGGCCCTGTCCTACCTCGGCGTGGGCGTCATCCCGCCCAACCCGGACTGGGGGGCGCTGCTCTCGGACGCCTCGCAGTACTTCCTCCAGGACCCGATGTACCTGTTCATCCCCGGTGTCCTGCTCCTGATCCTCGTCCTGGCCCTCAACCTCCTCGGCGACGGGGTCCGGGACGCCCTCGACCCCCGCGCGAGCCGCAGCTGACGCCCACCCCCCTCGCACCACCGGCCCGGACGGTTCCGTCACGGACCGCCGAAGCCGAGAACGTACAAGATCGGAGTGTTACCTGATGACGCGCAGAACGCGCACGATCGGCCTCACAGCCACCGCTGTGGCCATAGCCCTGACGGCCACCGCATGCGGGGGATCCTCCAGCAACAACGCCGGCGGCGCCCCGGCCAAGGGCGGCACGCTGACGATCCTCGACGACGCGGACTTCAACCACATCGACCCCCAACGGACGTACACCACCGAGGGGTCGAGCATGGACTACGAGCTCGTGCGGACGCTCACCGGATGGGACGAGACGGGGTCCCAGCCCAAGCTGGTCGGAGACCTGGCCACGAACACCGGAACGCCCAGCAAGGGCTCCACGGTGTGGACCTTCCATCTGCGCCACGGCGTCAAGTGGCAGGACGGCACGGACGTCACCGCGCAGGACGTCAAGTACGGCGTGGAGCGGGTGTTCTCTCCGGACATCAACGGCGGTCCGCCGTACGCGAGTCAGTGGCTGGTCGGCGGCGCCTCCTACAAGGGCCCCTTCAAGGGACAGCAGCTGAACTCCATCCAGACGCCGGACAAGTACACGATCGTCTTCCACCTCAACCAGCCGGTCGCCGACTTCAACGAGACGACCGCGATGACCACCTGGTCGGCGGTACCCAAGGCGCACGACACCGGCGCGTCGTACGACACGCACGTCTGGTCCGACGGGCCGTACATGATCAAGTCGTACAGCCATGGCAAGGAACTCGTCCTCGTCAGGAACAAGTACTGGAACCAGGCGACCGACCCGATCCGTGAGCAGAACCTCAACGAGATCGACGCGAAGTTCGGGCAGGACCAGTCCGCCATCGACCAGCAGATCAAGTCCGACGCCGGCGTCGCCCAGACCGCGATCACCCAGACGCCGATCGCCGGTTCCGACCTGACGACCCTGGCCAACGACCCGTCGATGAAGTCGCGCTTCTACAAGATCGCGGCTCCGGGCATCAACTACATGGCGATCAACATGAATCGGGTGAAGGACATCCGGGTCCGCCAGGCGATCGAGTACGCCGTGGACAAGACCACCGTCCGCGGTGCCTTCGGCGGCTCGGTCTACGGCGACTACGCGAGCACCATGCTGGCCCCGGGCATCGACGGCCACAAGAACTTCAACCTCTACAGCAGCAACCCGGCCGGTGATGTCACCAAGGCCAAGGCGCTGATGAAGCAGGCCGGGAATCCGAAGCTCACCATGTCGCTTGCGGTGGAGAACATCCCCACGCACGAGCACTTCGCCGAGGCCGTGAAGACCGCGCTGGCGAAGATCGGCATCACGGTGAACATCTCCCCGCTCGACAAGAACAACTACTTCAGCATCGTCGACAACGTGAAGAACCAGTACGACCTCACCTGGGGCGACTGGATCGCGGACTGGCCGAACGCCTCCACGGTGCTGCCCACCCTCTTCGACGGGCGGCAGATCACGAAGCTTCCGCAGTCCAACAACGACCTGGCGTACCTGAACGACCCGAAGGTCAACGCACAGATCGACACGATCGGCAAGATGACCGACATCAAGCAGCGCAACGCCGCCTACGGCGCGTTGGACGAGCAGATCATGAAGGACGCCGCCGTGGTTCCGCTGATGTACATGAACTTCAGCGACATCGGCGGATCCAAGGTCGGCGGTGTCATCGACGACACGATCATGGCCGAGCCCAGCCTGGTCCACGCCTACGTCAAGAACTGACGCACCCCTCCTGAGGCCCGCCGGCGGTGTCCGGCCGCCGGCGGGCGCCCCACTCACGTCAGGTCCCAGCACCCCATGCTTCGTTACCTCATCCGACGCCTGCTGGCAGCAGCCGTGATCCTGCTGGTGATCACCGTCATCACCTTCGTCATCTTCTTCGCGCTGCCGTCCGACCCCGCGCTCCTGGCCTGCGGCAAGACCTGCTCGCCGTCCCGGCTGGCGGAGATCAAGCACTCCCTCGGCCTCGACCGGAGCTACTTGACGCAGTTCTGGGAGTTCTTCAAGGGCCTGTTCATCGGCCGGGACTACGGCGACCAGAGCGTGCGCGTCCACTGCGGGGCGCCGTGTCTCGGGGTGTCCTTCCAGACCGACACCCCCGTCCTGACCACCCTGCTGTCCGACTTCCCCGCGGACCTCTCGCTCGGCCTCGGCGCCGCGGTGCTCTTCCTCGTCCTGGGCGTCGGCCTCGGCACGGTCGCCGCCGTCCGCCGGGGGAAGGCCGCCGACAAGGCGGCCGTCGGACTCGCCCTGCTCGGCGTCTCCGTGCAGATCTACTTCGTCGGCCTGCTCCTTCTCTACCTGTTCGTCGACAAGTGGCAGATCCTGCCCACCTCCGGCTACACCCCGATCACCCAGGACCCGTCCGCCTGGTTCCATGGCCTGATCCTGCCGTGGGCCACCCTCGTCATCGTCTACCTCGCGCTGTACACCCGGCTCACCCGCTCCTCCATGCTGGAGGTCTTCGCCGAGGACTACATGCGCACCGCCCGGGCCAAGGGCCTGTCCACCGGCAAGGTCGTCCTCAAGCACGGTCTGCGGGCGGCGATCACCCCGATCATCACCATCTTCGGCATGGACGTCGGCTCGCTGATCGGCGGCTCCGCGGTCATCACCGAATCGGTGTTCGGCATCAACGGTATCGGCAAGCTCGCGGTCGACTCGGTGCAGAACTCCGACCTGCCGGTCATCCTCGGCACCACGCTCTTCGCGGCCACCTTCGTCGTGCTCGCCAACGTGGTCGTCGACGTGGTCTACGGCCTTGTCGACCCCCGCGTCCGTCTCGCCTGAGCCCCTCACCGCAGCAAGGAACTCCCGTGTCCCTCCTGACCTCACCGCAACCGGCGGACGTCGATCCCGCGGCCGCCCCCTTCCTCGACGTACGGGACCTGCGGGTGCGCTTCCCGACCGAGGACGGGATCGTCAAGTCCGTCGACGGCGTCTCCTTCACCCTGGAGAAGGGCAGCACCCTCGGCATCGTCGGCGAGTCCGGCTCGGGGAAGTCGGTCACCTCGCTGGCCCTGCTCGGGCTGCACAAGGGCACACGTGCCGAGGTCTCGGGTGAGATCCGGCTGGACGGACGGGAGTTGGTCTCCCTTCCCGAACGCGACATGCGCGCACTGCGCGGCCGTACGGTCTCCATGATCTTCCAGGACCCGCTCTCCGCCCTGCACCCGTACTTCACCGTCGGCGCGCAGATCGCCGAGGCCTACCGGGTCCACCACAAGGTCTCGAAGAAGGAGGCCCGGGACCGGGCCGTGGAGATGCTGAAACGGGTCGGCATCCCGCAGCCCGAACGCCGGGTCCGCGACTACCCGCACCAGTTCTCCGGCGGCATGCGCCAGCGCGCGATGATCGCCATGGCGCTGGTCTGCGACCCCGAACTGCTCATCGCCGACGAGCCGACCACCGCCCTGGACGTCACCGTCCAGGCGCAGATCCTCGACCTGATCCGCGATCTCCAGGAGGAGTTCGGCTCCGCGGTCATCCTCATCACCCACGACCTCGGTGTGGTGGCCGACATCGCCGACGACATCCTGGTGATGTACGGCGGCCGCCGCATCGAGTACGGCACCGTGCACGACGTGCTCAAGGAACCCCAACATCCCTACACCTGGGGCCTGTTGGAGTCGATGCCACAGATCACCGGAGACGTCGAGCGGCGCCTGAACCCGATCGCCGGGTCCCCGCCGAGCCTCATCAACCCGCCGGGAGGCTGTGCCTTCCACCCTCGCTGCACCTACAAGGGCTGGGTGCCGGAAGGGCGTTGCGCGGCCGAGCGGCCGGAACTGCTCGCCGTGCCCGGCACCGGCCGGCACCTCGCCGCCTGCCACCTCACCCCCGAGACCAGGCAAGAGATCCGCGTGCGTACGGCCGCGGGGGCCGCGCAGTGACCGCGGCGGACGGACAGGAGCAGCCCGTGAGCACCACCCAGCCCACCGCCGGGGAGCATCTGCTCGAAGTCACCGGCCTCACCAAGCACTTCCCGATCCGCCACGGCATCGTCTTCCAGCGGCAGATCGGGGCCGTGCACGCCGTCGACGGCATCGACTTCACGGTCGGCGCCGGGCAGTCGCTCGGCCTGGTCGGTGAGTCCGGCTGCGGCAAGTCGACGACGGGCCGCCTGGTCACCCGGCTGCTGGAACCCACGGCCGGAAGGGTGCTGTTCGACGGCGAGGACATCACCCACACCCCCGAGAACCGGATGAAGGAGGCCCGCCGGAACCTCCAGATGATCTTCCAGGACCCGTACTCCTCGCTGAACCCCCGGCACACGGTCGGCACGATCGTCGAGACCCCGATGCGGCTCAACGACATCAACCCGCCGCAGGGCCACAAGAAGCGCGCCCAGGAACTCCTGGAGACGGTCGGCCTCAACCCCGAGCACTACAACCGCTACCCGAACGAGTTCTCCGGGGGTCAGCGCCAGCGGATCGGTATCGCCCGCGCCCTCGCCCTGCGTCCGAAGCTCATCGTGGCCGACGAACCGGTGTCGGCGCTGGACGTGTCCATCCAGGCGCAGATCGTGAACCTGCTCCAGGACCTCCAGCGGGAGTTCGGGATCGCGTTCGTGTTCATCGCCCACGACCTGTCCGTCGTACGGCACTTCTGTGAGCGGGTCGCGGTGATGTACCTCGGCAAGATCGTCGAGGTCGCGGACCGGCAGACGCTGTACACGAGGCCACGGCACCCCTACACCCACGCCCTGCTGTCCGCGGTCCCCGAGGCCGACCCGGACGGCACCCGGCGGCGCGAGCGCATCCGGCTCGCCGGGGACGTGCCCTCGCCGGTGGACCCGCCGTCCGGCTGCCGCTTCCGGACCCGGTGCTGGAAGGCACAGGACCGGTGTGCGACGGAGGAGCCGCCGCTGGTGCGTCTGACGGGCAATGCGGAGGGCCACCTCACGGCCTGTCACTTCCCCGAGGTGCCGAGCGTCGAAGCCCGGGACGAGGACATCGTGCTCGATCCGGCGCTGACGACACTGGAGGACAGTGCGTCGACCTCGTCGTGAGGGTAGGGGGTGAGCCTGCTCTCCTGCTCCAGTCGGCGGTTGAAGTCGCCGACCACGACTGCCAGTCGGGCATGGCGCGAGATGAGCGCGGCGGCGGCCTCGGGGATTCCCTCGGCCGGCCTGCCGTCGGCACACGCCCGGATGAAGTCCTCGCGCTCGTCCCGGGCGAGGCCGTACTGGTCGACGACCAGCCAGTGGACCAGATAGGAGAGGGCGTAGGCGCGGTCGTAGTGGCGGTGGCGGGCGTAGAAGTCGCGTTCCGGCGGGGCGAGTTGGAAGCGGCTGGACAGGGCGAGCCCGTAGTCGGCCAGGTAGAGCTGCTGTCCGTCGGTGAGGATGTTGCGGAAGTGGGCGTCGAAGTGGACGAGTTGCTGCTTCTGGAGGAAGTCGGTGACCGCTTCGAGGCCGTGTTCCACGAGAGCGCAGGCCGTGTCGACGGCATCCGAGCGAAGCTGTTCGTGGAACCAGTCGTGGACGGTGTACGGCTGGTACTCCAGAAACAGTGCCAGGCTCGTGGACGCGGTGCGCCGGGCCTCGAAGTGTTCACGTCCGCCGCCCCAGTAGGCCACGGACCGCTCCACATCGGCGAGTCCCTCCGGAAGCGGCTGCTGCGCGTCGGGGAGAACCCGCCAGTGGTGCATCAGCGGGAAGCCCGGGAAGCGTCCTGACCGCACCCAGTTCGTCGTCATCTCGTGCACGGCCAGCTCGCGCCAGGCACCGAAGCCGGGGCTGCCGATCGCGCCGATGCCGTAGTGGCAGTGGGCCGGCATGTCGAAAAGGTTCGCGGTGGAGCGCATGTGGTCGAGCTCGGTGTCGGTGAGCGGTATCTGCTTCACGAAAACCCGCCCCCCGTCCACCTCCAGCAGCGTCGTCCGTCCCCCGATCCCCGTACCGGCGGGCGTGCCGGACGCCACGAGCGCCGCGAGGTCGCGGTCGCTCAGGAGGGCGAGGGTGGTGGCGGTGTCGGCGTGGGCGCGGAGCCGGGTGAGGGAGACCATGACCCCATGATCGGCCCACCCGTCGGATCAGCTCGTCGCGTAGTTGCGCAGGAACAGGGCCTCCGCCACCGACAGCCGCTCCAGTTCCTGCGGGGACACGCTCTCGTTCACCGCGTGGATCTGGGCCTCCGGCTCGCTCAGGCCGATGAGGAGGATCTCGGCGTGCGGGTAGAGGGACGCGAGGGTGTTGCACAGGGGGATGGAGCCGCCCTGGCCCGCGTACTGCATCTCCTGGCCCGGGTAGGCCACCGCCATCGCCTCGGCCATCGCCGCGTACGCCGGGCTGGTGGTGTCCGCGCTGAAGGGCTGGCCCTGCCCGATCTGCTCGGTGCTCACCCGTGCGCCCCACGGCGTGTGTGCCTCCAGGTGCGCCTGGAGCAGCTTGGTCGCCTCGGCCGCGTCGATGCCCGGCGGCACCCGCAGGCTGACCAGTGCGCGGGCGCTCGCCTGGACGGACGGGGTGGCGCCGACGACCGGCGGGCAGTCGATGCCGAGGACCGTGACGGCCGGGCGGGCCCAGATGCGGTCGGCGACCGTGCCGGCACCGATCAGCTCGACGCCGTCCAGGACCTTGGCGTCCGCACGGAACTGCTCCTCGTCGTACTGCAGGCCGTCCCAGGACGCGTCCGGCGTGAGCCCGTCGATCGTCGTCGAGCCGTCCTTCGCGCGCAGCGAGTCCAGTACGCGGATCAGCGCGGCCAGCGCGTCCGGGGCGGCGCCGCCGAACTGGCCCGAGTGGAGGTTGCCCCGCAGGGTGTCGATCCGCACCCGGAGCATCGTCATGCCGCGCAGGGTGGCGGTGACCGTCGGCAGGCCGACACGGAAGTTGCCCGCGTCGCCGATGACGATGGTGTCCGCCTCCAGGAGCGCGGGGTGCTGCTCGGCGTACCGCTCCAGGCCGCCCGTGCCCTGCTCCTCCGAGCCCTCGGCGATGAACTTCACATGGACCGGGACCCCGCCGTTGGCCTTGAGGGCGCGCAGCGCGAGCAGGTGCATGATCACACCGCCCTTGCAGTCGGCGGCTCCACGCCCGTACCAGCGGCCGTCGCGCTCGGTCAGCTCGAAGGGCGGGGTCGTCCAGCCGGCCTCGTCCAGCGGCGGCTGCACGTCGTAGTGGGCGTACAGGAGGACCGTCTTGGCGCCCGCGGGACCGGGCAGGTAGCCGTACACCGACTGGGTGCCGTCCGGGGTGTCGAGCAGCGCCACGTCCTGGAATCCCTCGGCGGTGAGCGCGTCCGCGACCCAGCCGGCGGCGGCCTGGCTCTCGCTCCTCGGGAACTGGTCGAAGTCCGCCACCGACTTGAACGCCACCAGTTCGGTGAGCTCCGCCCGCGCCCTCGGCATCAGCGAGGCGACGGTCTCGGCGACCGGATTCGACGACATGGGCACGCTCCTTGTGGGTGCGACGTTGTACCTGTGAGTGCCGTAGATCATCCCACAGTGGTCTGTGGGCGGGCCCGCCGTAGGATGCGGGAGACAGGTGCGGCAACGGCTTGATCGGGAGCAGCAGACCATCGTGAGCAGCGAGAACTCTTCGGCGGACGACGCTTCGGCGGACGGCGTGCAGGACGACGGGCAGCGGGTGTGGGACGTCGTCGTGGTGGGCGCAGGCCCCGCGGGCGCCTCGGCCGCCTATGCGGCGGCGGTCGCGGGACGGCGTGTGCTGTTGCTGGAGAAGGCCGAGCTGCCGCGGTACAAGACCTGCGGCGGCGGGATCATCGGTCCCTCGCGGGACTCCTTGCCGCCCGGCTTCGACCTGCCCTTCCGGGACCGGGTGCACGCGGTCACCTTCTCGAACAACGGCCGTTTCACGCGGACCCGGCGCTCCAAGCAGATGCTGTTCGGGCTGATCAACCGGCCCGAGTTCGACCAGCAACTGGTCGAGCACGCGCAGAAGGCGGGCGCCGAACTGCGGACCGGCGTCACCGTGCAGCGCGTCGAGCAGCACGGCTCGGCGGTGCCGGACCGGCGTACGGTCGCCGTGGTCCTCCAGGGCGGCGAGACGGTGCTCGCGCGGGCGGTCGTCGGGGCCGACGGCAGCGCCAGCCGGATAGGAGCGCATGTCGGGGTGAAGCTCGACCAGGTCGACCTCGGCCTGGAGGCGGAGATCCCGGTGCCGGAGACCGTCGCCGAGGACTGGAAGGGGCGGGTGCTCATCGACTGGGGCCCGATGCCCGGCAGTTACGGCTGGGTCTTCCCGAAGGGGGACACCCTCACGGTCGGGGTGATCTCGGCGCGCGGTGAAGGGGCCGCCACCAAGCGGTACTTGGAGGACTTCATCGGACGGCTCGGCCTCGCCGGGTTCGAACCCAGCATCTCCTCAGGGCACTTGACCCGCTGCCGTGCCGACGACTCACCGCTCTCGCGAGGGCGGGTACTGGTCTGCGGTGACGCCGCGGGGCTCCTGGAGCCGTGGACCCGCGAGGGCATCTCCTTCGCGCTGCGCTCCGGGCGGCTCGCGGGGGAGTGGGCGGTGCGGATCGCCGAGGCCCATGACGCGGTGGACACCCGGCGGCAGGCCTTGAACTACGCGTTCGCCGTCAAGGCGGGGCTCGGCGTCGAGATGAGCGTCGGTAAGCGGCTGCTGACCGCGTTCGAGCGCCGGCCCGGTCTGTTCCACGCGGCGCTGACGGGCTTCCGGCCAGCGTGGAACGCGTTCAGGGAGATCACCCAGGGCTCGACCACGCTGGGCGAGCTGGTCCGGGGCCGACCGATGGCCCAGCGGGCGCTGGCCGCACTGGACCCGCGTCCGGCCGGGCGCGGGGCGGGCACGGCCGACGAGGCCACCACGTCCTGACGGGTCGCCCTCCGACGGTTCACTTCGTGACCGTGATCCGGAACACCGGGTGGTCCGGGGCGGCCGCGACGATCTCCTCGTCGGAGGACTTCGCGGTCACGCCCTGGAAGTACTGGTTGACCTCCCAGCCCCACTTCTCCAGGTAGGTCCGCAGGATCGGGAGCTTCTCCGCGTCGGGAAGTTCCACCGCGGTGAACTCCCGCACCTTGCGGCCGACCCGCAGCTCCCCGCCGCCGGCCACGCGCATGTTCCGCACCCACTGGGAGTGGCCGCGCGCCGATACCAGGTACTGCCCGCCCTCGTAGGTGTGCGGGTTGACCGGGATCCGCTGCATCTTGCCGCTCTTGCGGCCGCGCACCGACAGCTCCGCCAGACCCGCCAGGCTGAGGCCGTGCCGGGCCAGCCAGGCCATGAGGCTGTTGAAGCGGACGTTGAGCGGGCTGCCCTTGAGGTAGTAAGGCGACGACATGGTGACCCCCAGCGCATTGAGAGAGCGGTGCTCTCGCTTTCGTCTGGCATCAGTCTGCACGGCTCGGCAGCCGAATGCAAGAGCAGTGCTCTCGATTGTGTGCACTGCTCTGTTCCTGTGGGAGACTGGCTCGCATGAGCACCGCACAAGGAGCCCGGGCTCGCGCCCGGATCGAAGTCACCGCCGCCATCAAGGACGAGGCGCGCCGGCAGCTCGCGGCGGAGGGCGCGGCCAAGCTCTCGCTGCGGGCCGTGGCGCGTGAGCTGGGGATGGTCTCCTCGGCGCTGTACCGCTACTTCCCGAGCCGTGACGACCTGCTCACCGCGCTGATCATCGACGCGTACGACTCCATGGGGGAGCGCGCGGAACGGGCGCACGTAGCCGTCGCCGAGGCCGGGCCGCTGGAACGCTGGGTCGCGGTGTGCGAGGCGGTACGTCACTGGGCGCTGGAGCATCCGCACGAGTACGCGTTGATCTACGGCTCTCCGGTCCCTGGCTACACCGCACCCCAGACCACGGTCCCGCCCGCCGCCCGCGTCGGCCTCCTCCTGATCGGCATCGTGCGTGCCGCCCACCAGAGCCCGGGCCTCGCGGAGCTGCCCCGGGTCCCCGAAGACCTCCGGGCGGAGTCCACCCGCATGACCGCCGACCTCGCTCCCGACCTGCCGTCCGAGGTGGCCGCGCCTCTCGTGGCGGCCTGGGCCCAGCTCTTCGGCCTGATCGGCTTCGAGCTCTTCGGGCAGTTCAACCGGGTCGTGGAGGAACGGGAACCGTTCTTCCGGCACGCGGTGCGGCAACTGGGGCGAAGTGTGGGGCTGCGCCAGCGGTGAGCGGCGTACTTCGCGAGGAGTACGTGTGATCACCACGCCCGGGGGACGCCCGGCCCCGGCGGGGGCGTCTAGCGTGGCTGCCATGGACGGTGAGCAGCGCGTACGCGGGCCCGGTCACCCGCGATGGTGGCGGCAGGGGCCGCCGTGGTGGACGCGCTCGGGTGACCAGGAGCGGGCGGCCCGGTGGCCGTGGGCGTCCACGCTGCTGCTCACGTTCTTCGTGCTCGGAGGGTCGAACTACGCGGCCCAGCAGCAGGTCGGCGAGCGGGCCGCACTCGATCCGTTCGCGCGGGCGCTGCTGGTGATCGGCACGGGACTGTTGCTGTGGCGCCATCGGCGGCCGGTGCTCGTCGCCTTCGGTACGGCGGCCGCCGCGATGCTGTATCTCGGCGCCGGGTATCCCTACGGACCCGTCTTCCTGACCGTCGCCCTCGCCTGCTTCAACGCCGGCGTGGCCGGGCACCGCAAGGCCGCCTGGAGCGCCCTCGGCATGCTCTGGGCCGGGCACGTCCTGGTGGCCCACTGGCTCTACCAGTGGCTGCCGCCGTCCAAGGACTCGGCCGCACCGTGGGGTCAGGAAGGCGTGATCGCCGCCTGGGTGGTCGCGATCGTTGCCGTGTCGGAGCTGGTCAGGACCCGGCGCGAGCAGTGGGCCCGGGACCGGGCCGAGCGGGCACAGGCCGCACAGCGGCGGGCCGACGAGGAGCGGCTGCGGATCGCCCGTGAGCTGCATGACGTGCTCGCGCACAGCATCTCCGTCATCAACGTCCAGGCCGGCGTCGGCCTCACCCTCCTCGACACCGACCCCGAACAGGCCCGCACCGCGCTCACCACGATCAAGGCGGCGAGCAAGGAGGCGCTCGGCGAGGTGCGTCAGGTGCTCGACACGCTGCGCGCACCCGGTGACGCGCCACGTGCCCCGGCCCCCGGCCTCGACCGGCTGCCCGAACTGGTGTCCCAGGCCGCGGGCGCGGGGCTCACGGTCGAGGTGGAGGGAACCGCGCCGACCCTGCCGCCCGGCGCGGACCTCGCGGCCTTCCGGATCGTCCAGGAGGCGCTCACCAATGTCGTACGGCACTCCGGATCGCGGCACGCGCGCGTGCGGCTCGATCACGACGACGGCGCTCTGCGGCTCCGTATCGACGACGACGGACCCGCGACCGGCGCCGAAGCGGGCGGCAGTGGCAACGGTCTGGCCGGAATGCGGGAGCGGGCGGCCGCACTCGGTGGCACGATCGAGGCGGGCCCGCGTCCGGACGGCGGCTTCCGGGTGCTCGCCGTACTGCCGCTCAAGGCGAAGGCCAAGGAGGACGACCGGTGATCCGCGTACTGCTCGCCGACGACCAGTCACTCGTGCGGGCCGGCTTCCGGGCGCTGCTCGACGCGCAGCCGGACATCGAGGTGGCCGGGGAGGCCTCCGACGGTGAGGAGGCGCTGCGCAAGGTACGCGAACTGCGGCCGGACATCGTCCTGATGGAC
This sequence comes from Streptomyces sp. NPDC048420, assembly GCF_040651535.1. Taxonomy (NCBI): domain Bacteria; kingdom Bacillati; phylum Actinomycetota; class Actinomycetes; order Kitasatosporales; family Streptomycetaceae; genus Streptomyces; species Streptomyces sp. NPDC048420. The sequence continues at coordinate 290,872 of NZ_JBEZKG010000001.1, forward strand.
ATCCGGATGCCGCTGCTCGACGGCCTCGCCGCGACCCGGCGTATCACGCAGGACCCCGCTCTTGGCGAGGTGAAGGTGGTCATGCTCACCACCTTCGAGCTCGACGAGTACGTCTTCGAGGCGATCCGCTCCGGTGCCTCCGGGTTTCTGGTCAAAGACACCGAACCGGAGGAACTCCTGCGTGCCGTAAGGGCCGTGGTCGACGGCGACGCGCTGCTCTCGCCGGGCGTGACACGGCGGCTCATCGCCGAGTTCGCGGCCCGTTCCAAGGAACCCGCGGCCGAGGGTGCCCTCGCCGAACTCACCGAGCGGGAACGGGAGGTGATGGCGCTGGTCGGTATCGGTCTGTCCAACGACGAGATCGCCCGCCGTCTGGTCGTCAGCCCCCTCACCGCGAAGACCCACGTCAGCCGCACGATGGTCAAGCTGGGTGCCCGAGACCGTGCTCAACTCGTCGTGCTGGCCTACGAGTCGGGGTTGGTGCGGCCGGGCTGGCTGGGCTGATCGTCCTTCGTCCGGAACCGCACCAGCACGCTGATCACCCGGGCGACGAAGACCACGGGAGCGATCACCAGGCCGATGCGGAGCAGCAACTTCTCGACGGTGTCCGGGAGTTCGAACAGCAGCGCCGGTCCGGCCACCGCCCCGAAGAGCACGGCCGCCGCGAACAGCGCGCTGCACAGCGCGTATCCGATCTCGACGGTGATGGCGTCCCGTTCGGCCTGGTTCCGGCGTCCCCCGTAGGTCTCCATCCTCCGAGTCTCCAGCCGTGTGCCCGGCGGAGCAAGCAGGCTCCGCCGGGCACACGGGGGTGGGAGGCGATCCCCCTAGTCGCGTACCGGTACGCGCTCCGCCTCCTGGGAGAGGGACTTGGTGACCACCACGGTCGGCTGCCGGCGCCGGACGCGCAGTCCCGTGAGGGAGATGAGCAGGCCCACGACCGCTATCCCGGTGACCACGGTCAGGGCGGGCAGGTAGCTGTCGAGGACGGCCTGCGGGGACGCGCCCTCCGCGGGGGCGTTCGCCGTCAGGACCGCCGTCACCACGGCCAGGAACAGCGCACCGCCCACCTGGACCGAGGTGTTGAGCAGCCCCGAGACCATGCCCTGCTCGTGTTCGTCGACGCCGTTGGTGGCCTGGACGTTGAGGGACGGGAAGGTCAGGGCGAAGGCCGCGCCGACCAGCAGCATGGTCGGCAGGATCACCGACGCGTAGACCGGGGCCAGGTCGATGCGCAGGAACAGCAGATAGCCGACGACCATCAGTGCGAAGCCCACCACGATCAGGCGCGGGGTGCCGAACCGGTCGATGACCGTGCCCACCTTGGTCGCGGACAGGGCCACCAGCGCCCCCGCCGGCAGGAAGGCCAGCGCGGTGTGCAGCGCGGACCAGCCGAGCAGCTGCTGCATGTAGAAGGTCACCAGGAACTGGAAGCCCATGTAGCTGCCGAGGAAGGTCAACGCCCCCAGCTGGGCTCGCACTTGGGGCCCCGAGCGTAGTACGCCGAGCCGGATCAGCGGGCTGGGGCTGCGCCGCTCCACGGCCACGAACGCGGTCAGCAGGGCGATCACGGCGACGAAGGACAGGAGGGTGCGGACCGAGCCCCAGCCCGCTTCCGGCGCCTGGACGACGGTGAACACCAGCAGCAGCATCGAGGCGGTGCCGAGGACCGCGCCGGGGAGGTCGTAGCCGCCGGTGCTCTTCTCGCGCTCACTGCGCGGCAGCAGCTTCAGGCCGACGACCAGGGCGATCAGGGCGACCGGCGCGGGCAGCAGCATGGTGTAGCGCCAACTGGCCTCCGTGAGCAGGCCGGAGAAGACCAGACCCATGGAGTAGCCGGTGGCGCCGCAGGTGGTGTAGATGGACAACGCGCGGTTGCGCAGGGGGCCTTCGGCGAAGGTCGTGGTGATGATGGACAGACCGGCGGGCGCGGTGAAGGCCGCGCTCAGGCCCTTGATGAAGCGGCTGGCGATCAGTAGCGGACCCGAGTCGACGAGGCCGCCGAGCAGCGAGGCGACCGCGAAGACGCCGAGCGCCACCAGGAAGACCTGGCGCCGGCCCAGCAGGTCGGCGGCCCGGCCGCCCAGGAGCAGGAGGCCGCCGTAGCCGAGGATGTAGCCGCTGACGATCCATTGCAGGGTCGCGGTGGAAAGGCCCAGGTCGGCGCCGATGGAGGGGAGCGCGACGCCGACCATCGACACGTCCAGCGCGTCCAGGAACATCGCGGCACACAGCACCAGCAGGGTGCCCCAGAGCCTGGGTGTCCAGCGGACCGCTGAGGAAGGGTCCGCGGGGGTGGTGAGCGGAGAGGTCATGGCGAGGACACTACATGCGCATGCATCGAATGCAAATGCATTTAATGCCGATGCAATAATCCGCCTTCTCTGCTACGGTGCCGCGCATGGTGGCGAAGAAGCCCGAGCAGGCGCTCGCGGAGCAGTGGCGGGACATCCTGGCACTGCACGCGCGCACGCAGTGCGAACTGGACCGTGCCCTGCATCAACACGGACTGTGCGCCAGCGACTTCGAGGTGCTGGACGTCCTCGCCGACGGCGGCTGCGCCTATCGCGTCCAGGAGATCTCCGAGCGGGTCCACCTCAGTCAGAGCGCGCTGTCCCGGCTGATCGCCCGGCTGGAGAAGGACGGGCTCGTCGAGCGTGGGATGTGCGCGGAGGACCGCCGGGGGGTTCGGGTGTCCCTCACACCGAAAGGGCGCGCGCTGCACGGGAACGCTCTGCCGGTGCAACGCGCGGTCCTGACACGGATGTTGGAGCCGTCGTAGCCGCCGGCCCGGTCAGGCGGCCGGTTGCTGCACCGCGTTGTCGAGGTGTGTGATGACGGCCGGTATGTCGTCGCTCTCCGTCCTCCGGATCAGTTCGAGGGCCGGGCGGGCCAGGGCGCCCGGCCGTGCTATCAGGCGGGCGAGGACGGCGGCCCGGATGTCGAGCCGCTCGATGGTGGCCGCGCGTTCCGCTTCGTTCTGGCCGGCCAGCAGGACGGCGTTGTACCAGGCCTCCTCGCGGGACTGACGGACGCTGAAGTCGAGGATGCGCTCGTCGGTGCGGGCTCCGATCCGGTCCAGGAGGTTCAGGAGGGGCGACAGAGCGCCGACCGAGTCCTGCACCTCCAGCACCACCCGCGCCAGGATGTCGTTGATCAGCAGGAAGTCGCGCCGCAAGGCGTGGATGTCCGCGCCGGGACTGGTCCGCGCGGCGGCGACGGCCAGGTCGAGGTTGATGTGCGCGTTCACGCCGAGTACCAGGTGCTGGACGATGACCGTGTCGGTGTCGTCGAGCAGTCCGAACGTCTCACGCCAGCAACGCGGTCCGCTCCGGTCCCGACGCCAGGCGTCGTACGCCTCGAAGTAGCGGTTGCCGAAGTGCGTGTCGAAACGGTCCATCCGTGCGCCGTCGTCGAACCGCCCGGCGTGGATGGCGGTGCGTACCTCGACGGTCACCTGTCTGTACAGCGCCGCGAAGTACCCGACCCGGTCACGGTGCCGACCGGCCTCCCGCACGATCCCGGCCAGCCCGTCCACGACCTCGTCGATGTTCTGTGCCGCCATGGCCAACTCCCTTTCGGATGAGGTGTTCTCTCGGCTAACCCACCGCGGACTTCTCCCGCCACAGCCCGGCGACCGAGACATCACCGGTCACGCGGGGGAACGGCAGGCGGTTCCACAGGGCCAGGTAGAGGCGGGCGGCCGGGCCGGACACCTCGCAGTCGGCGGTGCCCGGGGCGCCGTACCCGGTCGCCGGCGGGTCCTCGGACAGGCGTACGGTCCACACCGCGCCGTCCGCGTCCGTCGCCCGCACCCGCAGCACCCGGGGCTCGGCGGTGCGGACCCTGCTCCTCGTGCGGGCGTGGAAACCGCGGAGCAGTTCGTCGATGCCGTCGGCCGCGAAGTGGCGGTCGATCTCGTCCGGGGTGCCGCCGCGTGCCGTCTCCGCGTCGAAGCGGTGGACTGTCGTCTCATGAGCCTGCCGGCGGGCCCAGAACGCGAGTGGTGACGGCGCGGGCAGGAAGTGCCAGCACTGTACGTCGGGTGCGGCGGAGACGAGTGTGTTCACGAGGCGGCGGTGGCCGGACCGGAACCAGGTCAGCAACTCCTCGCCGTCGAGGGCGGGTTCGCCGCCGAAGGGCTGGTACGAGGTGTGTTCCTCGGTTACGAACGCCGTCGCCCAGCGATGCACCGCCCCCGTGTGCCGCAGCAGGTCCCGCACCTGCCAGTCCGGGCAGGTCGGTACCTTGGTGTCGGTCCCGGCCTGTTCGGCGGCGGACGCCAGCAACTCGCCTTCCCGCTCCAGGACTTCGATGAACTCGGCTGTCTCCATGGGGTGAGTGTGCCCGACGGGGCCGCTCTCCTCGCGGACCTTCAGCACTTCGTCGCCGAGGGCTGACCTCGGCGGGGCTGCCAGTCCCGGGCCGCGGCCACCTGCGGGTTGCCGGAGGTGCCGGGCCGTTACGGATAACGGGGAAGCACGGTGAATCCGGTGCCGCCGAGCACCGCGGCCTTCACGGCGCTCAGGTCGGGCGTCGTGACCGCGGGCTGCCGTACCAGGCGTCGGCGTCGTTGGATTTCTGTGACAGGGCGGGACTACGGTTTCACCATGTCGAAGATCCTGTTTGTGATGACCGGCGCCGACCACTGGACCCTGGCGGATGGCACCCAGCACCCCACCGGCTACTGGGCCGAGGAGGCCGTGGCACCGTACGAGGCCTTCAAGGCCGCGGGCCACGAGATCGAAGTGGCCACCCCGGGCGGTGTCGTGCCGACCGTGGACAAGGGCAGCCTCGCCGCCGAGGTCAACGGCGGCCAGGAGAACGCCGACCGGATCGCCGGGGTGCTCGCCTCGGCCACCGAACTCCAGAACCCGGTGCGGCTGGAGGACGTGCGCCTCGACGACTACGCCGCCGTCTTCTACCCCGGCGGCCACGGGCCGATGGAGGACCTCGCGGTCGACGAGACCTCCGGACGGCTGCTCACCCTCGCCCTGGAGAGCGGCAAGCCGCTCGGTGTCGTCTGCCACGCCCCCGCCGCGCTGCTCGCCGCCACCAAGGACGACGGCTCCAACGCGTTCGCCGGGCGCCGTATCGCAGCCTTCACCAACGCGGAGGAGACCCAGGCCGGCTTCGCCGACAAGGCCAAGTGGCTGCTCCAGGACCGACTGACCGAGGCCGGCGTGCAGGTCGACGAGTCCGAGCCGTGGGCTCCGCATGTCATCGTCGACGGCAACCTGGTGACCGGACAGAACCCGGCGTCCTCCGCACCGCTGGCCGTCGAACTGTTGAAGAAGCTGGGCTGAGTCGGAGGGGCGGGACTGTGGCGAGGCAAGGGGTCACGACGTGAGCCCCTTGGTGGCTCGAACCATCGCCACCGGCCGGCTGGAGCTGCTGCCGCTGCGTGTCGAGTACGCCGACGAGATGGCTGTAGCGCTGTCCGATCCGGCCCTCCACACCTTTGTCGGCGGCACTCCGGACTCTCCGCAGGCCCTGCGTTCGCGCTACGAGCGGCTGACGGCCGGATCTCCCGATCCGGCCGTCTCCTGGCTGAACTGGGTGATCCGGCTGCGTGCCGAGGCGTGCCTTGCGGGCTATGTCCAGGCCACGGTCGGCTATCCGGACGAGGGCCCCTTCGCAGAGATCGCCTGGGTGGTGGGGACCCCGTGGCAGGGACGGGGTATCGCCGCCGAAGCGGCCCGAGGGCTCGTCGACTGGCTCGGCCGCCAGCGGGTGCGGCGGGTCGTCGCCCACATCCACCCCGACCACACGGCGTCCGCCGCCGTCGCCACGGCGGCCGGACTCGCACCCACCGCCGAATGGCACGACGGTGAGATCCGCTGGACCCTGCTCAACGGATGAGGAACGCGGCGTCAGCGCGTGGGCGCGGTTCTCAGGACGTCGGACAGGGCGAGCCGGGAGGACACGTCCAGCTTGCGGTAGACGCGGGACAGACGGGTCTCCACCGTGCGGGGGCTCAGGAAGAGCCGTTCGGCGATCTGGCGGGTGCGCAGACCGGACGCCGCGAGTTCGGCGATCTCCCGTTCCCGGTCGCTGAGCAGACCGACGGGGTGCGCGGTGCGGCCGTCCTCCGACAACTCGGAGCGCAGCCGGCCCACCCGTTCCCGCACGAGCCCGGCGCCGCAGGCTCGCGCGATCGCCTCCGCCGCGTCGAGGCGGCCGAGCGCCGTCGCCCCGCCCTCGGCTTCGTGAACCGAGCGAGCCTCCGCGTCGAGGGGGCCCGGTTCGATCCGTGTCACCGTGCCCGCGCGCACCCCGTCCTCCAAGGCCTCCAGCAGCTCGGGTGCCGTGTGCGCCGGACGGTGGACGAGGGCGAGCAGGAGCGGACCGGCACCATGGAACGTGCGAGGCGCACGAGCACCGCTGTCGAGTCCGGGTCGCACCAGTGGACGTCGTCCAGCACCAGGACACCGCTCCCGGTCCACTCGGTGAGCCGCTCACTCTTTGGGTCGAACGACCCCACGCCAGGTGTCTGCCGGGTCTCCCAGGCATCCCTGAGCACCTGGAACGGCACGGTGTTCCCGCGTACGGTGTGCGCGCGGACGCAGGGAATCCCGCGGCGGAGGGCCAGCTCCACGAGCGCCACGGCCAGCCGGGTCTTCCCGATGCCCGGTTCGCCGGTGATCTCCACGACCGAGCCGCGGCCGTCCGCCAGCGCTTCCACGGCCCCTGCGAGCACGGAGAGTTCGGCTTCCCGCCCGACGGGACGCTCTCCGGCAGCCAGTACGGGCACCGCGGTCATGAGCGCCGTTCTCCCTTTTCGCAGGGCAACGTCATGGCAACCATACAGAAGCAAAACACGGTGATCGGCAGGGGTTTGCGGGGGCGTCCGCAGGTCACGAGAGTCACCGGCACCTCCGGGCAGACGTCATGAACGCGCCGTAGGCGTCGCATGCCTGCCCTCGTTCACCGCGTCCGGGTCAGGCCGTCGCCGCGCGTCGGGTCAGCAGGGCGATGGCCGCGGCCGTGGCGGCGAGCGCGGCGACGCTCGTGAGCGCGGCGGGGAGGGAGAACCAGTCGGCCATGAAGCCGATGGCGGGCGGGCCCAGGAGCATGCCGCCGTAGCCGAGGGTGGAGGCGATGGCGACCCCGTCCGGTCCGGCCAGCCTGCCCGCACGCTCGACGGCGACGGGGAAGAGGTTCGCGAGACCCAGCCCGGTGATCATGAATCCGAGCAGCACCGCCCATACGGTGGGGGCCAGGGCGCCGAGCAGCATGCCGAGCGCGGCGGTGGCGCCGCCGCCCACGAGCGTGCGGGTCTGGCCAAGGCGTTCGAGCAGCTTGGTGCCGGTCAGCCGGCCGATGGTCATGGCGAGCGCGAAGCAGGAGTAGCCGACCGCCGCGACACCGGGGGTGGCGTCGAGGTCGTGCTCCAGGTGCAGGGCGCTCCAGTCGGCCAGGGCGCCCTCGCCGTAGGCCGTGCACAGGGCGATCAGGCCGAAGGTGACGACGAGACCGCGGGTGCGGCTGTCCAGGCGGCGGGGCGCGGGCTTCTGCTCGGTGGAGGGCTCCGCGGGGGCCGGGGTCCTGATGCGCAGCAGGGTCCGGCCGGCGAGGAGGGTGACCAGCAGACCGATCGCGGTGAGGCCGAGCAGGTGCCGCATGGGGGAGATGCTTCCGGCGACCAGCCCGCCGAGCCCGGCGCCGACCATGCCGCCGAGGCTGAAGGCGGCGTGGAAGCTCGGCATGACGGGCCGGCGCAGGGCGCCCACGAGATCGACCGCCGCGCTGTTGAACGCCACGTTGATGCTGCCGTACGCGGCGCCGAAGACGAGCAGCACGGCGCCGAGTGCCACCGCGGAGTGGGTGAGGGGTGGCAGCGCGACGCTGAGGGAGAGCAGTACGGCGCAGACGACGGTGACCTGGTGGGTGCCGTAGCGGCGGCACAGGCGGCCGGTCAGCATCATGGTGATCACCGCGCCGGCCGAGACACCCAGCAGGGCGAGGCCGAGGGCGCTGGCGGAGGCGCCGGTCTGTTCCTTGATCGCGGGGATGCGGACGACCCACCCGGCGAAGATGAAGCCGTCGAGGGCGAAGAACACGGTGAGGGCGATGCGGAGCCGGGTGAGATCGCTGTGGTCGTCGCGCACGGCGTTGTGCGTCCAGGGTTTGTTTATTAGCGGCACAAAAGCAGGGTAGGTGTGTGCTCGGTTGTCGGCAAGGGCGTTCGAGTGAGCGGGAGGTGGCTGCAAAGGATCAGAGCGGATCGCGCCGTGCACGGTGGGACTCGCGCTTCGGGCTCGGAACCCTCATCGGATCTGCACTCGTCTTCACTTCGGGACCGGTGAGCCGGAAGCGGCGGTGGGGATACTGGGAAACGGGCGGAACGATCGGCCGCCTCGCCGGACGCACGGCGAGGGCGCGGCGGGACCGGCAACCGGTCGGTTCAGGGTGGTCCCTCGGGGGTGAGGGGAGCCTCTTGGTGGTTCTTGGCGCACGTGACGGCACGGCTGGGACGGGCGCGGTGCGGGTGGCGCGGCTCGGCGGGCTGTGGCGGGTCACGCGGCCCTGGCATCCAGGCCTGCGGCCGTACTTACGCAGCTACGTCGGATACTGGGAAGCCATGCCCACACCGTACGAGGTGCGGCTGGTGCCGACCGGACGGGCGACCCTGCTGATCAGCCTCGCGGAGCCCTTCTCGCAGGTCCGGCGCCTTGGAATGCCGGGTGGGGGCAGCGGGAGCATCGGGTCCCTGGTGGTGGGGATGGAGGACCGGCCCGCGATCTGTACGCATCCCGGCGGCCAGGAGGCGATCCGGGTGGAGTTCACGCCCCTGGGCGCCTACCGGCTGTTCGGCCTGCCGATGGGGGAGTTGACGAACCTGGCCGTCGAGATCCGGGACGTGCTGGGCCCCGAGGCCGGATTCCTGGTGGAGCGGCTGGCGGCCACCCGCGACTGGGCGGCCCGGTTCGACCTGCTGGACGCGGCGCTCCTCGACCGTCTCGGCCACGGTCCGGAACCCTCGCCCGAGGTCGACCACGCCTGGCAGTTGCTCTCCGGCAGCGCGGGTGCGATCCCGATCGCCGGGATCGCCGCCGAAGTGGGCTGGAGTCAGGGGTACTTGATCCGGCGGTTCACCCAGCAGATCGGGCTCACTCCCAAGGCGTCCGCCCGGGTGCTGCGCTTCCGCCGAGCCGTGGCACTGCTCGGCAGCGGGGCCGCGAGTCTGACCGAGATCTCCACGGTCTGCGGCTTCTACGACCAGGCCCACCTGAACCGGGAGTTCCGGGCCATCGCGGGTACCACGCCCGGCCGCATGGTCGCCGCGCGTCGGGTGGAAGGCGCGGTGGCGCTCTCCGGGAGTGCAAATTCTTCCAATACCGCGTCGGCGGCCGCCCGATAGCGTTCCCGCCTGTACGGCCGATGGCCGGTCGGATGGCGCGGGGGACCGTCCGACCGGCCGGACAGCGCGGACCGAAGACACCGGTGAGGGGGTCATGGTCGTGCGCGGTCGGAGGCCGCTGGTTCCGGCGGCGTATCGAGGCCTGCGGCCGACGACGCCGTAACGGACGCCTTCTTGCGGTCAGGCCGGTGAGGTGCCGCCTGCGTTCGCCACGGGTGCGGTGAGGGCGTCCTCTTCGGGGAGGGCTTCGGTGTCGACACCGCGGACCTGGGACAACTCGTGCTTGGGGGCGGCGAGTTCGGCGCCGCCCGCCATGTGGTTGGTCAGCTCCTCCAGGGTGATCTGCTCGCGGGAGGCGGACAGTTCCATGGTGCCCAGGCGCAGCACGCTGAAGTGGTCGCCGACCATGTAGGCGTGGTGCGGGTTGTGGGTGATGAAGATGACCCCGAGCCCGCGGTCGCGGGCGGCGGCCACGTACTTGAGGACGACACCGGACTGCTTGACACCCAGCGCGGCGGTCGGCTCGTCGAGGATCAGCACGCGGGCGCCGAAGTAGACGGCACGGGCGATCGCGACACACTCCGAGGTCGGCCTGAGTGGTGCTGAGCCCTGGCACGAAGACCGCCGGCGGCCCGTCGCCGGACACCGTCACAGGGATGGTCGCATCGCCACGTCGAACCGTGAACGTCTCCATGGCCAAGGAAGTCTAGGTGACTTGCGGTCTCCCTATGTAGACAGTGTTTTCATATGGGAGAGCACTTACGGAGAATGAGGCATTCGTACCGAAGGGAAGTCCGCGTGGGTCCTGGTTCCGCACTACTGCTCGCCATCGCCGGTGTCGCCTCCGGCCTGGCCGGTTCGATCGCGGGGCTGGCCTCGCTGTTCAGCTATCCGGCGCTGCTGGCCGCGGGGCTCCCTCCGGTGGCCGCCAACGTGACCAACACGGTGGCTCTGTTCGCCAACACCGCGGGAACCGCGGCCGGTTCGCGTGAGGAGTTGCGCGGTCAGCGGAGCCGGCTGGTCCGGCTCGCGATCCTCGCGGCGGCGGGCGGCTCTGTCGGCGCGGCGCTGCTGCTCGGCACCCCGGCCTCGGCGTTCAGCCGCGTCGTGCCCTGGCTGATCGCGCTGGGCTCGGTGCTCATCCTGGTGCGCGAACCCCTGCGCCGACTGGCCGACACCCACACGCGACTCACCGACGGCGGTCCGCGCGCGAAGCTCCCCCTGGCCGCCGCGGTCCTCCTGGTCGGCCTTTATGGCGGCTACTTCGGCGCCGCGGCAGGTGTCCTGATGCTGGCGGTGCTGTCCCTGTCCGCGAACGAGCCCCTGCGCGTCACCAACGCGGTGAAGAACATCGCCACCGGTGCCGCCAACATCACCGCCGCGGTCGCCTACGCCTTCCTGGCTCCCGTCCACTGGAGCGCCGCGGTCGCACTCGGCCTGGGGTGCCTCGTGGGCAGTCGCATCGGCCCGGTCCTCGTACGCCGCCTCCCCGAGAAGCCGCTACGGATCGCCATCGCTCTGGCGGGCCTGGTCCTGGCGATCTCCCTGTGGTGGCAGGGCAGTTGACTCCCGGAACGTGACCGGCCACGACGGTGCCGCAGCCGACGCGCCGCTGCATCCGGGTGCGGGGACATACGTGGTTCGCCAGTTGATTCGCGCAAACCCATTGACCCCCGGTGACTCATACACCTAACCTCCGTCTTCATATGTAGACGGCGTCTCTGTATGGGGACTCCGTTCAGTGGGGTGACGATCGTTCAAAGGAGAACGCATGCCGCTCGTGGTGGTCGGGATCAGTGTGCTCGTCCTGCTCTTCCTGATGACGAAGCTGAGACTGAACGGCTTCGCCGCCCTCCTCCTGGTCGCCGTGGGTGTGGCACTGGTCCAGGGCATCGGTCTGGAGGAGATCCCGGACATCCTCTCCGAGGGCATCGGCGACCAGATCGGCGACACGATGCTCACCATCGGCCTCGGCGCCATGGTCGGCCGGGTGATGGGGGACTCCGGCGCCGCCCAGAGGATCGCCGGGAAGCTCCTCGACGTGTGCGGCCCGCGCTGGGTGCAGGTCGCCATGGTGCTCTCCGCGATGCTCATCGGTGTGACCATGTTCTACGAGGTCGCCTTCGTCATCATCGTCCCGGTCGCCTTCACCCTGGTCCGGGTCACCCGGGCGAACCTCCTCTGGGTGGGGCTGCCGATGTCGATCGCCCTGTCCACCATGCACAGCTTCCTGCCGCCTCACCCGGGCCCCACCGCCGTGGCCGCGACCTTCCACGCCTCCGTCGGACTGACCCTGTTCTACGGCCTGTTCATCGCGATCCCGGTCGGCGCGTTCATCGCCCTGCTGTGGCCGCGCCTGCCGTTCGTGCGCAGGATGAACCCCGAGATCCCGAAGGGCCTGGTCAGCGACCGGGTCTTCGAGGACGAGGAAATGCCGGGCATGGCATGGTCGTTGGCGGTTGCCCTGCTGCCCGTCGTGCTGATCGCCGGCGCCGCGGTGACCGACCTGGCCGCCTCCGGGGACAACGCCGGGCTGCACTTCGTCGCCTTCATCGGCTCCGCGCCGATCGCCCTGCTGCTGACGCTCCTCGTCGCCGTGTGGGCGTTCGGCCCCCGGATGGGGCGCAGCCTGGCCGAGGTCAGCACCTCGTGCAAGGAGGCCGCCCAGGCGATGGCGATGATCCTGCTGGTGATCGGCGCGGGCGGTGCCTTCAAGAACGTCCTCGTCGAGGGCGGGATATCCGACTACATCAAGGACGCGACCGACGGCTGGTCCATCTCGCCGATCATCCTGGCCTGGCTGATCGCGGCGATCCTTCGCGTGGCCCTCGGCTCCGCGACCGTCGCCGTGGTCACCGCCTCCGGCGTGGCATTGCCGCTGCTCGCCGGCAGCGGGGTGCACGCAGAGGTGATGGTCCTCGCCGTCTCCTGCGGCTCGATCGCCTTCTCGCACGTCAACGACCCGGGCTTCTGGATGTTCAAGGAGTACTTCAACCTGTCGGTCATCGACGCGATCAAGGCACGGACCACGTACACGACGGTGCTCGCGATCCTGGGCCTCGGCGGTGTACTGGTCCTCGAACAGGCACTGGACGCCCTGAACGTCTGACCCTCCACCTCATCAGAAGGACACCGGCCCACCATGAGCCAGCCCGTCGTCACCAAGTTCTCCGTCCACCCGGTCGCCGGCCGCGACTCCATGCTCCTCAACCTCTCCGGCGCGCACGCCCCCTACTTCACCCGGAACGTCGTCGTCCTGGAGGACTCCGAAGGACGCACCGGCCTGGGAGAGGTGCCGGGCGGCGACGGCATCACGCAGACCCTGCGCGACGCCGAGCGACTCGTCGTCGGCGCCCGTGTCGGCGACTACAAGCACGTGCTGCGCACGATCCAGGACACCTTCGCCGACCGCGACTCGGGCGGCCGCGGCGCCCAGACCTTCGATCTCCGTACGACCGTCCACGCGGTCACCGCCGTCGAGTCGGCCCTTCTCGACCTGCTCGGACAGCACCTCGACGTCCCCGTGGCCGCCCTGCTCGGCGACGGCAAGCAGCGTGACTCCGTACGGGTTCTCGGCTACCTCTTCTACGTCGGCGACCCGGACCGCACCGACCTCGACTACGTACGTGAACCCGGCGCCGAGGCCGAGTGGTACCGCGTCCGGCGCGAGGAGGCGCTGACCCCCGAGGCGATCGTCCGCCAGGCCGAGACCACCTACGACCACTACGGCTTCCGCGACTTCAAGCTCAAGGGCGGTGTCCTGCCGGGCGGCGAGGAGGTGAAGGCCGTACACGCGCTCAAGAAGAGGTTCCCGCAGGCACGGATCACCCTCGATCCGAACGGCGCCTGGTCCCTGCGGGAGGCCGTCGAGCTGTGCCGTCCGCTCGTCGGCACGCTCGCCTACGCCGAGGACCCGTGCGGTGCGGAAGGGGGCTACTCCGGCCGTGAGATCCTCGCGGAGTTCCGCCGGGCCACCGGGCTGCCCACCGCGACCAACATGATCGCCACGGACTGGCGGCAACTGACCCACGCCCTCGCCCTGCAGTCGGTGTCCATCCCGCTCGCCGACCCGCACTTCTGGACCATGCAGGGATCGGTGCGGGTGGCCCAGCTGTGCAACGCCATGGGGCTGACCTGGGGCTGTCACTCCAACAACCACTTCGACATCTCCCTGGCGATGATGGCGCACTGCGGAGCCGCGGCCCCGGGCGAGTACAACGCCCTCGACACCCACTGGATCTGGCAGGAGGGGCTGGAACGGCTCACCGTCGAGCCGCCCCGGATCACCGGCGGCGAGGTCGCCGTACCGGACACGCCGGGGCTCGGGGTCCGGCTGGACCGGGACCGGCTTCGGGCCGCGGAGGAACTGCACGAGCAGGTCGCCTCGGCGGGCCGTGACGATGCCGCCGGGATGCAGTACCTGATCGAGGGCTGGAGCTTCGACGCCAAGCGTCCCTGTCTGGTGCGGTGAACCGGGGGCAGGCTGCGAAGGTCCGGCGCCGAGGGGATGCCGGAGTTGTTGACATGGTCAAGACACCTCATTAACATCCGGGAAACTTGGAAAGCGCTTTCCCGTTCATGCCTCGACTCCCCCCACGGGATCCACCCCGGATCCACCCCCACAAGAGGACCCCACATGAACCCACGAAAGGGCGCGGTCGTCGCCGCGCTCGCAGCCCTGCTCCTGGCCTGTCCCGGCGTCGCCCAGGCCGCCCCGCCTCCCGCTCCCGTGCCCCGGGAACAGGTCGCGGCGGCCACCATCACCTGGACCCTGGAACGGGCCGCCAACCCGACCGCGGACCAGCAGTCGGCGTACACGCTGATCACCTCGGCGATGAACGCCGCGGTGGCCCGCTACAACAACCTCAGCGACCTGGGGAAGTCCATCACCGTCCGCTACGACACGAGCGTGCCCACCGCGGACGGCAACCTCAACGGGACCATCCGCTTCGGCAGCAACCGCAGTTACATGACCGAGCGGACCGCGCTGCACGAGATCGCCCACACCATCGGCGTGGGCACGAGCGCGGGCTGGTCCTCCCTCGGCGGCAGCGGCACCTGGACCGGGGCCCAAGCCACCGCGCTGGTCCGGCAGTTCGACGGCTCGTCCGCCAAACTGTCCACCGGCGGCGGCCACTTCTGGCCCTACGGCCTGAACTACGACAACGAGTTCTCCGGTACGGCGGCCGACCGGCATGTGCAGATCGTCGCCGCGATGGTGCGTGACGGTCTGTGATGTGAGGGTTGGAGTCCGGGGGCGGCCTCCGCTCCCGGACACGGTGTTCGAGCGCAAGACCGGCCCCGCGGGGAAGGGCCCTTGCTGTCCGGCACATCACCCGCCCGCACTGGGAGCTCCCTTGGACGTCCACGACCCGCAAGCCGCCTGTGGCGGCCTGGAGGAATCTGCGGCGGGAGAACGGACCGGGTCATCTGCAGGCCACGCGGCGCCTGGAGTTCGGGCACGCCACCTCCGCCGCAGGCCGCGCCTACCAGGACGTCCAGGAGATCTGCACCAGGGCGGGCTTCCACCTCGTCGCCACCCCGTTCACGGCGCTCGCCCTGCTCGGAGCGGATCCCGCGCTCGCCGAGGACCGCCGTGTCACCACCCTGATGCCTCCGTGGGACACCGCGCTCGTCCGCCAGCAGGCGGGGCAGCCGTCCACGTCTGCCCAACTGGCAACGCTCGACCGCGAGTTGGCCGTCTACCGGCGGATCCTGGCCGACGGCGGCTACGTGGCGCTCGGCACGGACCAGCCGCTGGTACCGGTCGGTCTGCATCTGCCTCTCGCCCTGCGGGCACCGCATCGAGGCGGGCTCGCACCGGCCGAGGCCCTGCGCACCGCCACCGTCCTGCCCGCCCGTGTGTCCGGCGCGGACGCCGACCTGGGCACCCTGGAGGAGGGCAAGCTCGCCGATCTCACGGTGGTGGACGGTGATCCCTTCACCGACTTCGACAACCTGATCCGCACGGCGGCGGCACTGCGCGGGGATGTGCTCTTCGAGCAGGCGGATCTCGTGGGCGCCTTCGACCCCGTACGGCGGGCCGACGCGTCCCCCGATGCGTCGCCCGATGGGTCGTCCGACGAGGAATGGCTCGGAGTGAGCCGGCAGCTGCGGCGTGAGGGATGCTGCGATCCGGGGACCGCGCTGTGAAAGAGACGCGGGGATGCGGGTCTGACGCCAGCTGGCCTACGGGCTCTTGGATCTGACTTGTCCGATTCCTGCGTGGCGCGCACTCTGGGTCTGAGGCACCTCACCGCGCGAATAGAGCAAGAATGGCCACTTTCGATCAAGGAAACGGTCACTGCGGGTGGTCAGCCGAGGTCGCGACGGTCACCCTCAGCCTGGACGGCACGGTCACGGGATGGAGCGAGGGCGCCCGGCGACTGCTGGGTCACCGCGCCCCGGAGGTCGTAGGACGGGCCGCGACCGATCTGCTCCTCGGTGAGGGAGCTCCCGAGGCGACCGGGCTCTCCCTCACCGGGACCCAGGAATGGCGGGGCACGGCGGCACTACGGCACCGGGACGGCCACCGCCTCGAAGCGACCCTGCACGCCCAGCCGTCACTCGGCGCCGACGGCACCCCCCAGGCCTTCGTCGTGGCCGTGACCACTGACTCCGACCCCGGCATGGTCGAGTGGGCGTTCGACCAGGCCTCCATCGCCCTCTCGACCCACACCGTGGCCTCCGACTCCTGGCGGCGGAACGCGGTGGCGGAGGGCGGCGGGGAGCGGCGGTCGGCAGGCGGGACCGAGCAGGCTGTCAGGGCCGGACGAGGGCAGACCGCAGGGGCCGGCGGTGCGCGGGGGGCGGACTCCGGAGAGGTGCGAGGCGCCGGGACAGGGCCGGGTAGGGCTCCCGAGGCGGGCTCGGCGCGGACCGTTGGGACCGGAGCCCCCGACGACGACACTCGCACAGGCACAGGCACAGGCACAGGCACAGGCACAGGCACAGGAACCGAGCAGCGAGCCCCCGCCCCCGGTGACGAAGGCTTCCTCCGCTGTGTCCGTCGGGTCGCCGAAGAAGGTGCCCCGATGCGCTACGAGTGCCTGGCCCCGGAGCCCTCCAGCGCACCCGACGCCAGCCCCACCGCCGTCCGCCACCGTGCGTGGGTCATCGAGCTGTGGCCCGTCCGGGACCCCGCCACCGGGGAGGTCGTCGGTGTGGGCACCGCCGCGTTCGACAGCAGTGACCAGCACGCGGCCCGGCAGCGGCTGGTGCTGCTCCAGGAGGCCGGCACCCGTATCGGCACCACCCTGAACGTAAGCCGCACCGCCCAGGAGCTCGCCGACCTCGCCGTCCCACGGCTCGCCGACTTCGTCAGCGTGGATCTGCTCGACTCCGTACTGCGCGGCGACGAACCCGTACCGGGACCGGTCGACGCGGCCGTGGTGCTCCGCAGGGTCGCCCACCAGTCCGGTGCCGAGGGCGAGGATGTCCCCGAGGCGGCCGTCGACCTCGGCGGGATGGACACCTACCCGCCGTTCTCACCGCCCGCCCGCTGCCTCGCCGACGGGAAACCCGTGCTCAGCGGCGCGGACGACCCCGACTTCGCCCGCTGGATCGCCGGGCACGAGACCCGTACCGCCCGCAACGAGGAGTACGGATTCCACTCCGTCATGGCCACCCCCCTGCGCGCCCGGGGCATCACCCTCGGCGTCGCGGTCTTCGCCCGACTCGGCGGCTCCCCGCCCTTCGAGCCGGACGACCTGATCCTCGCCGAGGAACTCGCAGGGCGGGCCGCGGTCGGCGTCGACAACGCCCGCCGCTACACCCGTGAGCGCACCAACGCCCTCACCCTCCAGCGCAGCCTGCTGCCCCGGGACCTGCCCAGACAGGCGGCCGTCGAGGTGGCGTACCGCTATCTGCCCGCCGGGACAGGTGCCGGCGTCGGCGGCGACTGGTTCGACGTCGTACCGCTGTCGGGCACCCGTGTCGCCCTGGTCGTCGGGGACGTGGTCGGCCACGGCATCCATGCCTCCGCCACCATGGGCCGCCTGCGCACCGCGGTCCGCACCCTCGCCGACGTAGACCTGCCCCCGGACGAACTCCTCACCCACCTCGACGACCTGGTCACCCATCTCGCCACGGACAAGCAGGACAACGCCCCCGACGAGCCGTACCTCGTCAGCGGCGAGATCGGCGCGACCTGCCTGTACGCCGTCTACGACCCGGTCTCCCGCGTGTGCACCTTCGCCAGCGCGGGCCATGTCCCACCCGTCGTCCTGCTCCCCGACGGCACGGCCCGTGTGGTCGAGCTGAGCCCGGGGCCGTTGCTCGGCATCGGCGGGCTGCCCTTCGAGTGCACCGAGCTGGAACTGCCCGAGGGCAGTCTGCTGGCCTTCTGCACCGACGGACTGGTCGAGGCGCGCGACCGTGACCTGGGCCTCGGCCTCGACCGGCTCTGCGAGGCCGTCACCGGCCCCGTCACCTCCCTGGAAGCCACCTGCGACACGATCCTCAAAGCCCTGCTGCCCGCCGGCCCCGCCGACGACGTGGCCCTGCTCCTCGCCCGCACCCGCGCCCTGCACGCCGACCAGGTCGCCGCCTGGTCCCTGCCCTCCGACCCGGCGGTCGTGGCCGACGCCCGCGCCCAGGCCACCCGCCAGCTCACCGCCTGGGGCCTGGAGGAGGCGGCGTTCGTCACCGAGCTGGTGGTGAGCGAGCTGGTCACCAACGCCATCCGCTACGGCGCCGTACCGATCGGCCTCCGGCTGATCCGCGACCGGACCCTGATCTGCGAGGTCTCCGACGCCAGCAGCACCGCCCCGCATCTGCGCCGCGCCCGCACCTACGACGAAGGCGGCCGCGGACTGCACATGGTCGCCCAGCTCACCCAGGGCTGGGGCACCCGCCAGACCCCCTTCGGCAAGACCATCTGGGCCGAACAGTCCCTCCCGGCCGGCTGACCATGGCACAGCACATCGGAAGCGACTACTCCAGCGGTGGCACGCACACGCTGGGTCTCCTCTACCCGCCCGCCGGGCGCCTCGGTGACTACACCACCATGCAGCTCGCCTTCGTCGGCGGAGTGGCCGAGGCCGCCGCCGAGCACGGCTACGACCTGCTGCTCGCGCCCGCGGGCAGCCACGACGATCCCTCGTTCCCGCGGATGGTCGACGACCGTCGGGTGGACGGCGTGATCGTCATGGAGATCCGCCGCGAGGACGACCGCGTCGAGCAACTCGCCGAGGCAGGCTTCCCCTTCGTGGCCATCGGCCGCAACCACCGGGCCGACGTGGCCGGTTGGGTCGACCTGGACTTCGCCGGTCTGGCCGGTGGCTGCGTCCAGCACCTCGCCGACCTCGGCCACCGCAGGATCGCCTTCGTCAACCGTTCCGAGCAGCTGTTCAACAGCGGCTACGGCTTCGCCCGGCTCGGCGACGAGGGCTACACCGAGCAGATGAAGAAACTGCTCCTCACCCCGCACGCCTACCTCTGCGGCGACGACCTCGCCTCGGGAGAGGGGGTCCTGGAACGCATCCTGGCCGACGACCCGGCGACGACCTCGCTGGTCACCCTGAACGAAGCAGCGCTGGAGGGCGTCTACCGCGGACTCACCCGGCACGGCCGCAGCGTGCCGCGCGACTTCTCCGTGGTCGGCGTCGCGGCCAGCCCCTGGGCCGAACAGGTGAACCCGCCGCTCACCGCGGCCGAGATTCCCGCCAAGGAGATGAGCCGGGTCGCCGTCGACCTGATGATGCGACGACTGCGCTCACCGGACTCGCCTCCCCGGCACGTCCTGCTGAAACCCCTGATCACCCTGCGCGCCAGCACGGGGCCCTGCCGGCCGGTGCCGGGCTCGGAACCCGAATCCGACCTCCCCGATTTCCCCGATATCGACCTGGATTTCTGATACGTCGGTTTCTGTGCCCGATCACCGAACCTCTGGGAGCAGACCATGTCGTACCCCGTCGACCGCCGTGGCTTCCTGCGTGTCTCCGGCGCGGCGGCGGCCGCCGCCGCCCTCGGTCTGACCTCGTGCAGCTCGTCCAAGTCGGGCCCGGTCACCCTGCGCTGGTGGGACTACTTCACCCTGGACAATTTCCAGCCCGGAATGAACCGCCTGATCAAGGACATCGAGGCCGGTGTCCCCGACGTGCGGATCGAGCGCCGCAGCTTCCCCTTCGCGGAGCTGGAACGGCAGATCACCCTCGGCGCGATCTCCGGCGACCTGCCCGACCTCGCGATCGTCGACAACGTCTCCATGAACACCCTCGGCGGCAGCCGTCTGCTCGCCGACCTCACCGCCCGAGTCGAGAAGTGGGGCCAGGCCGACCAGTACTACAAGGGCCCGTGGTCCGGCTGCCAGGTCGACGGAAAGACCCTCGGCATTCCCAACAACAGCAACTGCCTCGCCCTGTACTGCAACACCCGCCTGCTCGAGTCCGCCGGCGTGGAACCCCCCACCACCTGGGACGAACTGGCCGCCGCCGCCCAGAAGCTGACCAGCGGCAACCGCTACGGCCTGGCGCTGAGCGCGATCAAGACCGAGGAGGGCGTCTTCCAGTTCCTGCCGTTCCTCTGGCAGGCGGGCGGCGACCTGGACAGCTTCCGCACCCACGGCGCCACCGCGCTCACCTTCCTCGACGAACTGATCGCCAAGGGCTCCCTGTCCGAACAGTGCGTGGGCTGGACCCAGCAGGACGTCAACACCCGCTTCCTCAACCAACGGGCCGCGATGCAGATCAACGGCCCCTGGCAGATCCCCACCCTCAAGAAGGCCGACTTCGACTGGAACGTCGTCGCCCTGCCTCGCGACAAGGAGGCCGCCACCTGCCTGGGCGGCGAGAACTGGGTCGTGATGGCGAGCAGCAAGCACGTCGACAAGGCGTGGGAGGTCCTGGAGTACACCCAGCGCCCCTCGGTCCTGGTGCCCTACCTGGTGGCCTTCGGGGAACTGCCCGCCCGCAAGGACCTCGCCGACCGCGGCACCTGGGCCTCCGACCCGGCCCTGCGGCTCTTCCTGAGCCAGCTGCCCCTCGCCCGGCCACGCCAGTACGGCGCCCACTACGCCGAGGCCTCGCAGGCCGTCGCGGAGGCCGAGCAGGCCGTGCTCGCCGGATCCACGTCGCCGTCCGCCGCGGCCAGGACGGCGGCCACGAAGATCGACAAGGCGCTGGGCCGGCAATGAGACAGCCCTCCGCGCGCCGCCGCCGCACCGGCTACCTCTTCTGCCTGCCGGGCCTGACCTTCCTCGTCCTCTTCCTGGCCTACCCCCTCTGCTACACCGTGTGGACCTCCGTCCACGAGGTCGACCTGGGTCAACTCCTCGGCGAGGGCGAGCAGTTCAACGGACTGGACAACTACCGGACCGTGGTCGACGACCCCGCCTTCTGGCACTCGGTACGCCTCTCCCTGGTCTTCACCCTGGGCTCGCTGCTGCTCCAGTTCACGATCGGCTTCGCCCTGGCCCTGCTCTTCGCCCGCCCGTTCCCCTTCAACGGCCTGCTGCGCTCACTCCTGTTGGTGGCCTGGCTGCTGCCCCCGGTGGTCAGTGGCACCCTGTTCCGCTGGATGCTGGACGCGGAGTCCGGCGCCTACAACGCCCTGCTGGAGCCGGTCGGCCTGTCCCACGACTGGCTCACCGACCCGTCCACCTCGATGGCAGGGGTGATCTTCGCCAACGTCTGGGTCGGCGTGCCCTTCAACATGCTGCTCCTCCTGGTGGGACTGCACACCATCGATCCCCAACTCCACGAGGCCGCGGCCATCGACGGGGCGAGTGCCTGGCAGCGCTTCCGCCACATCACCCTCCCGCTGATGCGACCGGTCTCGGTGACCGTCCTCCTCCTCGGCCTTCTCTACACCTTCAAGGTCTTCGACCTCGTCTTCGTGATGACGGGCGGCGGCCCGGTCGACGCCACCCGCGTGCTCTCCCTCTACGTCTACGAGGTCTTCTTCACGTTCTTCCGGTTCGGCCAGGGCGCGGCGGCGGGCCTGCTGCTGCTCGTCGTACCGCTGCTCGTCGGCGTGTGGTACGTCCGACGGCTGCGGCGCGAGGAAGAGCCGGCGGGTGGCGCCGTATGAGAACTCCACGCCACCCCTGGCTGCTGACCGCGGCCGCCACGGCGGTCACCGCCCTCTTCCTGCTGCCGGTGTACTGGATGGTGAAGACCAGCCTCACCCGGCCGGACCGCATCCAGGCGCCGGACCCGCAGTGGGTGCCCCGCCCCGTCACCGGCGAGAACTACGCGACGGCGTGGGGCTACGAGGGACTGACCCGAGCCCTGCTCAACAGCCTCGTCATCTCCAGCGGGGTGGTCGCTCTCACCCTGCTGCTCGGTGTGCCGCTCGCCTACGCGCTCGCCCGGGTCCGGATGCGCGGCTCGGGCGCGATGGTGCTCGCGCTCCTCGTCGCCCAGCTCCCGCCCGCCATCGTGCTGGCGGCCCCGCTGTTCATCCTCGAACGCCGGGCCGGGCTCACCGACACCTACCTGGGCCTGATCGCGGCCGACACCACCCTCACCCTGCCCTTCACGGTGATCGTGCTGCGCCCGGTCATGCGTGCTGTCTCCCCGGAACTGGAGGAGGCGGCCCTGGTCGACGGCTGCGGACTGCCCGGTGTGCTGCTGAGGGTCGTCCTGCCGCTGATGCTGCCCGGCGTGGTCGCGGCTGCCGGACTGTCCTTCCTGATCGGCTGGGGCGAGTTCCTGTTCGGCCTCACGCTCGCCCAGGGACCGGAGGTCCAGCCCGTCACCGTCCTGCTGAACGCCTTCATCGGGCAGCACGGGACGTCCTGGGGCGCCCTGATGGCCACCGCCACCCTCATCAGCATCCCGGTGGTCTGCGTCTTCGCCCTCTTCCAGCGGTTCATCGTCGGCGGGCTCACCGCGGGCAGCGTGAGGGGCTGAACACCATGCACCCTCGTGACCGCACACCCTGGGTGGCACCGCCTCCACCCCTGATCCCGGCCCGGCTGGATCCCCTGGCCGGCGCTCGGGTCACCCGCGCGGACAAGGACGGCGTGACCCTCGACGTACGTACCGTGGCCGGGCGTACCGGCACCCTCCGCCTGCGCCCCGCGACGGGCAACTCCCTGCGGATCACCCTGCGGTTGGACGGCGTACCGAAGGCGGCCCGGGTCTCCGTCGTCACCGCACCGACCGGCACCGAGTGCACGGTCGAGGGGTCACCGCTCACCCTCCGCCTCGACCGCCTGTGCCTGACGGTCCATCTGTCACCGCTCGCCCTGGAGTTGACGGAGCCTCACCTCCGCCAGGCCACCGACGTCAGCGACCCCAGCGACCGCACGACCGTCCTGCCCCTCGGCGTCACCGAACTCACGGACGGGCAACTGGCCTACCACGACAGCTGGTTCGCCGAACCCGACGAACACTTCTACGGACTCGGCGAGCGCTTCACCGGACCGGACCTGCGCGGCCAACGGGTCGACTGCTGGGTCGAGGACGCCCAGGGTTCGACCGGCACCCGCTCCTACAAGGCGGTCCCGTTCCTGCTCTCCAACCGGGGCTACGCGGTCCTCGTGGACACCACCACCGCGGCCTCCTTCGATCTCGCCCACAGCAACACCGGCGCCTGGTCGCTGACCGTCCCCGACGAGGAACTCGACTACTACCTGATCACCGGCACCCCGTCCGAGTGCCTGAGCACCTACCGCGACCTGACAGGACCCGCCCTGCTGCCCCCGGAGTGGGCCTTCGGCCCCTGGATCTCCGGCGGCTTCCGCAGGGACAGCGCGGCCGACGTACGCGAGCGGGCCCGCCGTATCCGCGAACTCGGCTTCCCCTGCGGGGTGTTGCACCTCGACACGTACTGGCAGCGCGAAGGCCGCTGGTCGGACCTGGAGTGGGACACCGAGGCGTTCCCGGACCCGCGCGGGTTGATGACCGACCTGTCCCGGCAGGGCTTCCACGTCTCCCTCTGGATGAACCCCTACATCAGCGTCGACAGCCCGTACTTCGCGGAAGCGGACCGCAACGGCTGGTTCCTGCACGGCACTTCGGGCGCCACCTGGATCGGGCAGGTCTGGGGCGGCGCGCACCCCGACTCGGCCGTCCTCGACCTCACCCACCCCGGCGCGGTCGACTGGTTCCGGGACCGCGTCCGCCAGGTACTGGCCACCGGAGTCTCGGTCCTGAAGACCGACTTCGGCGAGGCGGTCCCGGTGGCGACGGTGGCGTACAACGGCATGACCGGCGACCGTCTGCACAACCTCTACCCCCTCCTCTTCCACGACCTGGTCGCCGAGGTCACCCGGGAGACCGCGGGCCACGGCCTGACCTGGGGCCGCTCCACCTGGACCGGCGGCCAGCGGCACGGCGCCAAGTGGACCGGCGACCCCAACGCGAGCTGGCAGGACCTGGCGTCGACCCTGCGCGCGGGCCTCTCCCTCTCCTTCTCCGGGCACCCCTTCTGGAGCCACGACATCGGCGGCTTCCACGGCACCCCCGATCCCGAACTCTTCGTGCGCTGGGCCCAGTTCGGCCTGCTGTCACCGCTCAGCCGGTTCCACGGCATGACATCCCGACTGCCCTGGGACTTCGGCGAGGAGGCGTACGCGGCCGTCCTGCACGCGGCCTGGCTGCGCGCGAGCCTGCTGCCGTACGTCCGCCGAGCCGCCGTCGACGCGGTCCGCACCGGAGAGCCGCTTGCCCGCCCGATGGCCCTGGACCACCCGGGCCGCCCGGACGCCCACGCCGCCGACCTCCAGTACCTGCTCGGCCCCGACCTGCTGGTCGCCCCGCTGTACGCCCCCGGCGGGCGAAGACAGGTGTGGATCCCGCCGGGGGAGTGGCTGCCGTACACCGGCCGCCGCATCCCTGTGACCGGCCCGGCATGGCGGCACGTCGAACTGCCTCTCGCCACCGCACCCCTCTGGCTGCGGGCCGGCGCACACGTTCTGTGAGCGGGGTGTCGCTCACCGCCCGGTGTCGCCCGCCGACTGTCCGGGACGCTCCTGAAGTGGGACTCTGGGACGGGAGAGGTATCCGCCGAGGGGACTCGGGAGGGCCCGATGGGACGTGACGTGCCGGCCCTGGTCTTCACGCGGGAGGACCGCCGACGGTACCGGGACAAGATGCACACCTGCCTCGACGTCCTCGCGCAGATGCTGCGCGAGTCGGGCTTCGAGAGCGAGCGGCCGCAGGTCGGTCTTGAGATCGAGCTCAACCTGGTCGGTGACGACGGGCTCCCCGCCATGCGCAACACCGAGGTGCTCCAGGCCATCGCCGATCCTGCCTGGTCGAGCGAGCTGGGCCGCTTCAACCTGGAGATCAACGTTCCGCCGCGCCGGCTCCTGTCCGGCGGGCCCGGCTCCTGGGAGCGGGAGATCCGTGACGCGCTCAACCACGCCGAGGAACGCGCCTCGGCGGTCGGCGCACACCTGATCATGGTGGGCATTCTGCCGACGCTGGGAGAGACGGACGTCGGCGAGAACGCCCTGTCCGGCGATCCCCGCTACCGGCTCCTCAACGAGCAGATCTTCGCGGCACGAGGCGAGGACCTGCACATCACGGTGGACGGCGTGGACCGCCTCGCGATGTACGCCGACGCCATCACCCCCGAGGCCGCCTGCACCAGTACGCAGTTCCATCTCCAGGTCGAGCCACGGGAGTTCGCCGACTACTGGAACGCGGCCCAGGCCGTCGCGGGCGTACAGATCGCCCTCGCCGCCAACTCGCCCTTCCTCTTCGGCAGGGAACTGTGGCGTGAGACCCGTATCCCGCTCTTCGAGCAGGCCACCGACACCCGCCCGCAGGAGATCAAGGCGCAGGGCGTACGGCCCAGGGTGTGGTTCGGGGAACGCTGGATCACCAGCGTCTTCGACCTGTTCGAGGAGAACGTGCGCTACTTCCCGGCCCTCCTGCCGATCTGCGACGAGGAGGACCCACAGGAGACGCTCGACGCCGGTGGTGTCCCGGAACTGGGCGAACTGACCCTGCACAACGGCACGATCTACCGCTGGAACCGCCCGGTCTACGCCGTCACCGACAGCGGTCCGCACCTGCGCATCGAGAACCGGGTCCTGCCCGCCGGGCCCACGGTGGCCGACATCCTCGCCAACGGCGCCTTCTACTACGGCCTGACGCGCGCCCTCGTCGACGAGGACCGGCCGGTGTGGACCCGGATGTCCTTCTCGGTCGCCGAGGAGAACCTCCACACCGCCGCCCGTGACGGCATCGACGCCCGCCTGTACTGGCCCGGAGTGGGCGAAGTGCCGGTCACGGAACTGGTGTTGCGGCGCCTGCTGCCCCTGGCCCACGACGGGCTTGAGCTCGCGGGCATGGACGCCGAGTGGCGCGAACCCCTGCTCGGCGTCATCGAGCAGCGCTGTGTCTCCGCCCGCAACGGGGCCCTGTGGCAGGCGGAGACGGTCCACGACCTGGAGAAGGCGGGCTGTGACCGCCAGGAGGCGCTACGGCGGATGACGGTCACGTACATGGACTACATGCACCTCAACGCGCCCGCGCACACCTGGCCCGTGGACTGATCACCGCCACTTCTCCCGAGGTGTCAACGGCACCGGGGCGGGCCGCTGCGCGGACGTCGACAGCTCGATCCGCCGGCCCTCGGCCGACGAGCGCAGCAGGGCGGTCATCGTCTCCAGCACGTGCAGGGCGAGTTCACCGCCCGCGCGCGGCGCCCGCTGTCCGTCGGCGGCGACGAAGTCGAGCAGGCCGACCCCCCGGGTGGCGCCGACGTAGCCCGCCGACGGGGGCAGGGTGCGCCACTCGGACTCACCGAGTCCGAGGAGCCGTACGTCGCCCTCGAAGTTGTTCGGGTCCGGGACCGTGAGGGTGCCCGTCTCGCCGTGGACCTCGATCGGCGCGGCCGTGGTGGTGACCCCGTCGAAGCTCGTCGTGATCGTGGTCAGGGCTCCGCCCTCGTGTTCCAGGACCCCGGAGACATGGCTGTCGACCTCGACCGGGATGCGCTCGCCCGCGCGCGGCCCGGAACCGATGACCCGCTCGGTGCGCAGTCGGCTGGACGACCCGATCACGGACCGCACCGGGCCCAGCAGGTGCACCAGGGAGGACAGGTAGTACGGCCCCATGTCCAGCAGAGGGCCGCCGCCGGGGGCGTAGTAGAAGTCGGGGTGGGGATGCCAGCGTTCGTGGCCCGGGGTGACCATGACGGCCGACGCGGCCAAGGGCCGGCCGATGGCCCCGGCCTCCACGGCCGCCCGTGCCGTCTGGACCCCGGTGCCGAGGACGGTGTCCGGCGCGCATCCCACGCCCACCGCGGCCTTCGCCGCCGCCTCCATGACGGCATGGGCGTCGATGAGTTCGGCGGCCAGCGGCTTCTCACCGTAGACGTTCTTGCCGTGGGCGATGGCGCCGAGGGCTATCTCGGCGTGCGCGGCGGGGATCGTGAGGTTCAGTACCGTGTCCACGTCCGGGCTGCTCAGCAACTCCGCCACGGACAGCGCCCGTACGCCCGGCAGTTCGGCGGCGACCGTGGCGGAGCGGGAGGCGTCGAGGTCGGCGACCGCGGTGACCCGCACGGCGGAGCGGCCGACGAGCGTGTCGAGGTAGGCGCGGGAGATGACGCCGAGACCTACGACGCCGATGCGGTGCGCGTCGCCCACAGCATGCCCCTCTCGATGACCGTACGGACGCTGGGGTTCTCCAGGACGTCGAGGTCGTGCCCCGGTGTCGTCACCACGACCCGTCCGGCACCCCACTGCCGGGTCCAGACCGCCGGTGAGGTGACCGGCCGTTGCCAGGGCTGCCACGGCTGGGCGGGATGCGTGGTGGTCGCGAGGACGTCGATCAGGTCGTCGTGGAGCACCCAGTACTGCTCGGTGTACAGCTCGAAGTTCTCGACGCCCGCGGTGACGGGGTGTTCGCGGCCGAGATCGGTGATGCGGACGGTGTGCGGCAGGAAGTTGTCGTCCGCACCGCCTCGCCGCTCGCACGGCTCCTTGCCCGGGTGGGTCGCGAACTGGCCACCCACCAGGTGGAGATAGTCCGACGAGGCACGGAACGAGTCGGCGATTCCGCCGTGCCAGCCGGTGAAGCCGGTGCCCGCCTCGACCGCCGCGCTCAGTCCGGCCACCTGCTCGTAGGTGATCTCCGACATCGTCACGCACTGCACCACGAGATCGGTGGCGGCCATCTCGGCGGTGTCGGCGTAGACCTCGGGCGACTCCTCGATCCGGACGTCGTATCCGTTGCCTTCGAGGAAGGGCAGGAACAGCTCCGTGGCCTTGACCGGCTGGTGCCCCTCCCATCCGCCTCGGACCACCAGGGCCTTCTTCCGCGTCATCTTGCTCCTTTGTGGGGCAGGCATGGTTCCTGAGGGGATTTCCCCGGACGGGCCGATATTAGGCACAGGTTTTCGACAACTTCGAGATTGGTATGGACCTGTCAATCCTGTGCGGCTAGGCTCTGCCGGGCCACACCACTGAGAGCGCTCTCAGAGAACTCTGCTGTTCCACCCCCAACCAGTTGGAACGACGAAGGGCAATCTCCATGAGACGCACCAGAATCATGCGCGCGGCCCTGGCCGTGCTGCTCCTGCTCGGTGCCGGAGCGACCGCGAGCACGGTCCCCGCCACCGCCGAGGAGAAGCAGCCCGCCTCGGCCGGAGTCCTCACGGCGATGCAGCGGGACTTCCACCTCACGAAGGCCGAAGCGAAGGCGAGGCTCGCCGCCGAACAGCGGGCCACCGCCCTGGAGCCCAGGGCCCGCCGGGCCGCCGGAGCCTCCTTCGGCGGCTCCTGGTTCGACGCCGGCACCAACGAACTGACCGTCGGTGTTGCCCGGGGCGCATCCGCCACGACCCTCCGGGACGTCCGGGCCACCGGTGCGACCGTCCGGACCGTCGCCCACAGTGCCCGCGAACTCTCCGCCGCCCAGGGGAGGTTGGACAAGCTGTCACCACCGGACGCGGTCAGCAGCTGGCACGTCGACCACGAGGCGAGCACGGTCGTCGTGAACGTCGTCGAGGGCAAGCAGACTGACAACGATGTCCGCTCCTTCCTCGACCGGGCCCGTGCGGCAGGCCCGATCACCGTCGAACAGGTACCCGCCGCGCCCACGACCTTCGCCGCCGGAACCGTCGGCGGTGACCCCTTCTACACCGGCAACGTCCGCTGCTCCATCGGCTTCTCGGTCCACGGCGGCTTCGTGACGGCCGGCCACTGCCGCCAGCCGAGCACGGCGGTGTACGGCTGGGACCGCTCGTACATCGGCAACTTCCAGGCGGGCACCTTCCCGGGCGACGACTACGGCTGGGTCAGCGTCGGCAGCGGCTGGTGGACCGTCCCCGTGGTGCTCGGCTGGGGCACCGTCTCCGACCAGCTCGTGCGTGGCTCCCGCGTGGCGCCCGTCGGCTCCTCGATCTGCCGCTCGGGATCGACCACCCACTGGCACTGCGGCACGGTGCTCGCGATGAACGAGACCGTCAACTACAGCCAGGGTGCGGTCCACCAGATGACCAAGACCAGCGTCTGCGCCGAACCCGGTGACTCCGGCGGCTCGTTCATCAGCGGCGACCAGGCCCAGGGCGTCACCTCCGGTGGCTGGGGCAACTGCTCCAGCGGGGGCGAGACCTGGTTCCAGCCGGTCAACGAGATCCTCAACCGCTATGGCCTGACGCTGCACACCGCCTAGGCGAACGACCGTGTGGGCCCGGCCTGTTCGCGCCGGGTCCACACACCTGTTGGGTCGACCGGCCGGACCGACAGTCCGGCTCAGGTGACGTCGCCCACCGAGAAGACCCCCGGCCCGCTGACCCCGTACAGCACGTCCCCCACCAGCAGGGGTGGAACCGCACTCGGGCTCAGCTCCTCGAAGGAGCGGCCCGCCGTGTCGAAGGACGGGGCGGTGCGGCCGATCTCCTTGCCGGTCCCCGGGTCGAGGGCCAGGACGCTGGTGTCCGGCATCATGACGTACAACCGGCCCGCGTGGTAGGCGGGTTCGCTGAAGACGCGCAGGTCGCGCGAGCTCGACCACAACGGCTTGCCCCGCTTCACGTCGAGCGCGAGCAGGGTCTCGTTGCCGTAGTCGAAGATGTACATCGTGTCGCCCTCCACCAGCGGCGGCGCCTCCGGCTCGACGCTCCAGGGGAAGTCGATGCGACGGGTCTTCCCGCTGTCGAGGTCCTGCACGAAGAAGGCGGCGGAGACACCGGAGTCGTCCTCCCAGCGCGCGTAGTACGCGGTGCCGTCGTGGACTGTGGCCAGCCACAGATCGCCCTTCGGCGCGTCGACGCCGCCCAGGGTCCTGCCGGTCTTCACGTCGAGACGGGCGATGCCGCCGTCCCCGCCGCGCAGATCGGCGTAGAGCGTGTCCTCGGGGCCCTCGTAGAACGGGCCCGACGAGGTGGAGGTCAGCTCGCGGCGCCACAACTCCGCGCCCGTGCGCGGCTCGTACGCCGCATAGCGCGCGGTGTCGGAGGGGCCGAGCCGATCCAGGCGTACGAGCAGCACACCGTTCAGGATGTCGAACTCGCCCAGCGGGCCCTTCAGTTGCCACAGCCGCTTGCCGGTCCTCCCGTCGAAGGCGTCGACGCCCTCCGAGCGGTCCGCGCTGTTGGCGAAAACCACGCCGTCATGGACCACGGGTTGACGTATCGAGAAGCTGCTGACCTGCTTGCGGCTCATGGGCTTCGTCCAGTCGACGTTTCCCGTCGCCGGGTTAAGCCGGGTCAGGGCGATCTGCTCGGAGGAGCAGAAGACGCCGAGCGCGTCGGGAACGCAGGACGGGCCGAGCATCATCCCGTCGGCACCGTCGTCAGCCATGGTGTTGTGCCAGGGCCGCCAGCCGGCCGGCGCTGCTTTTGCCGGCGTCGTCCCGGGGGCGGTGCGGACGACCTCGCCGGCCGGGCTCGTCGAGTCGCCGGCCACCACGGCGGCCACGGCCGCACCGGCCCCTCCGAGGACGGCAACGACGGCTACGGCGGCCCACAGTCTCCGCGCCCGGCGGGGCCGCGGTCCGGTCGGCTCGGAGGTGCCCAGCGGTGCCGTGGCCGGGTCCGGCGCCACGATCTCCGGCGACCGCTCCGGGGCGGGACCTGCCTCGGCCTGGTCCTCCGTCAGCCCCGCCAGTCTCTCCAGGACCTCGCTCGACGTCGGCCGGTCCGCGGGCTCCTTCGCCAGGCACTGCGCGACCAACGGGCGCAGGCGCTCGGGCAGTTCGCGCAGCCTCGGCTCGCCGTGCACGGTGTTGTACGCGGCCAGATAGGCGTTCTCCGCGGCGAACGGGCTGTGCCCGGTCGCCGCGTACACGAGCACCGCGCCCAGGGAGAAGACGTCCACCGCGGAGCCGACCTCGTGCGGGCGGCTGAACTGCTCCGGCGCCATGAACGGCGGCGAGCCCATCACCATGCCGGTCTGGGTGCGGACATCGCTGTCGGCCGCCCGCGAGATGCCGAAGTCGATGACGCGTACGGCACCGTCGTCGCCCTCGCTCTCCAGCAGCAGCACATTGCTCGGCTTGAGATCCCGGTGCACCACCTCCGCGCGGTGGATCTCCCGCAGGGCCTCGGCGAGTTCGGTGCCGAGGCGGTGCAGGGCGGGCCAGTCCAGCGGTCCCCCCTCGTCGACCCGGTCGGCGAGCGTACGGCCCGGGACGAACGCGGTGGCCATCCACGGCCGTTCCGCGTCCGGGTCGGCGTCCACGACCGGTGCGGTGAACGCGCCGCTGACCCGGCGCGCGGCGGCGATCTCCTGCCGGAACCTGGCCCGGAACTCGGGGTTGCCGGCATAGCGAGCGTGGACGACCTTGACGGCGACGGCCCGGCCCGAGGCCGACCTGCCGAGATAGACGACGCCCATGCCGCCGGTCCCGATCCGCGATTCGATCCGGTAGCCGCCGACAGACTCCGGGTCGTTCTCGCGCAGGGTCACCGCGTCTCCTTCACCGCTCGCGGCCTGGGCGGTTCCGGCCCGGACCCTTCTGACAGGGACCCCTCACTCTAGAGGGGCCCCGATCCGCGGGGGCGCCGATCGCGGCCCTGCCGTCGGGCCGAACCCGGCGGCATCACCGTTCGCAGGAGGAACGCAAGGGGTCAATCCCGGCACCTGGCCCTATTCTGAGGAGGCATGAAGGGGGCTCGGGGCGGGAGTGCGTTCGGTGAAGTACCGGAATCGGAGGGGTCGTTCGGTCCGCTCGTCGTCGCCGGACAGCCGATGTACCTGAGGGCCGCGTATGTCGAGCTTCCCGCGGAGAACCCCGACCCGACCGTGCTGCCCTCGGTGACCCTGCCCGGACGTGGCTGGGACCCCGGCGGAGACCCCGGCGAACTGCCCCTGCCCCCAGGGCAGTTGCTGGCGGGCCAGTACCGGCTGATCCGCCCCCTCGGGTACGGCGGTATGGGCGAGGTGTACCTCGCGCTCGACACCAAGGTCGACAACCGCGAGGTCGCCATCAAGATGCTGCACCCCGATCAGGCGGCGGCCGCGTCGGGCGCCCTGGCCCGGGAGCGGCGGGCCCTGGTCGACCTCGGCCACGACGACATCATCCGTGTCTTCAACTACGGGCATCATCCCGAGGTGGGTGACTTTCTCGTCCTGCAGTACGTGGACGGGCTCACGCTGGAGGAGGTCAGGGCACGGGCCAAGCTGAACCCGGCCGAGTTCGGCGACCAGCGCTTCCACGAGTTCGTCCTGGCCTACGGGGTGCGGATCCTGTCCGCCCTCGCCTATCTGCACGCCGACCGGCCCGCCAAGGTCTACGGCGACCTCAAGCCGGGCAACGTCATGCACGACGGCACCACGACGAAGATCATCGACGTCGGGAGCGTCCGCCCGGCCGGCACACCGGGAATGACCACGGACGGCTTCAGCGCACCGACGGTCGGCCCGAACGGCGAGTCCAGGGGCCAGGACGACCTGTTCAGCCTGGGCGAGACCCTGCGGAGGCTGAGCGGGCTCGGCACGGGGGCGGAGGATCTGGCGCGGCTGGGGGATCTGAGGATGCTGGCTGCGGGGGCTGCGGGGGCTGCGGGGGCTGCGGGGGCTGCGGGGGCCGATGAGGCGCTGCCTGTCGAAGGCGGGCCCGGCCCGACAGCGTCCCTGCCCGCCGAACGGAACCGGCGTGCCGAATCCGCACCGCCCGCCCAGTCGCTCTCGCCCGCCAAGGAACCCTGGGCCATCCACGACGCCACGGCCCCCGTCCCCCGCGGTCTCGGTCTGCTCTCTCTCGCCCGGGTCCTGCACCGCGCGACCCTGGACGAACCGGCCGGCCGGTTCGCCGACGCCCGGGAGATGGACGAACAACTACGGGGCGTCTTCCGTGAGTTGAGGTCCCTGCGCACAGGTACCGAGACCTTCGAACCCTCGCCGCTGTTCCTCCCGTCCCCGTACGCCCTCGACGGCGCCCTCGGCTCCGCGCCACCCCTCGCCCACTGGACCGCCCCCGACGCCCCGTCGCCGTTCGCCCCGCCCTCACCCGCCGAGGTCGCCCAGCGCTTACCCGTCCCGCGCCCCGACCCCCACGACGAACACCACGCCGAGCTGAGCAGACTCGCCGACGCCGCCCCGGAGGCCCTGCTGCAGCACATAGGGGACTGGCGGGACTCCACGGAGGTCCATCTCCTGCGCTGCCGCCTGCGGTTGCGGAACCCGGCAGACGGACCGGACGCCGCCGAACGGGAACTACGGGCGGCCGAGGCGCGCATCGGCCGCCGACGCGCCCCCTACGACTGGCGGCTGGACTGGCACCGCGGGCTGTTGGCGCTCGCCCGGGACCAAGTCACCATGGCCTGGCACCACTTCGACCGGGTGTACGCGGCGATCCCCGGCGAGTACGCCCCCAAGCTGGCCCTCGGCCACTGCGCGGAACGCCTCGGCCGCTGGCACGAGGCCCTGACCTTCTACGAGGCGGTCCGGCTGCGCAACCCGTCCCTGGGCAGCGCGGCCTTCGGCGCCGCCCGCGCCCGCCTGGCCCGGGACGGAGAAAGGGCGCGCGAGGAGGCCGTACGCGAACTCGACGCCGTACCGCAGCATTCACGGCACCGGACCGCGGCGCGCACGGCTGCCGTGCGGATCGGTATCGAGTACGTGCGGACGGCCGAGCGCGACGACGAGGTGCCGCAGCGGCTGGGCGAGGTGCTGCGACGCCTCGCACTGCTCTTCCACGCGCACGGACTCACCGACGAGGAGGCCAGGGTCCGGATGACCGTCGAGGTGTGGGAGGCCGTGGAGGGCGCCCTAGCCCGCGGTGCCCTCGACGCGGACGGGCTCGCGGACCTGTCCGCCGGCGCCGACCCCCGCCTCGGTCTCGCGCCCGACGAGCACGCGCTGCGCGAGGATCTCTCCCGCCGCTATGTCACCCTCGCCCACCAGGCCGCCCGCTCCGCCGCCCCCGCGGACGCGGCCGTCGCCGAGATCCTCCTGGACCGCGCCTACGAGGTCCGCCCGCTCGCCTTCCGACATCACAGGGACAGCCCATGGCTCGGCAAGAGAGTCGCCGACTGGCTCCGGACGGTCGCTTACGCACCCTCGCACCGGACACCGCCCGCCTCGGGCGGGCCGTCACCGCCGTAGTCGCCGAGCTCGGCCGCCGTATCCACCGCTACGCCTGGCCAGCCACCGCCGGCCGCCGCAACCGCGGCTATCTGCGGGACCGGCTCGTGGCGCTGCCGCTGCTCGTCCTCGTCGCCTTCGGGGCGCTCGGCTGGACCTACGCGGGCGTGCGCGGCGACTCCGCGTACATCCGGGAGCGCGCCGCACCCGCGCTGGTCGACCTCGCGGACGCCCGCGCCTCGCTGCTCATCGCGCAGGGCGAGGCCGAGCGGAACCTCGCCGAGGGACGGGCCGCCGAGCTCAGCGGACTGAGCGACCGGTACCGGACCCGGATCGCCCGCGCCACCCAGAGCCTGAACCAGGTCACCCGCAGCGGCGCCCTCACCGTCGCCGAGGAGCAGGAGCTGCGGGTGGTGTCCGCGCTGGTCGTCGACTACACCGGCTGGATCGGCCGGGCCCAGGGTGATGCCACCGACCCGGTCCTGCGCGACGCCGAACTCACCTACGCGCGCAGCATGCTCTGCTCCCAGGCCGTCGCCGCGAGCCGCAAGAACCCCTACCCCGCCTGCCCGGCCGCGACCGGCTACGGCGCGACCGCGATCGTCGACCGGGTCACCGGTCTGGAGAACCAACTGCGTGAACGGCTCGCCGAGCGGGCCGCCTGGGGCGCGGGTGCCATCACCGCGGCGGTCGTCGCCGCGCTCGCCTTCGCCCTGCTCGCCGCCGGTCTCTGGCGCACGGTGTCCTTCCTGCGCCGCCGCTTCCGGATCCGGCTCAGCGTCCCGCTCGCGGCCGCCGCCCTGCCGTTGCTCACCGTCCCCTTCCTGACGGCCGACGCCCTGCTCGCCCTGCACGCCCAGCACGGGACCGTCCGCATCGCGGACACGCTGGCCGAGCGGACCTCGCCGGCGACGGAGACGGTGGCTGAGGAACGCCCCTTCGCCGGACCGGACCCGCGGGCCATCGAGACCCTCCAGGCGCGGATCGACGACGGCCTGGCGGACGGGCGGCTCGCCTTCCTCGACGGGATCGCCCCGTTCGTGTTCCCCATGGGCCTGACCGCCGCGGCCCTGATCGCCGGCACCCTGCACGCCTACCGCCGCGAATACCTCGTCGTCACCCGCCCGGGAGCCGCCGCATGAGCCGCCGTAAGAGCTGCCGTACGAGCCCCCGCATGAGCCGCCTCCTGCGTGCCTTGCTCGCGGCCTGTCTTCTCTCCCTGGTTCCCGGCTGCGCGTCGGACACCCGCGACCCGCTCGTCGTCCTCGGACCCTGGACCGGCGAGGAGGGCAAGGCCTTCGAGGCCGCCCTCGACACACTCGACGACGGGACCGGACGGACGTACACCTACGAGGGCACCCGCTCACTCCGCGAGACGCTCGTCTCACAGCTGGAGGCCGACGACCCGCCGGACGTGGCGGTCCTCAACAGCATCGGCGAACTCACCGAGTACGCCCGCCGAGACAAGCTGAAGCCCCTCGCCGAGCCGAGCGCCGAGCGCGCCTATCCGCCCTGGGCGCCGACGCTGATCGTGGACAGCAAGCGGCGCACGTACTGGGTGCCGCTGAAGGTCGACCTCAAGAGCCTCGTGTGGAGCAAGAAGGGCGCCCCGAGCGACCGGCCCGTCTGGTGCGTGGGCCTCGCCTCGCAGGCCACCTCCGGCTGGCCCGGCACCGACTGGATCGAGGACCTGCTGCTCCACCAGGCGGGCCCCGACCTCTACACCGAGTGGGCCATGGGCCGCCTCGACTGGCGCGACCCGGCCGTCGAACGCGCCTGGACCACCTGGGCGCAGCTGCTCGGCAAGCGCTCCCCGGCGTCCGTCGAACGGTCCCTGACCACGTCGTTCGAGGGCTCCTCCACCCCTGAGGGACAGCCGCGCGGCCTGCTCGACTCACCCGGCTTCGACTGCACACACGAACACCAGAGCGCCTTCATCCGGTACGTCTACGCGGGCGACGACGTGACCGTGGAACCCTCGGCCCGCTATCTGGACGGACAGTCCGCGTACCGGGACGTCTTCGAGGTCGCGGGTGACATGGCCGCCGTCTTCAGCGACGACCCGGACGCCCAGGAACTCGTCGAGCGGCTGTCGAGCCCGACCGGGCGCGAGCGCTGGCGGGCCGAGGCGGATCCCGCGGTACGGCCGCTGTTCCCGGACACGGCCGGACTGTCCCCGCCGGCCTCCGTGACCCCGGTCGAGCGGGAGATCAACTCGCTGCTCATCTCCCGGGCCCGCATCCTCTGCTTCGACGCCTCCGACGTGATGCCGCCCGAACTCCGCGATGCCTTCCACCGCGCGGTCCTGGAGTTCTTCCGCGAGCCGACCCAACGGCAACTCGATTCGCTGCTCCAGCAGTTGGAGGTCGTACGGACCCAGGTGAACGCGGACTCCGGCACCGACCGCACCTTCCGCCCACCGCAGGGCATCTGCGCGTGAGCGGTCCGCGCCGACCGAGTGCTCGCCCTGGCGGAGAACGCGGTCGTGGGCCCGAGCTGACATGGTGGTGTCATGTGCTGGAGTGCGACGGCGGATCTCGTGGCGGGCGCGGCCGTCGTGTCCGTCGGAGCGGCCTGCCTGATCCGGACCCGCCACGCCGGAGAGCTTCCCCTCGCCGCACTGCCGTTGCTGCTCGGCACCCACCAGCTGGTCGAGGCACAAATCTGGCACACCGGCGGAGGCACCGGCGCGGCCACCGCCGCCTGGGCCGTCATCGCCCTGCCCGTGCTCGCCCTGTGGGTACCGGTAGGCGTGTGGTGCGCGGTCGCGGGCCCGGCCAGACGCCGGGTGACGGCGCTCGTGGCGGTGGGCGCGGTGACGGCGGGCTTCCTCGCGTACAGCCTCGCGACCCGCCCGGTGCGGGCCGAGATCCGCGGACACACCATGGCCTACGTCATCGGACTGCCCCGGGCGGAACTGCTCGTCGCGGGCTATCTGATCGCCACGGTCGGCGCACTCCTGCTCTCCGGCGACCGCTGGCTCACGGGGCTCGGAGTCCTGGCCGGGGCGGGCGCGCTGGTCTGCTGGCTGCTGTGGCGGCTGGAGTTCGTGTCGACCTGGTGCGCGCTGGCGGCGGTCTGCTCGGTGGTCCTCTACGGGTGGGTACGCGGACGGGCCACACGGGGAGGTCGATGGTCGGTGCCCGCGCCGTCGCACTGCCGGGACAGTGCGTAGCCGCCTGCGCCGGGCGCCTTCCCCAGCGGTGTACATCGGGGCCGACCGCCGACAGCCCCACCCATGCCCCAAGTCAGCGCTTGACGAGGACCTTGAGGCTCTTGCGGTCGGCCATGTCCCGGTAGCCGACGGGAACGCCGTCGAGCGTGGAGGTGACGTCGAAGACCTTGCCGGGCTCGACGGCGCCGCTGAGGATGTCGGGCATCAACTCCTCGTTGTAGGCGCGCACCGGAGCCGGTCCGTCGGACAGGCGGATGTGGTGGCGGAAGAGGCTGCCGAAGCCGATGGGTGCCTCCTCGTACTGGGGCACGCCGACGCGGCTGATGACGCCGCCCGGGCGGACGATGCCGGTGGGCTGCTGGTAGGCGGGCATGTTGCCGACGCACTCCAGGACGACATGGGTGCCGTGTCCGCCGGTCAGTTCCCGCGCCGTTCGAGCCCCAAGGGGATCTGGAGCTCATGACCGACTCGAATCCGGCCCGCGTGACGCTGCTGGCGCTGTATTCGCCCCGGCTTGAGGAATGCCGGCGCTTCTACGAGATCCTCGGCCTGCGTCTCACGGCGGAGCGGCATGGCCGGGGCCCGAGCGCTACGCGGCCGTCCTGGGCGGCGCGGTTTTCGAGCTCTATCCAGCGCGTGTGGACCGGGAGACCGGTGTGCTCCGTCTGGGCCGGGCGTCGACGGCACGACGGCCACCCCACCGCTCACCCCTGGGCGCCACCTGCTCACCGACCCGGACGGACGAACCGTCGAGGTCCACGCCTCCTGAGGGCCGCCGGCCGGCCACGGTGACGGGGGAGGGCTTCAAGGCGCGAAGGGAAGATCATCCGGGCCGAGCAGGACGTTTCCGGAGCGCGGAGTACACGAGCCCCTTCGTCGCCTTCCGCGAGCGTGGCGCGGGCGCACGGCTGCTGCCGGCTTCGGCGACTTCGACGGTCGGCGCGGACTCCTGTCGGACCGGTCGCTACCAGATGGGGCTATTCAGGCGGGCGGCCGCCCCGAGCTCTCCCGGACCACCAGCTCCGGCACGGAGACGGGATGCGGGGCGATCGGCGCGGATTCCTCCAGCACCCCGTGCAGCAGGGCGAACGCGGCCCGGCCCAGGCCGGTGAAGTCCAGGCGTACGGTCGTCAGGGACGGCGTCAGATAGGCGGAGTGCGGGGCGTCGTCGAACCCGGCCACGCTCACCTCGCCCGGCACCGGACGACCGGCCTCGTGCAGGGCACGGAGCACACCCAGCGCGAGGTCGTCGTTGCCGCACAGGACCGCGGTGACGGACGGGTCCCCGGCGAGTTCGAGGCCTGCCGCGTGGCCGCCCGCAGGTCCCCAACTGCCCTGCACGGGGCGGGGTTCCGGGGCGCCGGCCTCCTTGAGGGCCTGACGCCACCCGCTGGTGCGGGCGCTGGTGCGGCGAGTGCTGGAGGGGATGGCGACGAAGTGCACGGTCTCGTGGCCGAGCGCCAGCAGATGCCGGGTCGCCTGGTAGGAGGCCTCGCGGTCGTCGGTCCACACCCATGGCCGGTTGTCGGTGGGTGGGCTCGCCGGCGTCTCGACCACCCCGACGACCGGCAGCCCGGCAGGCACCGCCTCCAGGGCCCGGACGCCTGCCGGGTCGTAGGCGATCACGATCAGTCCGCCGCCCGCGTCGGCGGCGCGCTGCACCTCGGCGGTGACGGCGGCCTCGTCGGCCGATTCGAGGACGCCCACCCCGACCGAGTACGCTGCCGCGCGGGCCGCCTCCTCGACACCCTGGAGGATCGAGGCGTAGCCGTAGTGGGTGGTGTTGGCGGTGAGCACGGTCACCGCCCTGCTGCGGCCCCTGGCCAGGGCGAGCGCGGTGGCGTTGCGCCGGAAGCCCAGCTCGTCGATGGCGGCGAGGACGCGGTCCCGGGTCGACTGCTTGACGTTGGGGTGGCCGTTGATCACCCGGGAGACGGTCTGGTAGGAGACCCCGGCGGCCGCGGCGACATCGCGGATGCTCGCCGAACTGCGGGTGTGACCGGTCACATTCATTGCAGAAGTCTGACCGGTCGCCAACGGGACGTCAAGCGAAGGCACCGGTCGTCAGCGGGGCTGATACGACCTGGGCAGCGGCATACCCCGGTCGGCCATGATCTGCCGTACGTAGTCGGGGTAGTCGGTGATGATGCCGTCCACGCCCATGTCCATGAGCGCCTCCACGGTGGCCGGGTCGTCACAGGTCCACGGCACGACCTTGAGGCCGCGGGCGTGTGCCTCCCGGACCATCGTCCGGTCGACGTAGAAGCGGAAGCCGGGGTCGCCGACCTTGCCGCTCTGCGGGAAGCCGTAGTTGGGGGAGAGTGCCCTGACCCCGGGGACGGTGGCGGCGGCCCTGACGAAGTCGCCGCCGTAGTCGTCGGCGTCGATCCCGCCGAGCCAGGGGGAGGCGCCGGGCTGCCCGACCTGGAGGAAGTCGTAGTTGGTGAGGGCGACGAGCGGCCACCTCGGGGCCAGCTTGTGCATCGCCTTCAGCGCGCCCCAGTCGAACGACTGGATGGTCACCTGCTTCTCGATGCCCGAGCGGTGGATCTCCTGGTACACGCGCCGCACGAACAGCTCGCGTGGCGCGGTCTGTTCGGGCGCGCCCGCCTCGACCTTCGTCTCGACGTTCAGCTTGACCTGCTTGGCGCGGTAGCTCTTGACCAGGTTCAGGACGTCCTTCAGCTCGACCATCCGGAAGCCCTTGACCACCTCCTGCTCGGGGAAGCCGGGCAGTTGCCGGTAACCGCAGTCCATGGTCCTGATCTGAGTTAGCGTCAGATCCTTGATGTACTTGCCGACATACGGGTACATCGGATCGCCGGGCGTCACGGGTGCCGTGTCACGGCACTTGACCGCGCTGATCTGCCGGTCGTGGTTGACGACGACCTTGCGGTCCTTGGTGACATGGGTGTCCAGCTCCAGCGTGGACACCCCGAGACGCAACGCCTTGCCGAAGCCCTCCAGGGACTCCTCGGTCGTCATGCCGAGACCACCGCGGTGGGCCTGGAGGTCGAAGTACGGCTTGGAAACGGGCAGTTGGTGGCCGTCGAGCGCCGTCGCGGGCGCGGTGGCCGACAGGGTGAGCATCGGCGCCAGCGCCAGGCCGGCGAGGACATGTCGTGCGGACATCGACACCTCACTCGTGTGGGTCGGGACGTCCACAGACGCTAGTGAGAGCTCGGTCCGGTTCAACCCCTCGGACGTGATCCCGCCGTGAATGTCCGGGGAACGCCGTCCCGGTCAAGTGTCACGCCCCGCGTACGGCGGCTGCCGGACCGTACGGCCCGGCAGCCGCCCCAGCTCACCGGGGCGTCAGTTGCGGCGCCCCGCCGGATCGTGCACGGCGCTGTCCCGGCCGCCGCCGGAGACCGGTGCCGGTACGGGCTCCGGCTCCTTCGCCCGGTCAGCGTGCCCCGGCCACCACGCCGCATGGCCGATCAGGGCCGTGAGGCTCGGGGTGAAGAACATCGCCATGACGAACGCGGCGACGGCGATGCCGAAGGAGACCGCGAAGCCCATCTCGGTGAGGAGGGAGTTCCCGGCCAGCATCATGGTGGCGAAGGTCGCCGCCAGGATGAACCCCGCGGCGGCCACGGTGGGTCCGGCGTGCCGTACGGCCATGCCGGCCGCCTCGCGTGGTTCGCGGCCCTCGCGGGCCTCCTCCCTGAGCCGGGCGATCATGAGGATGTTGTAGTCGGTGCCGATGGCGACCACGAAGAGATACATGATCACCGGGAGCATGAACATCAGTCCCGAATGACCCTGCCCCTCCTGGAAGATCCAGACCGTGGCACCGAGCGTGGCGCCGAAGCCCAGGCCCACCGACGCCATCAGGTACCAGGGGGCGACCACACTGCGCAGCAGCAGCCCCAGGATGAGCATGATCAGTGCGGCGGCGACGGGGAAGACCGTCCTGTAGTCGTGGTTGACTGCCGCGTCGATGTCCTTGTAGATCGAGGACATGCCTCCGACCAGGGCCTCGGTACCCTCCGGGGCGTCGGAGTGCGCGACGTCGCGGACCTTGCCCACCGCCTCGATGGCCTTGTCCGTCGACGCCTCGTACTTGAGCGTGACGGTGAAGTCCGCGGTCGTACCCGCCCTGTTGACCTGGGACATACGGGCACTCGCGACCCCGTCCACGGCCCCGAGCTTCTGCGCGTACGCGTCGAAGGCGCTCTTGTCCAGG
This sequence comes from Streptomyces sp. NPDC048420, assembly GCF_040651535.1. NCBI lineage: Bacteria > Bacillati > Actinomycetota > Actinomycetes > Kitasatosporales > Streptomycetaceae > Streptomyces > Streptomyces sp. NPDC048420. The sequence continues at coordinate 332,036 of NZ_JBEZKG010000001.1, forward strand.
GGACTCCCGTCGGTGCTGGAGAGGTAGACGTCGGTGGGCGCGGCGGCGCCCGCCGAGTACGCCTTCTGCATCTCGTCCTGGACGACCATCGACTCCTTGGTCTTCGGCATGGAGCCCGACGCCAGGTCGAAGGTGGCCTTGTAGCCGAGCGTCCCGAGCGACAGCGCGACCAGGATGAGGCCGGAGACCGCGGCGACGAGGGCCGGGCGGTTCTGCACACCCCGGCCCAGGGCGGCGAACCGGGCGTTGTCCGGCTCCCGTTGCCAGGACTTCGAGGGCCAGAAGACCTTCGGGCCGATGAGGGAGACGACGGCCGGGATCAGCGTCAGGCCCGCGATCAGGGTGACGGTGACCGCGATCGCGAGCGCCGGGCCCATCTGCTTGAGGAAGCCCAGCGTGGACAGCACCAGCGCGAGGAAGGCGATGATGACCGCCCCGGCGGCGGAGGCGATGGCCTCGCCGACCCGGTCGACCGCGTTGACCATGGCCTGCTTCGGTTCGTCACCGAGGCGCAGGCGTTCTCGGTAACGGAACATCAGGAACAGGAAGTAGTCGGTGCCCACGCCGAACAGCACCACGATCAGGATCGACGAGATCGAGCTGTTGGCCTGCAGATCGAAGAGCTTGGTGGCGTACGCGATCAGTCCGTTGGCGATCGCGGACACCAACCCGATCGTGATCAACGGCAGGAAGGCCAGGATCGGCGCCCGGAAGATGATCAGCAGGGTCACCAGGATGATGACGAAGGTGCCGATGCCGATCAGTGCCTCGCCGCGCTTGGACGAGTCCTGCTGGTCGAGGGCCTGGGCGGCGGAACCGCCGAGCTTGACGTCGAGGTCGGTGCCCTTCGCGAGCTGTTTGACGTCGTCGCGCAACACCTCGGCCGCGTCGGCCTGTTTGGGCTGACCGGCGTTCTTGCTGTCCATCTGGACCAGGGTCAGGGCGTACCTGCCGTCCTCGGACGGCTGGCCGGGGACCACCTTCTGCACCTGGTCGATCTTCTTCTCGCCCAGTTCGGTGGTGATCCGGGCGACGTCCTTCTTGTCCTGGGCGGTCAGCTTGCCGCCGTCGGTGCGCTGGTACAGCGCGATCGCGGAGGGGGTGAAGGCGCTGGGGAACGCCTTCACCTGGAGGTCCGCGGCCTTGATGGATTCGTAGCTCTTTGGCAGAAAACTGCTCTCGTCGCTGTTCGAGGGCAGGCTCGGGGCGGTGGCGACGATCGCCACGGCGGCGATCAGCCAGGCCACGATCGTCCAGACGGGATGTCGGACGACTGCGTTGCCAATACTTCGGAACATGCGGGGTGTCCTCCTGGACAGGAAGATCACCGCAGCCCGGGGAGCGGTCCCTGGCACCGGCGACCCCGGCCGTCCCGCAGGGCACTCCCCCCGTCGAACGGCCGGACTGGTTGTCTTGGGCTCACATCGTAGGGATCACCGGTGGAGATCGCTTCAGGGGGCCCCGGGGCCACCCGTCGTCGTGGCCGAAGACAGTCGGTCCGGGAGGGGAACGAGTGGGCGCGCCCCGGGTGTCACGCATGCCGCTACCAGGTCGGCATCATGCTCTCGGGGTAGCGGGAGCCGGCCGCGCCGTGCGGAAGGATCTCCTGGATGCGGGCGAGGTCCTCGGAGGTGAGGTCGACGTACGCGGCGCCGACGTTCTCCTCCAGACGGCGGGGGCTGCGCGTGCCCGGGATGGGCACGATGTCGTCGCCCTGGGCGAGGAGCCAGGCGAGGGCCAGCTGGGTCACCGTGACGCCCTTGGACTCGGCCAGGGCGGTCAGCTCGCGGACGGCGGTCAGGTTCTTCTCGTAGTTCCCCGGCTGCCAGCGCTCGTCCCAGCTGCGCATGTCGTCGGACGGGTACTCGGAGGCCGGCTTCACCGCGCCGGTGAGGAAACCGCGGCCCAGCGGCGAGTACGGCACGAAGCCGATGCCCAGCTCGCGCACCACCGGCAGTACGTCCCCCTCCACGGCCCGCTCGAACACCGAGTACTCGGTCTGGAGCACCGAGACGGGGTGGATGGCGTGGGCCCGACGGATGATCTCGGGTCCGGCCTCGCTCAGGCCGAAGTACCGCACCTTGCCTTCCGCGATCAGCTCGCCGACGGTTCCGGCCACGTCCTCGATGGGTACGGCCGGGTCGACCCGGTGCTGGTAGAGCACGTCGATGTGGTCGGTGCCGAGGTGGCGCAGGCTGTTCTCGGTCACCTCGCGGATGTGCTCGGGACGGCTGTCGAGGGCGCCGAGCTGCGTGGGGTCACTCAGGTCGAAGCCGAACTTGGTGGCGAGGACGACGCCGTCGCGCACATCCTTCACCGCCCGGCCGAGCAGCTGCTCGTTGCTGCCGGTGCCCATGCCGTACAGCTCTGCGGTGTCGAAGAAGGTGACGCCCAGCTCGTAGGCGCGGCGGATGGTGGCGATGCCGCCCGGCTCGTCACCGGAGCCGTAGGCCATGGTCATGCCCATCGTGCCCAGGCCGACGGCGCCGACCTCCAGACCCTGGGTGCCGAGCCTGCGGTGGGGGAGGTTCCTGTTGTGCTGTGTCATGCCTCCACGCTAGGAATCCAGCGCCGGGGAGTCATGGGGCACCGATCGCATAGGGTTGCCTGATCCTCTCAATCGACGGATTGAAGCCTCTCGACCGAAGGGCGCTCTCATGCTGGACCGGCTCGCTCACGCCATCGAGCGGCACTGCGCGGGGCCGTGGTCGGAGACCGCCGTGCCCAAGCTGTCGCTGGTCGCGCTCGACGAGCTCATCGAGCCGATCGAGGTGACGTACGAGCCGATGATCTGCTTCATCGCCGACGGCGCCAAACGGACCGTGGTGGGTGAGCGCAGTTGGATCACCCCGCCCGGCGAGATGGCCTTCTTCACCCTCGACCTGCCGGTCACCGCGGCCTTCGAGAAGGTGCCCTACCGGGCCGCCGTCATGCGGCTCGACAGCTCGGCGCTCGCCGCCCTCCAGCTGGAGCTGGCGGAGGCCGGCCCGCCCTCGGCGCCGCCGGCCGCCGCGGCGGCGGTCACCGCGCCGATGGCGCCGGAACTCGTCGACGCGGTCACCCGCTGGGTCGACCTCCTCGGCAGTCCGGAGGACATCGGCCCCCTGGGCCCCCGTATCGAGACCGAGATCCTCTACCGGCTGCTGCGCAGCCCGCTCGGGCCGGTGCTGCGGCACTGGTCGCCGGCCGACTCCGCCGCCTCACGGATCCGTACGACCGCCCGCTGGATCCGGGACCACTACGCCGAGCCACTCGGCATCGACGAGATCGCCGAGGTCGCCCGGATGAGCCCGGCCACCCTGCACCGCCACTTCAAGGCGGCCACCGGGATGAGCCCTCTGCGGTTCCAGAAGCACCTGCGGCTCCGCGAGGCCCGACGGCTGCTGTTCGCAGGGGATGTGACGGCGGCTCAGGTCGCGCAGGAGGTCGGATACGTCAGTGCCACCCAGTTCAACCGTGAGTACCGCCGTGCCTACGGTCTGCCGCCCGGTCGGGACTCGGCGCAACTGCGCAGCAGGCTGGCCGGGTCCCGCGAGGTGCCGCTGCTGCACGACGGGTCGGGGGCGACGCCGTGAGCGGCGGTCCCGCGACTGCCGTCTCGGCGTCGTACCTCGCAGGACGGTGAACACTTCGCCAACTTCCTGTATGCGAACAGGGTTCGGTAGTGACAGGGATCAAGCACTTCGTGTACTTTTCAAGTAAAGGGAAAGTCAAATGACCTGGGAGGCGATGGTGTTCGATCTGCGTACCGAGGCCGAGATGAGGCTGCACTCGGACAGGATGGCGAAGGAGCTCGCCGCGAAGAAGCAGCGCGAGGCGGGTGGCGAGGAGCAGGTGGTTGCTGATGCGACCGTCGCCACCGAAGAGGAGCAGGCCGTCTGAGGGTCGAGGGGTGAGGGGTCGCGGCTCGAAGAATTCTTGTGGTTCTCCTCACCCTGGTGCTCGCTAATTTACTAGGACGTCCTACTATTTTCTCAGTCCGCGCTCTTCGACGCGTCTTGGGAAGGCTCCGCAATGAGCGATCTGCACCGCCCCGCGCACCCCGTCCGTCTGGTCACCGCTTCGGCGCTGTTCGACGGCCACGATGCCTCGATCAACATCATGCGGCGGATCTTCCAGTCGCAGGGTGCCGAGGTCATCCACCTCGGCCACAACCGCTCCGTGCGGGAGGTCGTGGACGCGGCGCTCGAAGAGGACGCGCACGGCGTGGCGGTCTCGTCGTACCAGGGCGGACACGTCGAGTACTTCGAGTACCTGGTCGCCTCGCTGCGCAAGCAGGGCGCGGAGCACATCAGGGTGGTCGGCGGCGGAGGCGGGGTCATCGTGCCCGAGGAGATCACCCGGCTCCGGGAGAGCGGGGTGACGATCTTCTCTCCCGAGGACGGCCAGCGGATGGGCCTGGCGGGGATGGTCAACACGGTCGTACGGGACTGCGACTTCGACCTCTGGGACGGCAAGCCGGCCGACCTCACCGCGGTCCTGGCCGGCGACCGGTTCGCGATCGCCCGCGCCGTCACCGGTGCCGAACTGGGCAAGCTGCCCCCGGAGTTCCTGGCTGAGCTGCGGGCCACGGCGGCCGCGCGGCACGTGCCGGTGCTCGGCATCACCGGCACCGGCGGCTCGGGCAAGTCCTCCCTGACCGACGAGCTGGTGCGCCGGTTCCGGGTCGACCAGCGGGACGCGCTCCGTATCGCGGTGATCGCGGTCGACCCGACCCGTCGCCGGGGCGGTGGCGCGCTGCTCGGCGACCGGATCCGGATGAACTCCCTTGACGGGGACCGGGTGTTCTTCCGCAGCCTGGCCACCCGCGGCAGCCGCGAGCTGCCCGAGCATCTCTCCGACGTGATCGACGTGGTGAAGGCCGCCGGGTTCGACCTGGTGATCGTGGAGACGCCCGGGATCGGCCAGGGCGACGCGGCGATCGTGCCGTTCGTCGACGCCTCGCTGTATGTGATGACGCCGGAGTTCGGCGCGGCCTCGCAGCTGGAGAAGATCGACATGCTCGACTTCGCCGACGTGGTCGCGATCAACAAGTTCGAGCGGCGCGGCGCCAAGGACGCGCTGCGGGACGTCGGCCGCCAACTGGTGCGCAACCGCGAGGCGTTCGGCCAGCGGCCCGAGGACATGCCGGTGTACGGCACCTCCGCGGCCACCTTCAACGACGACGGCGTCACCGCCCTCTACCAGCACCTGAAGAACACCCTGGTGGAGAAGGGTCTGCCGCTGTCCGAGGGGTCGCTGGACCCGGTGGACGTACGCCACTCCTCCGGCATCCGCCAGGTGGTACCCGCCGACCGGGTGCGCTACCTCGCCGAGATCACCGACGCCGTCCGCGGATACCACGCCGAGACGCTTCAACTGGCCGAGCGGGCGCGGCGGGTGCAACGCCTGGAGATCGTCGAGGGCGAGCTCGCCGACGCCGGCCTGGACTCCGAGGACGTACGGTCCCTGCTGACCGAGGCGCGCCGGCAGCTGCCGTACGAGATCACGGAACAGATCACGAACTGGCCGGCGGTGATCGCCTCCTACTCCGGCGACGAGCAGGTCGTGACGATCAGGGACAAGGAGATCCGCACCAAGCTGACCCGTGAGTCCCTGTCCGGCAACAGGATCCCCCGGGTCGCCCTGCCCCGCTTCACCGACCACGGGGAGCTGGTGCGGTTCTGGCGCGGCGAGAACCTGCCGGGCCACTTCCCGTTCACGGCCGGGGTGTTCCCCTTCAAGCGCGACGGCGAGGACCCGGCGCGGATGTTCGCCGGCGAGGGCGACCCCTTCCGCACCAACCGCCGCTTCAAGCTCCTGTCGGAGGGCCAGCCGGCGACCCGCCTGTCGACCGCCTTCGACTCGGTCACCCTCTACGGCCGCGACCCCGACGAGCGCCCCGACATCTACGGCAAGGTCGGCACCTCCGGCGTCTCGGTCGCCACCCTGGAGGACATGAAGGCGCTCTACGACGGCTTCGACCTGGTGGCGCCCACAACCTCCGTGTCCATGACGATCAACGGACCGGCACCGGCGGTGCTGGCGTTCTTCCTCAACACCGCGATCGACCAGCAGCTCGACCGGTTCCGTGACCAGGAGGGCCGCGACCCGTCGCCCGAGGAGGCGGCCGAACTGCGGGCGCACGCGCTGGCGAACGTGCGCGGCACCGTGCAGGCCGACATCCTCAAGGAGGACCAGGGCCAGAACACCTGCCTGTTCTCCACCGAGTTCAGCCTGCGGATGATGGCCGACATCCAGGAGTGGTTCATCGAGCGGAAGGTCCGCAACTTCTACTCCGTGTCCATCTCCGGCTACCACATCGCCGAAGCGGGCGCGAACCCCATCAGCCAGCTCGCCTTCACCCTGGCCAACGGCTTCACCTACGTCGAGGCCTACCTCGCGCGCGGGATGCGCGTCGACGACTTCGCCCCGAACCTGTCGTTCTTCTTCTCCAACGGCATGGACCCCGAGTACTCGGTGCTCGGCCGGGTCGCCCGCCGCATCTGGGCCGTCGCCATGAAGGAGAAGTACGGCGCGGGTGAGCGCAGCCAGAAGCTGAAGTACCACGTCCAGACCTCCGGACGCTCCCTGCACGCCCAGGAGATGGACTTCAACGACATCCGCACCACCCTCCAGGCCCTCATCGCGATCTACGACAACTGCAACAGCCTGCACACCAACGCCTACGACGAGGCAGTCACCACCCCCACCGAGGACTCCGTGCGCCGGGCCCTGGCCATCCAGCTGATCATCAACAGGGAGTGGGGCCTGGCGATGAACGAGAACCCGCTCCAGGGGTCGTTCATCATCGACGAACTCACCGACCTGGTCGAGGAGGCCGTACTCCAGGAGTTCGAGCGGATCAGCGAACGCGGCGGTGTGCTCGGCGCGATGGAGACCGGCTACCAGCGCGGCCGGATCCAGGACGAGTCGATGCTGTACGAGCAGCGCAAGCACGACGGCTCGCTGCCCCTGATCGGCGTCAACACCTTCCGCAATCCGCACGCGGACACCGCGGAGCCCGGCGTCGTCGAACTCGCCCGCGCCACCGAGGAGGAGAAGCAGTCCCAGCTGGAGCGCGTACGCGAGTTCCACGCCCGCCACCAGGACGAGGCCCGGGTCGCACTGGACGCCCTCAAGGACGCGGCGGTACGCGGCGACAACGTCTTCGCCGTCCTCATGGACGCCACCCGGGTCTGCTCCCTCCAGCAGATCACCGAGGCCTTCTTCGAGGTCGGGGGGCAGTACCGGCGTAACGTCTGAGGCCTGGGGGAGTGGGGCCTCGCGGCTCCTGGAGCGGCAGAAGGCCGCCGTCCCTCGCCTCGGCAAGGAACTATGTGCCCTGGTCGAGGCCGGCGTCCGGACCGCCGCCACCCCGGACGCCCTCCACCGGGTGGCCGAGGGCGGAGATCCCCGAGGTCGACATCACACCCACCGAGACGGGCCCCACCGTGGTCCTGGCCACGGGGGAGGCCCTCTTCGTCGCACCGGACCTGCACCAGCGGGAGCCCGGTCGGCACCAGGGTGAGTGGAGATCAGCGGCCCACCTCCGGCTCCACCGCCGACCCGAACTCCACGGCGCTCACGACATGCCGCAGGAAACCCGCCGCGGTGCCGCCGTCGCAGACGCGGTGGTCGAAGGTCAGGGAAAGGGTGACGACCTTGCGCACCTCGACTCGGCCGTCCACCGCCCACGGCCGGTCGGTGATCCGGCCCACGCCGATCATCGCCACCTGCGGGTGGTTGAGGATCGGCGTGGCGCCGTCGACGTCGAGCACACCGTAGTTGTTGAGCGTGAACGTGCCCCCGGTGCGATGTCCGGTCGGCAGCGCGTCACGCCGGGCGAGTTCGGTCAGGCGCCGCAGCTCCGCCGCCAACGCGTCCGGCGACAACCGGTCCGCATCCCGTACGACGGGCACGACCAGGCCCTCCGACGTCTGCGCGGCGAAGCCGAGATGGACCTGGGAGAGCCGGACCACCTCCCCGCGGTCGCCGTCGACACGGGAGTTGAACTCGGGGAACTCGGCGAGCCCGCTGAGACAGCCCCGCGCGAGGAGTGTCAGCAACCCCACGCCACGGGAAGCCCGTTCGGCGAGCAGGGCTGTGGCGTCCACATCCGCCCAGATCGTCACAGCGGGCGTGTCGCGATGGGAGCGGAGGTATTTCTCTGCTGCCGCCTCCATCGGGACACGGACGTCGGATCTGCCACCGGTTCGAGAGACTTTCGGGGCGGACCAGCGCTCCGACGCCCCCGTCCCGTAGCCCGTCAGCACCGCACCCGAACCGGATTCGGATTCCGCCACGGTGAGCAGCGGTGCTCCCACCTGTACGACCTCACCGGCCGGGCAGTGCAAGGCAGTTACGGTGCCGGCGAACGGACTCGGCAGTGCCACCGCGGACTTGGCCGTCTCGACCTCGGCGACCACCTGATCGTGCGCCACGGTGTCGCCCACCGCGACCTTCCACTCCAGGAGTTCGGCGTCCGTCAGCCCCTCGCCCAGGTCCGGGAGAAGGAACGTGCGGCCGGACACGGGCGGCGCGGGGCGGCCGGCCGGTCGCCGGTCGAGGCCCGACAGCCGGTGCAGCCCGGCCAGTACACGCGGAACACCGGGAAGGTACGCGCCCTCCAGCAGCGGCGGGGGACAGGGCGTGTCCAGGCCCGTGACACGCAGCACCGGTGCGCGCAGGGCGTCGAAACACCGCTCCTGCACCAGCGCCGCGATCTCCGCGCCGACGCCCGCGAACCCCTGGGCCTCGTGGACGACCAGACAGCGGCCGGTGCGCCGTACGGACTCGGTGAGCGTACGGTCGTCCAGCGGGACCAGGGTGCGCAGGTCCAGCACCTCGACGTCCAGGCCGTCGGCGGTGGCCTCCGCGGCCGCAGCCAGGGCCAGGGTGACCGAGGGGCCGTATGCGACCAGTGTGGCGTCGGTGCCGGGACGGCGGATCGCCGCGGTGCCGAACGACTCGGTGCGGGACGGCAGTTCGGCGATCTCCTTGGTCCAGTAGAGGCGCTTCGGCTCCAGGAAGATCACCGGGTCCGGGTCCTCGATCGCCTCGCGCAGCAAGGAGTAGGCGTCCGCCGCCGTCGCCGGGACCACCACCTTCAGGCCCGCCGTGTGCGCGTAGTACGCCTCGCTGGAGTCACTGTGGTGCTCGACCGCGCCGATCCCGCCGCCGTACGGGATGCGCACCACGATCGGCAGTCCGAGCCGGCCCCGGGTGCGGGCCCGCATCTTGGCCATGTGCGAGGCGATCTGCTCGAACGCCGGGTAGGCGAAGGCGTCGAACTGCATCTCCACCACGGGCCGGAAGCCCGCCATCGCCAGCCCGATCGCGAGGCCCGCGATACCGGCCTCGCTGACCGGGGTGTCGAAGCAGCGCCGGTCGCCGAACCTGTCCGCCAGTCCGTCCGTGATGCGGAAGACCCCGCCGAGGCGGCCGACGTCCTCCCCGAAGACCAGCACACGTTCGTCCGCGGCGAGCGCGTCGCGCAGGGCCGAGTTGAGGGCCTGTGCCATCGACGTCGAGGTCAGGGCCGGTGCCGTCGGGGCTGGTGCCGTCGGGATCGGTTCGAGTGCCTGGGCCATCTCAGCGCCTTTCCAACTCGTCGTGCAGCGCCTCGCGTTGGGCGCGCAGCTGGGGGGTGGGGGTGGCGTAGACATGGTCGAGCAGGGCCGCGGGGTCCACCTCGGGGTCCGCCGCCAGCCGCTCGCGCAGCCGTGCCGCGTACGCCTCGGCCTCCTCCGCCACGACAGTGACGTCCGCGTCGGTCAGCAGGCCCCGGTCGTGCAGCGCGGCCTCCAGGCGGGCGAGCGGGTCCCGGGCGCGCCAGTGCTCCTCCTCGGTGGCCGTACGGTAGCGGGACGGGTCGTCGGCGCTGGTGTGCGGGCCCGCCCGGTAGGTGTGTGCCTCGACCAGCCAGGGCCCGCCGCCGGTGCGCGCGTCCTCCACGGCGGCGGTCAGCACCGCGAGGACGGCGGCCGCGTCGTTGCCGTCCACCTGCTCCGCGCGGACGCCGTAGCCGATGCCCTTGTACGCCAGACCCGGCGCCGCGGTCTGGGCGGACAACGGCACGGAGATGGCGTACCGGTTGTTCTGGATCAGGAACACCACCGGCGCGCGCAGCACCCCGGCCAGGTTCACGGCCTCGTGGAAGTCGCCCTCGCTGGTGGCGCCGTCGCCGACCAGGGCCAGGGCGACTGTGTCCGCGCCCTTGAGGCGCTCGCCGTGGGCCAGTCCGACGGCGTGCGCGGCGTGGGTGGCCAGCGGGGTGCACTGCGGTGCCGTGCGATGACGTGTGGGGTCGTAGCCGCAGTGGGCGTCGCCGCGCAGCAGGGTGAGCGTCTCGACGGGGTCGATCCCGCGGCTGATCAGCGCCACGCTGTCGCGGTAGGTGGGGAACAGCCAGTCTGTCGCGCGCAGCGCGAGGGCGGCGCCCACCTGACACGCCTCCTGACCGAGGCTCGACGGGTACACCGCGAGCCGCCCCTGCCGGGCCAGTGCGGTCGCCTGCTGATCGAACCGTCGCCCCAGGACCATTCCGCGGTAGGCCTCAAGGAGGAGTTCAGCAGAAGGGGCTCCGTCTTTGTCCAATTCTTGCAAAAAGGAAACCGGAACCTGGGAGGGGAGCCAGAACGACGGATCTACCCGGTCTCCGGGCTCCTTATGAAAGGGCGTATCTCCCATGGCCCATCTGCCTTTCGTCAAGGACTGTGCGCCAAGGATGTTGTCCGCTCTCCCAACTGCCCTGCAGGGGCTGTCGAGTGAAGCATCGTTGAACATTGAGCACCCTGTTCAGCTGGTTGAACGAGGAAGGGAATGTGTCAACCGGGCGTCAATGCAAGGATAATGTGGCCGTTGCCTGCGAGTTCCGTGTCCCGGGTTCCAATTGACCGGCCAGACACGGCACTTCGGAAAGCGAGCGAAAATGTCCCGAGCGCTCCCGGGAACACGCCACTACACGGTTGTCTGTTCCTCATGCGGAACCCGCTGTGAGGACGACGGGCTCATGCTCGACTGCCGTGCGTGCAAGGAACCCGCGTTCCTGCGCACCGAGTACCACCGGACTTTCACCGCGAGCGCCACCGGGCTGTTCCGCCACGCCCCGCTGCTGCCGGTGACGCGGACCTTCCCCGGAGTGCCGGGACCGGTGGTGTACCCCGCGCAGCGGCTCGGCCGGCTGCTCGGTCTGGACCGGCTGTGGGTGGCGTTCAACGGCCACTGGCCCGAGCGCGGGGCGCAGCTTCCCACGTGCACCTTCAAGGACCTCGAGGCCTACACCGTCCTCGGGCGGCTGCCCGACGAACCCCCGCTGCTCGTGATCCCCTCGGCCGGGAACACCGCCGCCGCCTTCGCCTGGGCCGCCACCCGGTACCGGGTCCCGTGTCTGCTCGTCGTGCCCGCCCCGGCCCTGGAGCGGATGCGCTTCCCCGCCGCGCTCGACCCCTGCGTCCGGATCGTCGCCCTCGACGGTGCCGCCACCTACAGCGACGCCATCGCCTGCGCCGACCTCCTCGCCCGGATGCCCGGCCACCACGCCGAGGGCGGCGCGCGCAACGTGGGCCGCCGCGACGGACTCGGCAGTGTCATGCTCGCCGCCGCCGAGGCCGTTGGTGAGCTCCCGCAGGTCTACGTACAGGCCGTGGGCAGCGGCACGGGTGCCATCGGCGCGCACGAGGCGGCCCGCCGCATACGGGCGGACGACGAGCCGCTGCCGCGGCTGCTGATGTGCCAGAACACGCCGTTCGCCGCCCTGTACGAGGCCTGGTGCCACGGCGGACAGCCGCCCGCGAGCCGCGAACTGGAACCGCTGGCCCGCGAACTCACCAACCGCCGCCCGCCGTTCGCCGTCCGCGGCGGGGTGCGGGACGCCCTCGTGGAGAGCGGCGGCGACGTCCGGTGTACCGACAACGAAGCGGCGCTCACCGCGATGGCCCTCTTCGAGGAGATCGAGGGCATCGACATCGAACCCGGCGCGGGGGTGGCCGTGGCCGCGCTCGCGGAGGCGGTGCGCGACGGGCAGGTGCGCCCGGACGAACTGGTGCTCCTCAACATCACCGGCGGCGGCCGCGCCCGCCAGGCCCAGGACCTCGCCCTCGTACCCGCCGAACCCTGGCTGCGGGTCCCCTGGCCGGGCGGTGAGTCGGGCCCGCGGCGGGTGGCCGAGCAGGTCGAACGCCGGCTGACGGGTGCCGTGGTCGCGGGGGCCGCCCGATGACGGACCTCTCCGCATCTGCATCCGCATCCGCATCCGGGTCTGCTGGGGCTGCGTCCGCGCCTGGCTCTGCCGGGGTGGTGCCGGCGTCCGCGCCTGGCTCTGCCGGGGTGGTGCCGGCGTCCGCGCCTGGCTCTGCCGGGGTGGTGCCCGCGGCCGCTTCTGCCGAGGCCGCCCAGGTACCCGCCCCCGCCGTAGCCAGCCACGTGCCCGGCTCTCCTGGGGCCGCCCAGACGCTCGCCCCTCCCACGGCCGCCTCTGCCGCACCCCCTCCCACGGCCGTCTCTGTCGCGGCTGCTCACGTGCCTGTCTCTGCCGCCGCTGCCCACGCGTCCACCCCTGCCGCGGCTGCTCACGTGCCCGTCTCTGTCGCGGCTGCTCACGTGCCCGTCTCTGTCGCGGCTGCTCACGTGCCCGTCTCTGTCGCGGCTGCTCACGTGCCCGTCTCTGCCGCCGCTGCCCACGCGTCCACCCCTGTCGCGGCTGCTCACGTGCCCGTCTCTGCCGCGGCTGCCCACGCGCCCACCTCAGCCGCGGCTGCTCACGCGTCCACCCCTGGCGCAGCCACCCACACGCCTACCCCTGCCGCACCCGCCCCCACGCTCGGGCTCTCCGCCGCCCAGCGCTCGATGTGGTTCGGTCAGCGGCTCGACTCTGCCGCCGGTTCGGCCTACAACGTCGGTGAGTACACGGAGATCCACGGTCCCGTCGACGTCGACCGCTTCCGTGTCGCCCTGCGCCAGGTCGTCGCCGCGACCGAGACTCTGCGGGTCCGGTTCACGGGCGACGGTGACGGCGTCCACCAGATCGTCGAGCCCGACCCCGCCTGGGAGTTGGCCGTCGTCGACCTCACCCACGAGGCCGACCCCACAGCCGCCGCCCACGCCTGGCGGCGGACCGACTTCGCGGTGCCCTTCGACCTCGAAGAGGCCCCGCTCTTCCGGTACGCGCTGCTCCGGCTCGGCGACGCGCACTGGATCTGGTACCACTGCTACCACCACATCGCCGTCGACGGGTTCAGCTGCTCCCTCATCGCCGCCCGGGTCGCCGACGCGTACACGGCCCTTGTCACCGGCACCGAGCACACCCCGCCGCACGCGCCCCTAGCCCCGCTGGTCGCCGCGGACGAGGCCTACCACGCCGACGACCGGCACGCACGCGATCGCCAGCACTGGGCCGCAGTCTGCGCCGACCGCCCCGACCCCGTCGGCCTCTCCGACCAGCCGCCCCGGGTCACCGACGACTTCCTGCGCAGGACCGGCCATGTCACCGGGGCCGCAGGCGACTTGGTGCACTCGGCGGCCACACACACCGGCACGCGCTGGTCCCGCGTCCTGATCGCCGCGACCGCCGCCTATCTGCACCGGCTCACCGGCGCCCGGGACATCGTCCTGGGCCTCGCCGTCACCGCCCGCGAGAGCGACACCGAGCGCGCCACCCCGGGCATGGCCTCCAACGTCCTCCCGCTGCGGCTGTCCGTACGCCCCGACACCTCCGCCCACGACCTCGTACGCCAGGCCGCGGCCGCCACCCGCGACCTGCTCGCGCACCAACGGCACCGGGGCGAGGACCTGCGCCGCGAGTTGAACTGGCCCGGCGGCGACCGCCGGTTCTTCGGTCCGGTCGTCAACATCATGTCGTTCGGACCGGAGTTGAGATTCGCCGGACACCCGACCACCCGCCACAACCTGTCCACGGGCCCGGTCGAGGACCTCGCCCTCAACGTCTACGACCGTGCCGACGGCAACGGCGTGCGCATCGACCTCGACGCGAGCGGCGCCTGCTACTCGGATTCCGAACTCGCCGCCCATCACCGGCGTTTCACCCACTTCGCGGAGCGGTTCGCGGCCGCCGTGCTCGGCCCCGGCACCCCGGTGGGCCGGGTCGAGGTGACGCCCCCCGAGGAGTCGGAGGAAGCGGCCCGGCTCGACGGCCCGGCACCACGTACGGCCACGGGAACCGTTCCCGCCCTCTTCGCGGCCCAGGTCGACGCGACCCCCACGGCCACGGCGGTGGCCTGCGGCCAACAGGCCCTCACCTACGCCGAGTTGGATGCCCGCGCCAACCGCCTCGCACACCGCCTGCTCCGCCTCGGCGTCCGCCCGGAGGACCGCGTCGCCGTCCTGATGCCCCGCTCCGAACACCTGGTCACCGCCCTGCTCGCGATCCTCAAGGCAGGCGCCGCCTACGTCGGCCTCGACCCCCGCGCCCCCGTCGCACGAACCCGCCGCATCCTGGACGGGACCGCGGCGACGGTTCTCCTGGCGGAGGGGACGACACCCTCGTACGGCTGCCGGGTGATCGTGGTCGACGACCTGCAGTCGCTCGCGACCGAGCCGGACACCACTCCTGAACTCGCTCTGCAACCAGACCAGTTGGCCTACGTCAGTCACACCTCAGGCTCCACCGGCACCCCCAAGGGCGTCGCGGTCACCCACCGGGACGTGACGGCCCTCGCGACAGACAGTGCCTTCGGAGGCGGTGCGCACACCCGGGTCCTCGTCCACTCGCCGGTCGCGTTCGACGCGTCCACCTACGAGCTGTGGGTTCCGCTACTGGCGGGCGGCACCGCCGTGGTCGCGGGCCCGGACGAGGACGTGGACGCGGCGGCGATCACCCGGCTGACCCGTCGGCACGGGCTGACCGCGCTGTGGCTGACGGCCGGACTGTTCCGGCTCGTCGCGGAGGAGGACCCCGGCTGCCTCAGCGGACTTCGCCAGGTCTGGGCCGGTGGCGACACCGTCCCGGCCACCGCCGTCCGCAGGGCGCTGGACGCCTGCCCCGGCCTGACCGTCACCAACGGCTACGGCCCGACCGAGACCACCACCTTCGCCACCAGCCGCCCCTGCCCTGACCCGCGGTCGGTGCCTGACCCGCTGCCCGTCGGACGGCCGCTCGACGGCATGCGTGCCTACGTCCTCGACGGCGCCCTGCGTCCCGTACCGCCGGGCGTGATGGGGGAGTTGTACATCGCGGGGCCCGGAGTGGCCCGCGGTTATCTCGGGCGCGCCGGTGCCACCGCCGAGCGGTTCGTCGCCGACCCCTTCGGGCCGCCCGGCGGACGCATGTACCGCACCGGCGACCGGGTACGGCTGACCGCCGACCGTGAACTCACCTTCCACGGGCGGGCGGACGAACAGGTCAAGCTCCGTGGCTTCCGCGTCGAACCGGCGGAGGTCGAGGCGGCCCTCGCCGGGCACCCGGACGTCGAGCACGCCGTCGCCGTCGTCCGCGAGGACCGGCCCGGAGACCGGAGCCTCGTCGCCTACGCCACCGCCGCGCCCGGCGGAGTCCTCGACGCGGCCCAACTGCGCGACCACCTCGCCACGTTGCTGCCGGTCTACCTGGTGCCATCCGCCGTCGTCCTGCTGGACCGGCTGCCGCTGACCGTGAACGGGAAGGTCGACCGCAGGGCCCTGCCCGCGCCGACGCCCGTCGGCCGGAACTCCGCGCGCGGAGCACGCACCGCCCACGAAGAAGTCCTGTGCGCGCTGATCGCCGACGTCCTCGGTCTGCCCGAAGTCGCCCCCGACGACAGCTTCTTCGCCCTCGGCGGCCACTCCCTGCTCGCGCTGCGGCTCGTCCACCGCATCCGCACCACCCTGGGCGCCGACCTCGGTCTGAGGGACGTCTTCGAGGCCCCTACCCCGGCCGCCCTGGCCCGGCTCGTCCAGTCCGCCCGGCCGGCGCGTCCGGTGCCTCCACTGATCCGGAGCACGGAGCCCGGCGAGGCCCCGCTGTCCTCCGCCCAACGGCGCCTGTGGTTCCTGCACCGCGCCGAGCCGACCGGCGCCGCCTACCACGTACCTCTCGCCGTACGACTCACCGGCGCACCCCTCGATCAGGACGCCCTGCGAGCGGCCCTGGCCGATGTCAGCGACAGGCACGAGATCCTGCGCACCGTCTATCCGGACACCGACGGCACCCCGCACCCGCGAGTGCTGGAGGGCGTGTCCCCGGAGCTGCCCGTCACCCGCGTGACGGAAGAGGAACTCGAGTGCAAGACCGCTGAGTTGGCCTCGACGGAGTTCGAGCTCGCCACCCAGCCGCCCCTCCGCGCCCACCTCCTCTCCCTCGGCCTCGAAGGGCCCGAAGAACCCGAAGAACCCGAGGACCAGGTTCTCCTCCTGGTGCTGCACCACATCGCCGCCGACGGCTGGTCCCTCCAGCCGCTCCTGCGCGACCTGGGCACCGCCTACCGGGCCCGGCTCACGGGGGAGAGCCCCGCCTGGACCCCGCTGCCCGTCCGGTACACGGACTACGCCCGGCGACAGCGCGCACTCCTCGCCGACGACCGCGACCGGCAACTCGCCCACTGGCGGCAGATCCTCGCCGGACTGCCCGACGAGCTCCCGCTGCCCGCCGACCGGCCCCGCCCCGCGCGGGCCACCCACCGCGGCGGTGACATCCCGGTCCGCTGGGACGCCGGCCTGCACCAACGGCTGCGTGACCTCGCCGCCGGTCAGGGCGCGACGGTGTTCATGGCCGTACAGGCCGGGCTCGCCGCCCTGCTGACCCGCCTCGGCGCGGGCACCGACATCCCGCTCGGCACACCGGTCGCGGGCCGCGCCGACGAGGCCCTGGACGACCTGGTCGGCTGCTTCGTGAACACCCTCGTGCTGCGCACCGACACCTCCGGCGAGCCGACCTTCAGGGAACTCCTCGACCGGGTGCGCGAGACCGACCTGGCCGCCCACGCCCACCAGGACCTGCCGTTCGAGCAGCTCGTCGAGGCCCTCAACCCGACCCGCTCACTCGCCCGGCACCCGCTCTTCCAGGTGATGCTGGCCTTCCGCCCGACCGCCGACTGGCGCCTGGACCTGTCCGGCGTCGACGATCGCGCTCTCCCCGTGGAGACCGGCGCGACCAAGATCGACCTCACCTTCAACCTCGCCGAACACCGGGCACCGGACGGCACCCCGAGCGGCATCGAGGGCACTCTCCAGTACAGTGCCGACCTCTTCGACCGGGACACCGCCGAGGGACTGGCCGCGCGTCTGGAGAGGCTGCTGCGGGCCGCGCTCGCCGCCCCGGATTTGAGCATCGGCCACCTCGACGTCCTCGACCCGGAAGAACGGCGGCGCCTGCTCTCCGACCTGACCGACACCGCGCGGGATGTTCCGGCCACCACGTTCCCCCGGATGTTCGAGCAGCAGGCGGCCGAGACGCCCGACGCGATCGCCGTGACGGACGGCATCAGCGCGTTGACGTACCGGCAACTGGACGCGCATGCCGCTCACTTGGCGCGTGTACTGCGTGAGCGCGGCGCCGGTCCCGGTCGCGTGGTCGCCTTCGCGCTGCCCCGCTCCGTCGACCTCGCGGTTGCCGTCCTGGCCGTCCTCAAGGCGGGGGCCGCCTATCTCCCGCTCGACCCGGAGCACCCCGCCGAGCGCACGGCCCATCTGCTGGCCGACGCCGACCCCGTCTGCGTGATCGCACGGGAACCGGTCGACGGGGACCGCCCGCACGTGAGCCCCGACGCGACACCCGCCGACCCCACGGCCGGACTTCCCGAAGCCCGGCCCTCAGACCCGGCCTATCTGATCTACACCTCAGGCACCACCGGCCGTCCCAAGGGCGTGGTCGTCGAACACCGGAACCTCACCACCTATGTGGCCCGCTGCGTCGAGGCCTACCCGAGCCTGCGTGGCACCTCGCTGCTGCACGCCACGATGACCTTCGACGCGACCGTGACCACCCTGCACGGAGCGCTCGCCCTGGGCGGCCGGGTTCACATCGCCGCGTTCCACGAGGCGGGCGCGACCGGTCTGCCGGGCGGCTACAGCTTCCTCAAGGCCACCCCCAGCCACCTCCCGCTGCTGCCGGCGTTGCCCCACGACCTCTCGCCGACCGAGGAGTTCATGCTGGGCGGCGAGGCCCTGGTGGGTGAGGCACTGCGGGCCTGGCGCCGCGATCACCCCGAGGTCCGGCTCGTCAACCACTACGGCCCGACCGAACTCACCGTCGGCTGCACCGACCACCGCATCGAACCGGGGGAGGAGCTGCCTTCCGGGCCGGTACCCGTGGGCCGCCCCATGTGGAACACCCGGGTATATGTGCTCGACGCACACCTCAACCTCGTACCGCCCGGTGTCGAGGGCGAGCTGTATGTGGCGGGCGATCATGTGGCCCGCGGCTACTGGAGGCGTCCCGGGCTGACCTCCGAGCGGTTCGTCGCCGACCCCTTCGGTCCGCCCGGCGACCGCATGTACCGCACCGGCGACCTTGCCGTGCGCCGAGCCGACGGCGTCCTGGAACTGCGGGGCAGGGCCGACGGACAGCTGAAGATCCGGGGGCTGCGGATCGAGCCCGGCGAGGTAGAGGGCGCGCTGACCGCGCATCCGGCCGTCGCCCAGGCCGCGGTGGTGGTGCGCGAGGACATCCCGGGCGTACGGCGCCTCGTCGGCTATGTCGTCGGAGTCGAGGCTGGTGGCTTGGGTGGGGTCCGTGGCGTGGGGGTCGAGGCTGGTGGCTTGGGTGGGGTCCGTGGCGTCGGAGCCGCCGCAGATGCCTTGGGTGGGGTCCGTGGCGTCGGAGCCGCCGCAGATGCCTTGGGTGGGATCCGCCGCGTCGGAGCCGCCGCAGATGCCTTGGGTGGGATCCGCCGCGTCGGAGCCGCCGCAGATGCCCTGGATGGGATCCGCCGCGTCGGAGCCGCCGCAGATGCCTTGGCCGGGATCCGCCGCGTCGGAGCCGCCGCAGATGCCCTGGACGAGATCCGCCGCGCCGGAGCCGCCGCAGATGCCCTGGACGAGATCCGCGGCGCCGGAGCCGCTGCCGGCGCCCTCGACGAGATCCGTGCCCGTGTCGCCCGCCAGCTGCCCGCCCACATGGTCCCCGAGGCGCTCGTCCCCCTCGACGCCCTGCCCATGACATCCAACGGCAAGCTCGACCGCGCGGCCCTGCCCGCGCCCGAGACCGGCCACGGCGGTTCCGGTGACCGTGAGCCGCGCACACCGGAGGAGGAGACACTGCAAGGTCTCTTCGCCGAGGTGCTCGGACTGCCGACGCCCCAAGTCGGCCTGGACACCGGCTTCTTCGACCTCGGCGGCGACAGCATCACCTCCATCCACCTCGTCAGCAGGGCCCTCGCGGTGGGACTGCGCCTCACGCCACGCGATGTGTTCGAGCAGCGCACGGTCGCGGGCCTGGCCGCGGTGGCCGCCACCGCACCGAGCAGCGATCCGGCCGCACAGGACGATCCGACGGGTGAGCTGCCACTCACACCCGCCCTGCGGCGACTGGTCGAACGCGGCGGACCCATCGACGCGTTCAGTCAGTCGATGCTGCTCGTCACACCGGAGGACGCCGACGAGGAGCGCCTCCGCAAGGCGCTCCAGGCCGTGATAGACCACCACGACACCCTGCGGATGCGTCTGAACGACGACGGCACGGCAGTGATCCCACCGCCCGGCTCCCTGGACGCCACTCGCCTGCTGGACCGGGTCACATCACTGGACCTGCATCGACCGGCGCCTCGACTCGCCCCCGAGCACGGTGAGTTGGTGCGAGCGGTCTGGTGCGACGCGGGCCCCGGCCGCCGCGGCCGACTGCTGCTGACCATCCATCACCTCGCCGTGGACGCGGTGTCCTGGCACATCCTGCGCACCGACCTGGCCGCGGCCTGGCGAGGCACGGAACTCACCCCGAAGGGCACGTCCTTCAGGGCTTGGGCCCGTCTGCTGGAGGGGGAGAGCAAGCAGCGGGCCGGCGAACTCGACCTGTGGACAGCGATGTTGGAGGACAGTCAGCCCCTGCCCGCCGTGCGATCCACCGACCTCGTGGGCCAGATGCGCCACCTCACCGTGGATTTCCCGACCTCCGGCCTGCTCACCACCGTCCCCGCGGCCTTCCACGCCGGACCCGAAGACGTCCTGCTCACCGCCCTCGCCACCGCCTTCGCCCGGCTGCGGGGCAGGCAGACGCTGCTGCTCGACCTCGAACGCCACGGCCGTGAGGAACTCGCGGACGGCGTCGACCCGACCCGGACGGTCGGCTGGTTCACCAGCGTCGTACCGGCCCGCCTCGACCTGCGCGGACTCGACCTCGACGATCCGGCGCAGCTCCTCAAGACCGTCAAGGAACACCTGCGGGCAGCCCCCGACCACGGCCTGGGACACGGCCTGCTCCGCCACCTCAATCCCGACACGGCCGCCGTCCTCGCCGAACTCCCCACCCCGCAGATCGGCTTCAACTACCTGGGCCGCAGCACCCCCGGCGCGGACACCCCCTGGTCGCCGGGGCCCGAACCCCTGCCCGGCACGGCCCTGGGCGCCGCCCACGACCCGGCGCAGCCCGTCGCCCACGGCCTGGAGATCACCGCCGTGGCCGACGCCGACGGCACGCTCACCGCCACCTGGTCCTGGGTGCCGCGGCTCTGGTCCGAGGACGAGGTGCGCGCCCTGGCCGACGGGTGGTTCCAGGCCCTGGCCGCCTTCGAGGACACCGGCGCGAACGGCGGGCACACCCCGTCCGACCTGCCCCTGGTGTCCCTGTCCCAAGCCGAGATCGACGAACTCGAAGCCGAGTTCGGAAGCGAGTGGAGGTAACCCACGGTGTCCCGGTCCGGAATCGCCGACATCCTGCCCCTGTCGCCGTTGCAGGAAGGGCTGCTCTTCCACGCCCTGTACGACGACGACCAGGCACCCGACGTCTACGCCGCCCAGCAGATCCTGGAGCTGACCGGCGACGTCGACCCCGCCGCCGTCCGCGCCGCCGGGCAGGCCCTGCTCGACCGGCACCCGAACCTGCGCGCATGCTTCCGCCGTCGCGAGGCCGCCTCACCCCTCCAGATCGTACCCGCGGACGTCGAACTGCCGTGGGCCGAGCAGGACTTGAGCGGTCTGGAGGACGCCGATCGTGAGTCGGCCTGGGGGCGTGTCCTGGACGAGGAGCGCGCCCGCCGCTTCGACCTGGCCCGCCCCCCGCTGCTGCGGTACCTGCTCGTGCGCTGGACGCCCGACCGGTACCGCCTGGTGATCACCAACCACCACATCCTCCTCGACGGCTGGTCGAAGCAGCTGCTCGTACGGGAGTTCACCGCCCTGTACGCGGGCGAGCACCCCACCGCGCTGCCCCCGACCCCGCCGTACCGCGACTACCTCGGCTGGCTCACCCGCCAGGACCGCGCCGCCGCCGAGTCCGCCTGGCAACAGGCCCTGGAAGGCGCCGAGGAGCCGACCCTGCTGGCCCCCGCGGCGGCGACCGGCACGACCGTGCTGCCGCACGAACTCGTCGTCGAACTCCCCGAGTCGGCGACCGCGGCCGCCGAGACCGCGGCCCGCAAGCTGGGCATCACCCTCAACACCCTCGTCCAGGGCGCCTGGGGCGTGCTCCTCGGCCGCCTCACCGGCCGTACCGACACGGCGTTCGGCCAGACCGTCACCGTCCGCCCGCCCGAGCTGCGGAACGTGGCCTCGATGGTCGGCTTCTGCATCAACACCGTGCCGACACGGGTGCGTTGGAACGACGGCGACACCATCAACGAGTTCCTCACCACCCTCCAGGAGCGGCAGGCCGCCCTGCTCCCGCACCAGCACCTCGGCCTCGCCGACATCCGGCGCGCCACCGGCACCGGCGACCTCTTCGACACCCTGCTCGCCTTCGAGAGCCACCCAGCCGCCACCGGCCCCGGCGGGGACCGCGTCACCCAGCTGACCGGCCGCGACGCCACCCACTACCCCCTCACCCTCGCCGTCCTCCCCGCCCACCACCTCGCCCTGCGTCTCTCCTACCGGCCCGACCTGTACGACGAGACCGGCGCCCGCACCCTCCTGGACCGTTTCGCCACCGTCCTGGCCCAGCTCACGGGCGATCCGTCCCGGCGCGTGGGCGAGGTGGAGGCGCTGCTCCCGGGGGAGCGGGAGCAGCTCACGAGCGGCGGTGAGGTCACCTCCGCCGTGCCGTCCGTCGCCCTCACCGACCTCTTCGCCCGCCAGGCCGCCCGCACCCCCGATGCGACGGCCGTGGTGCACGGCGAAACCCGTCTCACCTACGCCGAACTGGACGCCCGTGCCTCGGAGTTGGCGTCCGTGATGATCAGCCGCGGCGCCGCCCCCGAGCGTAGGGTCGCCCTCGCCCTGCCCCGCTCCGCGGACCTGGTCGTCGCGATCCTCGCCGTCCTGAAGACCGGCGCCGCCTACGTCCCGCTGGACCCGGAGTACCCCGCCGAGCGGCTGGCGTACATGCTCACGGACTCCGCACCCGTCCTGCTCCTCAGCACGCGGGAGGTGGCCCCGAACCTGCCCGCCACGGCGGTACCCGTACTGGCCCTGGACGACCAGCGGCCACCAGCCTCCGGCATCGATCTCCCGGCCCTGACCGGCGACCACCTGGCCTACGTCATCTACACCTCCGGCTCCACCGGACGCCCCAAGGGCGTCGCCGTCCCGCACGGCAACGTGGTCCGCCTTTTCGAATCCACCCGCCACTGGTTCGACTTCGGCCCCGACGACGTGTGGACCCTGTTCCACTCCTACGCCTTCGACTTCTCCGTCTGGGAACTGTGGGGAGCACTGCTGCACGGCGGCACGCTCGTCGTCGTACCGCACGAAGTCAGCCGGGACTCCCACGAGTTCCTGCGCCTGCTCGCCCGTGAGCGGGTCACCGTCCTCAACCAGACCCCCTCCGCCTTCGGGGCGCTGGTCCACGCCGACGCCGAACTGCCCCAGAAGAGCCGAGAACTGAGTCTGCGTCACATCGTCTTCGGCGGCGAGGCCCTCGATGTCACGCCGGTCGCCGAGTGGTTCACACGGCACGCCGAGGACGCCCCCGCACTGGTGAACATGTACGGCATCACCGAGACCACCGTCCATGTCACCGGACTCCCGCTCACCCGGGAGCGGTGCGAGGGCATCGGTGAGCCCATCCCCGATCTGCGCGCCCACGTCCTGGACGCCGGCCTGCGGTTGGTGCCGACGGGCGCGGTCGGCGAGCTGTACGTGGCCGGAGCGGGACTGGCCCGCGGCTACCTCGGACGACCGGGGCTGACGGCCGGCCGCTTCGTCGCGAACCCCTTCGGCGGGCCCGGCGAGCGGATGTACCGCACCGGCGACCTCGCCCGGCGGTCGGCCGACGGGCGGCTGGAGTACCTTGGCCGCGCAGACGACCAGGTCAAGATCCGCGGCTTCCGCATCGAGTTGGGCGAGGTCGAGGCGGCCCTCGCGGCCCACCCGGAGGTGTCCCGCGCGGCCGTCCTGGTCCGTGACGGGCGGCTGGTGGGGTACGCCGTGTCCGCATCCGCGCCGGACCCGGTATCACTCCGCGCCCATACCGCACTCACCCTGCCCGAGCACATGGTGCCCTCCGCGGTCGTCGTCGTGGACCGGCTCCCACTCACCGCCAACGGCAAACTGGACCGCGCCGCCCTCCCCGCCCCGGCGACCCCCGACGCCGTCACCGGCGGCCGCGCACCGCGCACCCCGCGGGAGGAGATCCTCTGCGGCCTGTTCGCCGGCGTCCTCGGCCTGGAGGCTCACCAGGTCGGCCCGGGGGACGCCTTCTTCGACCTCGGCGGCGACTCCCTCCTCGCCATGCGCCTCGCCGACCGGATCAGGACCGCCTTCGGCACCGCCCTCCCCGTACGAGCCGTCTTCGAGGCACCCACCCCGGCCGCGCTGGCCACCCGCCTGGACGAGACGCGGGACGGACACCGGCGCCGCCTCCTCCCGCTGCCGAAGCGACCCGACCCGATCCCCCTCTCCTACGGCCAGCAGCGACTGTGGTTCATGAGCCGCCTCGACGGCGGCCACACCACCTACACCGTCCCCGCGGCCCTGCGTCTGACCGGCCCTCTGGACCGGCAGGCGCTCACCGAGGCCCTCGTCGACGTCGTCGCCCGCCACGAGCCGCTGCGCACCCTCCAGCCCGACATCCAGGGCACCCCGTACCAGCACGTCCTGGACCCCGACGCGGCCCGGCCACACCTGGAGGTGGTCCCCACCACGGAGGCGGAACTGCCCGCGCTGCTCACGGCGGCGGCCGGCCACCGCTTCGACCTCGCCGCCGAACCACCCCTGCGCGTGACCCTGTACGACCTCGGCGGCGACACCCACGTCCTGCTCCTGCTCGCCCACCACAGCGCCGTCGACGGCTGGTCGATGCGCCCGCTGACCCGCGACCTGGAGACCGCCTACGCGGCCCGCTCCGAGGGGCGGGCACCCGCGTGGCCGCCCCTGCCCGTCCAGTACGCCGACTTCGCGCACTGGCAGCGCGAGTCGCTCGGGGACGAGAACGACCCCGGCAGCCTGATGGCCGATCAGATCGACTTCTGGCGTACGGCGTTGGAGGGCGCCCCGGAGGAACTCCCGCTCCCCGTCGACCACCCCAGGCCCGCCGAGCCCAGTGGACGGGGCGACCGTACGCCCGTCACGGTGGCTCCCGCGCTCCATGCCGGGCTCGCCGACCTGGCCACCGCACAGCGCGTCACCCTCTTCATGGTGCTCCAGGCCGGACTCGCCGCCGTCCTGACCCGGCTCGGCTCCGGCACCGACGTGCCCATCGGCACCCCCGTCGCAGGCCGGAGCGACGAACGCCTCGACGACCTCGTGGGCTTCTTCGTCAACAGCCTCACCCTGCGCACCGACACCTCGGGCAACCCCACCTTCCGCGAACTCCTCGCCCGTGTCCGGGACTTCGACCTCGCGGCCTACGCCCACCAGGACGTGCCGTTCGACCTCCTCGTGGACGCCGTCAGCCCCGAGCGGAGCCTTGCCCGCCACCCGCTCTTCCAGGTCATGCTGGCCTACACCGGACACGGCGCCGACCCGGTCCCTGCCCTGCCCGGTCTGAGCGTCGCCCGCGAGCCCGTGACCACGGGCGCTGCCCGCTTCGACCTCTCGCTCTATCTCACCGAGCACCGCCACGACGACGGCACCCCGGCGGGCATCGACGGCGTCGCCGAGTTCAGCACCGACCTCTTCGAACCCGAGACCGCCCGCCGACTGGCCCAGAGGCTCATCCACTTCCTCGACGCCGTCGCCGCCGACCCGGACCGCCGCATCGGCGACATCGACCTCCTCGCCGAGGACGAGCGCGGACGCCTCGACCAGTGGAGTGCCGCCGGGGGAGAGCCGCTCCAGCCCGAGTCCCTGGCCGAGATGTTCACCCGGCAGGTACGGCTCAGGCCCGCGGCGCCCGCGCTCAACGACCTCACGTACGCCGAACTCGATGCCCGGGCCCGGGAGTTGGCCAGCGCCCTCGCCGGGCGCGGCATCGGCCCCGGCGACCTCGTCGCCGTACGACTGCCGCGATCCACAGACCGTGTCGTCGCCATCCTGGCGGTAGCCCTCGCCGGCGCCGCGTTCCTCCCGGTCGACCCGGCGCTCCCCGCCGACCGCATCGACGCCCTGCTCACCGATGCCCGTCCGGCGCACGTCCTGACCGACCTCACCGCGGACGGCACCCCAGGCGAACTCCCCACCGCACACCACCCCCACGCCGCCGCCTACGTCATCCACACCTCCGGCTCGACCGGCACCCCCAAGGGCGTGATCGTCGAGAACCGCGGACTCGCCGCCCTCGCACGGACCCAGATCGAGCGCTTCGGACTCGGCCCCGTCAGCAGGGTCCTGCAGTTCTCGGCCCCCGGCTTCGACGCCTCCGTGATGGAACTGCTGATGGCGTTCGCGTCCGGCGGGACCCTGGTGGTGCCGGACGTGCACGGACCCCTGCTCGGCGCGGAACTCGAACAGGAGCTCACCCGGGGCCGTATCACCCACGCCCTGATCCCGCCCACCGCACTCGCCACCCTGGCGCCGAACGAGCTGCCCGACCTGGAGACCCTGGTCGTGGGCGCCGAGGCCTGCTCCGGCGAGCTGGTGGCCCGCTGGGCGCCGGGCCGCCGGATGGCGAACGCCTACGGGCCCACCGAGTCCACGGTCTGCGCGACCATCGCCGTCCCGCTCACCGGCGACCAGGCCCCGCCCATCGGCCGCCCCGTCGCCGGCACCCGGACCCTCGTCCTGGACGCCTGGCTGCGCCCGGTGCCACCCGGCACGGCCGGCGAGCTCTACCTCGCGGGAAGCGGAGTCGCCCGCGGCTACCTGGGCCGCCCCGGTCTCACGGCATCGCGATTCGTCGCCGACCCCCAAGGCGGCCCCGGTGACCGGATGTACCGCACCGGCGACCTCGCCCGCTGGTCCGCCGACGGGCAGCTGGAGTACCTCGGCCGCGCCGACGAGCAGGTCAAGCTGCGTGGCTTCCGTATCGAACCCGGTGAGGTCGAGGCTGTCCTGGCCCGCGATCCGTCCGTCGCCCAGGCAGCCGTCGTGGTGCGCGAGGACGAGCCGGGGCAACGGCGCCTCATCGCCTACGTCACCACGCGCGCCGGACACTCGCCCGCCGACCCCGCCGCACTGCGCCGGGACGCCGAACGCCTGCTCCCGGAGTACATGGTGCCCACGGCCGTGGTCGTCCTGGACGCCCTTCCGCTCACCCCCAACGGCAAGCTGGACCGAAGGGCCCTACCCGTTCCCGAGGCGCCGTCGGCCGTGGCGGCCGCGCGCGAGCCGAGCTCGCCCGCCGAGCGGGTGCTCGCGGAACTCTTCCGTGACCTGCTGAAACTGCCCGGGCTCACCCTCGACGAGGGTTTCTTCGCGCTCGGCGGCGACAGCATCTCCTCGATCCGGTTGGTGAGCCGGGCCGCCGAGGCCGGTGTGGTGATCAGCCCTCGTGACGTGTACGAGCACCAGACCGTGGCCGCCCTCGCCGCGGTGGCCCGCGGACCCGTGGGTACCGCGACCAGCAGTGGCGCGGCGGGTGACAGCGTCGGGGAGGTGCCCTTCACGCCCGTGATGCACTGGCTGGTCGAACGCGGTGGCCCGATCGGCCGTCTCAGCCAGTCGGTACTGCTGACCGTGCCCGCGGAGGCCGACGTACCGCGCCTTAACCGCGCCCTGCAGTCGCTCGTCGACCACCACGACATGCTGCGCTCCCGGCTCACGGACGAGCGGGTCATGGAGGTCGGCCCGGTGGGCTCGGTCACCGTCGCCGTGGACCGCCGGGACGTCAGCGGCGAGGACGACCTCCACTCGGCCGTGGCCGAGGAGTTCGACCGCGCGCTCGGCACCCTCGACCCCGGCACCGGCGCGATGCTGCGGGCCGTCTGGCTCGACGCGGGCCGGGACCGCGCCGGCCGACTGCTGCTGGTCGTCCACCACCTGGCCGTGGACGGAGTGTCCTGGCGGATCCTCGTGCCCGACCTGGAGACGGCCTGGGAGGCGGTCTCGGCCGGACGCGAGCCCCGACTCCCGCCCGTCGGAACGTCGTTCCGCGCATGGTCCGCCCTGCTGCGTGCGGAGGCGGGCAAGCGGGGCACGGAGGCCAAGCTGTGGCGCCGGACGGCCGACGCCCCGCGCGTCCCGTTCGGAGCCAGGCCGCTCGACCCGGCCCGGGACACCGCGGCCACCACCAGGTCGCTCCGCCTGACCCTCGATGCCGACACCACCGGCCCGCTGCTCTCCAGCGTGCCCTCCGCCTTCCGTACCGGACCGCAGGACGTGCTGCTCGCCGGGCTCGCCCTCGCCGTCGCCGCCCGGCAGGACGTCCCGCACGTCCTGGTCGACGTCGAGGGCCACGGCCGTGAGGAGCTCGCCCCGGGTCTCGAACTCTCCCGTACCGTCGGCTGGTTCACCTCGCTCTACCCGGTCCATGTCGACCTGGACGGCGTCGATCTGAAGGACGCGCTGGCCGCGGGTGCCGCCGCGGACAGCGTGGTGCGCCGGGTCGCCGACCGGCTCGGTGAACTGCCCGACCGCGGCGTCGCGTTCGGCCTCCTGCGCTATCTGAACCCCGACACGGCAGGCGAGTTGGCCCAGCAGCCCTCTCCGGCGATCGGCTTCAACTACCTCGGCCGATTCACCGCCCCGGCCGGGGACGCCCTGTGGTCGTTCGCCCCCGAGTCCCCGGCGCTCGGCAGCGGCACCGATCCGGGCCTGGCCGCCGCCCACGCCCTCGACCTCAACGCGGTCGTCCACGACACGGCGGACGGGCCCCGGCTGGTGGCCGACTGGTCGTGGCCGGAGGGGCTGTTCACCGAGCCCGAGGTGCGAGAGCTCGCCGAGGCCTGGTTCGCCGCCCTCACCGCGCTGACCGACCGCGCCACCCGCACGGCACCGGCAGCCCCGGGCGACCTGCTGTCGGCTCAGCTCGACGCGGACGAACTCGACGAACTGGCGGTCGGCCTGGACGGCTAGGGGCCGCAGCCGACCCGATCCGCCGGACCCCCCCACCCGCACCGAAAGAGACGATGCGATGTCCCAGCCCGCGCTGGCCGACGTACTGCCCCTGACCCCCCTCCAGGAGGGTCTGCTCTTCCACGCCGTGTACGAGCACGAGCGGGACGCCGCCGACGTGTACCTCGTACAACTGGTCTTCGAGCTCGAAGGCCCGGTCGACGCAGGCCGGTTGCGTGAAGCCTGGCAGGCCCTGCTGGACCGCCACCCCAACCTCCGTGCCGCCTTCCGGCGGCGCAAGGGCGGGGCGCCCGTCCAGGTCGTCCCGCACCGGGCGACCCTGCCGTGGACGGAGACGGACGTCGACACCGAGGACGCGTGGTCCCGGCTGCTCGACGAGGACCGCGACCGCGGCTTCGACCCGGCCACCCCGCCCCTGATCCGCTGCACCCTCGCCCACCTGGGCAACGGACGGCACCGGCTCCTCGTCACCCACCACCACATCCTGCTCGACGGCTGGTCGGTGTCCGTCTTGGTCCGCGAGCTCCTCGCGCTCTACACGAAGGCCGAGCTGCCGCCCGCCCCCGCCTACCGCACCTTCCTCGAATGGCTGGCCCGCCAGGACCGCACCGCCGCGGAGACCGCCTGGCGTACGGCCCTGGACGAGGTGACCGAACCGACCCGGCTGGCCCCGCCCAACCCCGGCCCCGGGCCCCTCGCCCAGTCCCGCGCCGAACTGCCGGAAGCCACCGGAGCGGCCCTGACCGCCCTGGCCCGCAGGCTCGGTGTCACCGCCAACACCTTGGTGCAGACCGCGTGGTCGATCCTGCTCAGCCGGACGACCGGCCGCAACGACGTGGTGTTCGGCGCCACCGTCTCGGGCCGTCCCGCCGCCCTGCCCGGCGTCGAGTCGATGGTCGGGCTGTTCGTGAACACCGTGCCGGTACGCGTACGGCTGCGCCCCGACCGCTCGTTGAGCGACCTGCTGCGCGAGGTCCAGGACGGCTACATCTGCCTGCTCGACCACCACCATCTCGGCCTGGCCGACATCCAGCGCACCACCGGTCTGCCCGAACTCTTCGACACCCTCGTCGTGTTCGAGAACTACCCGATGGACGAGGCCGCCCGGGCGGGTGCCGACGGTCTCCGGATCACGGGGACGAGCGGCCGTGACGCCACCCACTACCCCGTGACCCTGGTGGCCTTCCCCGGCCCGCGCCTGCGCTTCCGTCTCGCCCACCGCGCCGACCTCTTCGAGAACGGCTGGGCCGACGCCCAACTCGCCCGTCTGGTCCACATCCTGGAGACCCTCGCCACCCACCCGGACCTCCCGCTGGGCCGCCTCGGCCTCCTCGACCCCAAGAGCGACCCGCGCCCCGACCCGGCCACCGAACCGGCCCCCGCGACCCGCACCCTCACCGACCTCTGGACGGCACAGGCCGCGGCCACACCCGACGCGGAGGCCGTACGAGCGGGCGGGACGAGTCTGTCGTACGGCGAACTCGACACCCGTGCCGAGCAGTTGGCCCACCGGCTCACCGCACTCGGCGCCGGCCCCGAGCGGGTCGTCGGCATCGCCCTGCCGCGCACACCCGACCTGGTCGTGGCCGTGCTCGCCGTGCTGAAGTCGGGGGCCGCCTATCTGCCGCTCGACCCGGCGTACCCGAGGGACCGGCTGGCGTACATCGTGGAGGACGCGCGGCCGGTGGCCGTACTGGCGACGGCGGACACGGCGAGGGTGCTGCCCAGGGGAGTCGAGCTGGTCCTTCCGGACAGTGAGGTGACTGAGGGTCAGGCCGGCCCGGCGTGCCCCTCGCCCGACAACCTGGCCTACATCACCTACACCTCCGGCTCCACCGGCCGCCCCAAGGGCGTCCTGGCGACCCACCGCAACGCCGTCGAGTTCGTCGAGTGGGCCCACCGCGCCTTCGGCCCCGAGGCCCTGGAGAAGGTCCTCTTCTCCACCTCCCTCAACTTCGACGTCTCGGTGTTCGAGATCTTCGCGCCGCTGCTGTGCGGGGGACGCATCGAGCTCGTCGACAGTCTGCTGTGCCTCACCGCCTCCGGCACCGACGCGGGGCTGATCAGCGGAGTGCCGTCGGTGATGGCCGGCGTCATCGCCGAGCGGCCGGACGCCGCGCCGCACACCGTCGCCCTCGGCGGGGAGCCCATCCCCGCACAGCTGCGTGAGGAGCTCCGGGCCGCCTTCCCCGGGGCCCGGCTGGTCAACTTCTACGGGCCCACCGAGGCGACCATCTACGCCACAGCCTGGCGCTCCGACGAGGACACGGCGGATGGCTCCCCGCCCCTCGGTGACCCGCTCGCCCGCAACCGCCTCTACCTCCTCGACCAGGCCCTGCGGCCCGTCCCCGACGGGATCGTCGGCGAGGTCCATCTCGGCGGGGGCGGTCCCGCCCGCGGCTACCTCGGCCGCCCGGGCCTGACTGCCGCGCGGTTCGTCGCCGACCCGTTCGGGGCGCCGGGGGAGCGGATGTACCGCACCGGTGACCTCGCGGTCCGCGGCCGTGACGGACGACTGCGGTTCGTCGGCCGCGCCGACCACCAGGTGAAGATCCGCGGCTTCCGAGTCGAACTCGGCGAGATCGAGACCGCGCTGACCGCGCACCCTGCCGTGGCCCAGGCGGCGGTGACGGTCCGTCAGGATCGCCGTGGCGAGAAGCAGTTGGTGGCGTACGTGGTGGGCACGACCGAGGAGGCCGTCCCGGCCGGAGACCACTCGGACCCGCTCGTACCTGTCGGCGATGGCCGGGGCGAGCGTCCGGCTCTCGTGCTCCCGTCGGGGATCGACCCGCGCGGAGACCTCCCGGTCCCGCCCGAGTCCGAGGTGGTTCCGCGCGAGCAGCCGACTCGTGTGCCTGGGTCGGCGATCGCTCCCGTCGACGCAGGCGGCGAGCGCCCGGTCTGTGCGCTTCCCTCGGGGATCGCCCCGCTGGGCGGCCCGCACCGTAACCTCCCGACGACGCCCCAGTCCGAGGTGGTTCCGCGCGAGCAGCCCCCCACTCCGATCCCCGGGGCGGCGATCGTCCCCCTCGACGCCCTCCGTGACCACCTCACCCGCACCCTCCCCGCCCACATGGTCCCCGCCACGATCGTCCCCCTGCCCGCCCTCCCGCGTACCGCCAGCGGCAAGACCGACCGTACGGCCCTGCCCGATCCCGCTGTCCCGGCCTTGGCCGGCGGCGCCCCGCGCACCGCGGACGAGGAGCGGCTGTGCACGATCGTCGCCGACGTTCTCGGTCTGGAGCCGTCCCGCGTCGGCGTCCACGACAGCTTCTTCGACCTAGGCGGTCACTCCCTGCTGACCCCGCGCCTGACCGCCCGCATCCGCACCGACCTCGGCACCGAACTGCCTCTGCGCGCGGTGTTCGACACCCCGACGGTCACCGGGCTGGCCCAGCGGCTGCGGGGCGGGGCCTCGGGCGCGGCGCCCCTGGACGCCGTACTGCCCCTGCGCACCCGGGGCGACAAGGAACCCCTCTTCTGTCTGCCGCCCGCCTCTGGCCTCGCCTGGGGCTTCGCCGGACTCGCCCGCCACCTCGACCCCGACCGCCCGCTGTACGGCCTCCAGTCCCAGGGCCTTGTCCCAGGGGCGCCGCGGTCGAGCAGCCTGCGGGCGACGGTCGCCGAACACATCGCCCGTATCCGCGAGATCCAGCCCGAGGGCCCCTACCACCTGCTCGGCTACTCGATGGGTGGCCTGGTGGCGTACGAGGTCGCCGTCACCCTCCAGCGGGACGGTCACGAAGTCGCTCTGCTGGCCATGCTGGACGCCTTCCCCGGCGTCTGGATCCACCGCGGCCCCCGCCCCACCGACCGGCCGGAGCTGCTGCGCAGCCTCCTCGCCATCCTCGGGCGTCCACAGTCCGAAGAGCCCCTCACCGACGCCCGCTTCGCCGAACTCGTGCGCCGCGTCCCCGACATGACCGCGAGCCTCGACGACGCCGAGCTCGCCGCCCTCGTCGAGGTCACCGCGAACAACCGCCGTCTGATGGAGGAGTTCGCCCCCACGACGTACCACGGTGACCTGCTGTTCTTCACGGCCGCACAGGATCCGGACATCCACCCGGACCGGCATCACGCCTGGCGGCCGTACGTCGACGGACGTGTCGACAACCACGACATCCCGTGTCTCCACGGGGAGATGACCCGGCCGGGCCCGCTGGAGCGGATCGGCCCCGCACTGAACACCGCGACCCTTAGGAGGAACCCCGCATGAGCACCAACCCGTTCGACGACGACACCCTCGAGCACTACGTCCTGGTCAACGACGAGGGACAGCACTCGCTGTGGCCCGCCTTCGCCGAGGTCCCCGCGGGCTGGACGGTCGTGCACGGCCGGGCGAGCCGCCAGGAGTGCCTGGACCACGTCGAACAGCACTGGACCGACATGCGTCCCAAGAGCCTGATCCGGGCCATGGGCGAATAGAACAGGGAGAGTTGAACGATGACCACACGGCGGGCGATCGCCCCGGAAGAGCTCGACACCCTGGACCTGGCGGATCCGCGGCTGCACGCCGAGAACGAACTGTCCGCCGTGTGGCGCCACTTGAGGAAGCATGAGCCGGTCCACTGGAACCCGGCCACCGACACCGCCCCCGGGTTCTGGGTGGTGACCCGGCACGCCGACCTGACCTCCGTGTACCGGGACAACAGCACCTTCACCTCCGAGGGCGGCAACGTCCTGGAAACCCTCCTTGCCGGCGGCGACTCCGCGGCCGGACGCATGCTCGCGATCACCGACGGGGACCGGCACCGAGAACTCCGCCGCGTCCTGATGTCCGCGTTCACCCCCCGCGCACTGCAACCGGTCGTGGCGAGCGTCCGCCGCACGGTCGACCGGCTGCTGCGCGAGGCCCTCGACAAGGGCAGCTGCGACTTCGCCGCCGACGTGGCCGCCGGCATCCCCCTCGGCGCGATCTGCGATCTGCTCGGCGTCCCCGAGAGCGACCGGGCCCATGTGCTCAGCCTGACCTCCTCCGCCCTCGGCTCCCACGACGCCGACGGCACCGCGGCCGACGCGTGGATCGCCAAGAGCGAGATCCTGCTCTACTTCGCGGGCCTCGCCCGGGACCGCCGCGACAGCGGCCACGCGGACGTCATCGCGCTGCTCGCCGGCAGCAGGGTGAACGGCGTGCCGCTGGACGACGACGAGATCATGCTCAACTGCTACAGCCTGATCCTCGGCGGCGACGAGACGGCCCGGCTGTCCATGATCGGCG
Source organism: Streptomyces sp. NPDC048420 (assembly GCF_040651535.1). NCBI lineage: Bacteria > Bacillati > Actinomycetota > Actinomycetes > Kitasatosporales > Streptomycetaceae > Streptomyces > Streptomyces sp. NPDC048420. The sequence goes on from NZ_JBEZKG010000001.1 coordinate 365,646, forward strand.
CCGCCCTCGCCCTCGTGGACCACCCCGACCAGTGGCGGGCGCTCAAGCGCGGCGACGTCGGCACGGATACGGCGGTGGAGGAGATGCTCCGCTGGACGACCCCGGCGCTGCACTCGGGCCGTACGGCCACCGTCGACACGGAGATCGCGGGTCACGCCATCCGCACCGGCGACATCGTGACCGTGTGGAACGCCTCCGCCAATTTCGACGACCGGGTCTTCGAGGCCCCGGAAGAACTCCGCCTGGACCGCACCCCCAACAAGCACTGCACCTTCGCCTACGGTCCCCACTTCTGCCTCGGTGCGTACCTCGCCCGCGCCGAGATCGGAGCCGTACTGGAAGGCCTGCGCGACCAGGTGACGCACCTGGAACAGACCGGCCCGTCCAAGCCGGTCTACTCCAACTTCCTCAACGGCCTGTGCGAGTTGCCGCTGACCCTGAAGTGAGGCTCAGGGGCGGCCCGATGACGTCGGAACCCGGGGAACAGCAGAAGCAGGAGGAGCGCGGTCACGACCGTCACGACGCCGCCGCCCGCGACGGTCCACGTGACGCCGAGGCCGGCGCCGACCGTCCCGTGCAGCAGGTCGCCGAGCCGTGGGCCCCCGGCGGCCACCACCGTGTCGATCCCCTGGAGCCGGCCCCGCATCTCGTCGGGAACGGCGCTCTGCAGGACCGTCCTGCGGAAGACCCCCAGCGCCAGGAGCGCTCCACCGGCCGCCAGCAGCCAAGCCACCGCGGAGACCAGGGAGTGGGCCAGCCCGAAGCCGGCAACCGCCAGGCCCCACACAGCAGCCGAGACCGCCACCGCTACGCCGTGCCGGCCGACACGGGTGAACGCCCCGGAGAACAGCCCCGCCAGCACCCCACCGGCCGAGAGGGCGGCGTACAACACCCCGATGTCCGACGCGCGGAAGGTCTCCGCCGCCACCTGCGGGAAGAGCGCCGTGGGCAGGCCCAGGGAGAGCGCGGCGAAGTCGGAGAGGTAGACGACCAGAAGGATCTGACGGCTCGTCACAATCCGTACGCCGTCCGCGATGTGCCGCAGACTCGTGGTCTGCGGCCGCGCACCGGCGCCGACCGGAGCAAGCGCGGGCAGCCGCCACACGGCCCACACCGTCGCGCAGACCGTGAGGGCGTCCGCCAGATACAGCGTCCGGCTCCCCACGACCGGCAGCAGTCCGCCGGCCAGCAGCGGTCCGGCGATCCCGGCGGACAGCACGACCGTCGACTGCAGCGCGTTGGCGGCGGGCAGCAGCTCCGGGGGCACCAGCCGAGGTGTCACGGCCCTGTGCACCGCGGTGTGGGCACCGAACAGGGCCTGCTGGACACCCACCAGGACGAGCAGCACACCGACGGACCGCAGATCCGCCCACGCCTGGACCCACAGCAGCGCTGACGTCACACCGATGCCGGTCGTGGTCCCCAGCAGCACCCGCCGCCGGTCCCGTACGTCGGCGAGCACCCCTCCCCAGAGCGCCGCAGCGGCCATCGGCACCAGGCCCACCAGCCCGGCCAGCCCCACATACGCCGACGAACCCGAGAAGTCGTAGATCTGCAACGGCACCACGACCGCGGTGAGTTGAGCCCCCAGAGCGGTCACGATCCCGGCCGCCCACAACCGCCGGAACCCACCCCCCCGCAGCGGTCGTACGTCGACCAGTACCCGTTTCCCTCGCACCATGCGGCGATGCTGTGGGCTGTCCTTGGGGCAAGGTCAACCGACGTGGGGTCCGCGAGACGATCACCGTCGTCACCTTGGTGGAGCCGTACTCCCTCGCACCACCAGGCTCGTGGGGACGAGGTCGGTGCCCGGTTCCGCCCCGCCGCTCGCGCGGATCTGCTGGAGTGCCTTCTGGACACAGCGGTGCCCCACCTCGGCGAAGTCCTGGTGGACCGTGGTGAGCGGTGGCACGAAGAACGCCGCGTCGGGGATGTCGTCGAAACCGACCACGCTGACGTCGTGCGGCACGGACCGCCCCCGCTCGTGGAACGCCCGCAGCAGACCCAGGGCCATCTGGTCGTTCGCCGCGAACACCGCCGTACAGTCCGGCTGTTCGGCGAGCACGAGCCCGGCCTCGTAACCGGATTCGGCCGACCAGTCCCCGTACACCGCGGGCGGCACCGGACACCCCGCCTCCGTGAGCACCGCACGCCAGGCCTGGGCCCGCCGCTGCCCCGCGAAGGACGCCTGCGGCCCCGTCACATGCCATACGGTCCGATGTCCCAGATCGAGCAGATGCCGTACGGCCTTCCGCGCACCGTCCGCCTGGTCGGTGTCGACCACGCTGTAGCGGTCGCCGGCGTCGGAGTCCACCACGACCACATGCACCCCGGGCGGCAGCTGGACCGTCCCGGTGTCGAGGAGGTGGATCTCCATGATGACGATCACGGCGTCGACCGCCAGCTCGCCCATGCGCGTGAACGCCCCGAGGACGTTGTCCTGCGTGGGGACGTCGATGGGGATCAGGGTGATCGCGTACCCCTCGGCCGCCGCGTGCGTGGCGATCGCCTCCACCGTGCGGCTGTTGCCCGTCGAGGACAGGCTGAACAGGATCACCCCGATGGTGTTGAACTGGCCGTACCGCAGGGCTCGTGCGGCACTGTTGGGCCGGTAGCCCAGTTCCCGCATCGCCGCCAGGACCTGCTCGCGCGTCGAGCTGATCACCCCGGGCTGACCGTTGGAGACGCGCGAGACCGTCTGCGAGGAGACGCCCGCGAGCCTGGCCACGTCGGCCATGGACACCCGCTGTTTGCGCCGCCCACCGGGGACACCGGAACCTCCCCGCTCCACCACTGCTGCCTCCTCCGTCCGCACACGAATGTGTTGCGTCTCGCACCGGATGTTACGTGTGGGAAACCTTGACGGCCGCAGGAGCGGATGCCACGATTCCGGCGCCGTCATGTTTACGTAAACATGCTGTCATTCCGAAAGGGATTGGTCGATGCGCAAGACCCCCACCAGCGCCCGTCGTACCCCCAGGCTGCGTGCCTCGCTCGTCGCCGTCGCGATCGCGGCGATCGGCGGCGCCACCCTCACCGGCAGCCCCGCCTCCGCCGCCGCGCCGACCACCGACACGACCCAGTTCAAGGGTGTCAACTGGGCCGACCCGCGCGACAACTTCGCCGACGACGAGCTCCAGTTGTCGGGCCTGTCGACCACCGACACCTACGCCCAGACGTACACCAAGGCGACCCGCATCATCGCGGCGTTCCGCGCGAACCTCGGCGCCAACACCGTCCGGCTGCCGATCAACCCGTACACCGTGGGCGGCTCGTACTGGAAGTCGTACCGGGGTGTCATCGACGCGGCGACCGCGCAGGGCTTCAAGGTCATCGTGTCCTACTGGGAGGGCACGGGCGACCGCAGGGACGGCTTCATCGACGACGAGGCCACCTACTGGCCGATGTGGAACACCGTGGTCAAGGCCTACCAGGGCAACTCCCGGGTCTACTTCGAGCCGATGAACGAGCCGCACGGCTACACCGACACCGAGTGGGCCGACATCGCCGCGAAGTGGCTGGACACCTACAAGTCGGTGCCGCGCAACCGGGTCTTCGTCAGCGGCGCCGGCTACAACGACCACGTCACGACGGTGTGCGCCGACCCGCGCCTGAAGGGCACCTACCTGTCGCTGCACCACTACGGCTTCTGGAAGTCGTACGCCACCTACGACGAGTGGGTGGCCGACCTGAAGGTCCGCATCGGCGACTGCGCCAACCGGACCGTGGCCGACGAGTTCGGCGCCCCGATGACGACCGGCCTGAACTACAACGTGAAGACCCCGGACGACAACTTCGTCAACTTCATCCAGGCGGTTACCGACACCTTCCGCGAGCTGAAGATGGGCTCGGTGTACTGGCCGGGCCTGCGCACCGACGACATCTACTCGGTGCAGAAGCTCGTCGGCCCGGCCAACCGGCCGTGGCTGGAGACCACCAACCAGTCCGGCGCGGACCGCCTCGCCTGGGCGTGGGGTAGCGGCAAGCCCGTCAAGGGCTGACCCGCCTCCCAGCCGGCCGCGGTGCCTTCGGGTACCGCGGCCGCTCCCGCACCACGATCCGGACATGGCCGACTCGCGCCCTTCTCACGCCCCCTTGAGCTGCCCAGACTCCTTGTAGGGAGCACAGGGGGGGGAGGCCGCCATGGCCGGGCGTCGACGGGGTAAGGCCGCTCGCGGACGGCGGGCACGGCAGCTGTCCTGGGGCGGCGCGGCGGCGCTGCTCCTCGCGGTGGTGTTCTGGGCGAGTGTGTGGCCGTATGTCCTGGGTGTCGTCGCGGTCGGTGTCGTCGCGGCGATCACCTGGCGGCTGTGGCGCACGGACCGGCTCCTGAGGGGCGGGGACCGCCTCTGGCGGCAGGAGGAGGCGGTGCAGGCGGGCCGGCGGACCCTCACCCAGGTGGATGCCATGACGGGCACCGAGTTCGAGGAACTGGTCGCGGGCCTGTGCCGGCGGGACGGATGCACGGAGGTCCGGCGGGTGGGCGGCGCGGGCGACAACGGCGCCGATGTCCTGGGCCGGCTCCCGGACGGCCGCACGATGGTCGTCCAGTGCAAACGCTACGCACCGAGCAGGGCGATCCCCAACCGCGAGCTGCGCGATCTGCTGGGCGCCCGGGTGCACTTCCGCGCCGACGTGGCCGTGTTCGTGACGACCAGCCGCTTCACCCGCCCCTCCGAGAAGTTCGCCCTGGAGCACGGAATCCTCGCCGTGCACCGCGACCTGCTCGGCCTGTGGAACAACGGGGCCTCCCTCAAGTCCCTGGGCGAGGTGAACGGCCGCGGCCAGGGAGACGCACGGCACCGGGTCCGCTGGAAGAAGGCGTACGGCGGCTGAGGGCGCTTGACCTCAGTGCTGGATCAGCCCGCCGACCGGGACGGCGTCGACATGACCCGACGCCGGAAGAGTGCGCGCCAGCGCGAGGCCGACGTCGACCAGTGACGACCGGCGCAGACGACTGACCTCGGTGATCGGTGTCCAGACCGACTCGGCGGTCTCGCCGTTCGGTTCGGGCCGCAGCTCGCCGCCAATGACACGGACTCCGTAGAAGATCCCGACGTTCTGGTGGTCGGGCAGCCCCGGCACGCGCCGCTCGGCCGCCGGGATCACCCGCGAGTCCACGCCCAGCAGGCGCGCCACCATCGCGTCGTAGCCGGTCTCCTCGGCGACCTCCCGGATCACCGCGTCGAACGGGTCCTCCGCATGCTCGACCCGGCCGCCCGGAAGCGTCCAGGTGCTGTCGCCGTCCGGCGCCACGAAACGCGCGAGCAGCACCTGCCCGTCCTCGATGCACACGGCGTACGCCGCGAGTCGGAAGCTCATCCCGAACAACACCACCCCAGGGAGACGCAGGTCACATTCATCCATGTCACAATCCGCCGGGCCATTCAGTCATAGGTGTGTAGCCAACGACAACGGCAAAGGAGCACACCATGGAAGCCCGACTGAACGTCTTCACCAGCCCGCTCGCCGGCAAGCTGCTGAAGCACTTCGCCATGGCGGGCAAGGTGGTCACCGACTCGGGACTGCCGATGACGACCCAGGAACTGGTGAAGATCCGTGCGAGCCAGATCAACGGCTGCGGGTTCTGCCTCGACATGCACACCAAGGAGGCCGCCGCCGCGGGCGAGACCACGCAGCGCCTCCACATGGTCGCCGCCTGGCGTGAGGCCAAGGTCTTCACCGAGGCCGAGCGCGCCGCGCTGGAGCTGGCGGAACAGGGCACCCGCCTCGCCGACGGGACCGGCGTCCCGGACGAGATCTGGGAGAACGCCGCCAAGCACTACGACGAGGAGCAACTCCTCGCCATGGTCTCCCTGATCGCCGTCATCAACGCCTTCAACCGGCTGAACGTCATGACCCAGCAGCCGGCCGGCGACTACGTGGTGGGCCAGTTCGGCTGAACCTGACGGCCGCTGGGCCGGCCCCGGGGGCTGCAGACCCCGGGCCCTCAGCCGGCCAGCGGGTAGTGACAGGCCACCTGGCGACCGGAGACCGTCGCCGTGAGCCGCGGACGTTCCACCGCACACAGCTCCTGGACATAGGGGCACCGCGTACGGAACGGACACCCCGTCGGCTTGTCCGCCGGACTCGGCACCTCACCACTCAGCACGATCCGCTCCCGCGGCCCCCCTTCCGTGACCGTCCCGTCGTCGATGTCCGGGACCGCAGACAGCAGGGCCTGGGTATAGGGGTGCGCCGGCTGCGAGTACAAGGCCTCCGTCCCCGCGAGTTCGACGATCTCTCCGAGATACATGACCGCGATCCGGTCCGACACATGACGGACCACACCGAGATCGTGCGCGATGAAGACATACGTGAGGCCGAACTCCTCCTGAAGGTCGGCGAACAGGTTCAGCACCTGCGCCTGGATCGACACGTCCAGCGCGGACACCGGCTCGTCGGCCACGATCAGCTTCGGATTCGTCGCCAACGCCCGCGCGATACCGATGCGTTGACGCTGACCGCCGGAGAACTCGTGCGGATACCGGTCCAGATGGGCCGCCGCCAGTCCTACGACGTCGAAGAGCTCCCCGACCCGGCGGCGGACCGCGGCCGCGTCGCCGTACCGGTGCACCAGCAGCGGCTCGGCCACGATGTCTCCGGCACGGCGGCGGGGGTTGAGCGAGGCCTGCGGGTCCTGGAAGACCAGCTGCATGCCGGGCCGCACCGGCCGCAACCGCCGCGTGGACAGCGTCGAGATGTCCTGCCCGTCGAACTCGACACGCCCGCCGGTGAGTTCGGTGAGCCGGACCAGACAGCGGCCCAGCGTGGACTTGCCGCAGCCGGACTCACCCACGACGCCGAGGGTCTCGCCGCCGCGCACCTCCAAGGAGACCCCGTCGACCGCACGGAGTACCTGACGTCTGCCGCGTACGGGGTAGTGCTTGGTGACGTCCGTGGCGCGGAGCAGCACCTCGCCGGGGGGTGCCGGCACGTCCACCGTCACGAACTCCTGTGCTGTCATGACACCGCCTCCGTGTTCACATCGTCCTCGGCCCCATGCCGCAAGCCCGCGCGGTCGTCGGGCGGCAGCCAGCACGCGTCCAGATGTGCGGCATCGCCATGGCCCGCGGTCAGCGCCGGTCGTTCCTCGCATTGCTCGTGCCGCAGTCGGCAGCGCGGCGCGAACGCGCAGCCCTCCGGGACCGTGCCCGGTGAGACGGGTGTGCCGGCAATGGTCGGGAGCCGCCGCAGCCGGGTACCGCCCACCCGGGGCACCGAGTCGAGCAGGCCCCAGGTGTACGGGTGCCGCGGACCGTGGAACACCGCCCGCCGCGGGCCCTGTTCGGCCGCCCGGCCGCCGTACATGACGAGGACCCGGTCGGCGATCTGGGAGACCACACCCATGTCGTGGGTGATGAGCACCATCGCGGAGCCCTGCTGGTTGAGGTCCCGCATGAGATCGAGGATCTGCGCCTGGACCGTCACGTCCAGCGCGGTCGTCGGCTCGTCGGCGATCAGCAGCGAAGGACCGCAGGAGAGCGCCATCGCGATGACCGCGCGCTGCCGCATCCCGCCGGAGAACTCGTGCGGATAGGCGTTCACCCGCGAGGCCGCGTCCGGGATACCGACGTCGGAGAGCAGCTGGACCGCACGGGCTCGTGCCGCCTTGCGGGAGACCTGTTCGTGCGCCCGGATCGCCTCGGCGATCTGCCAGCCGACGGTGTACACCGGTGTCAGCGCGGTCATCGGGTCCTGGAAGACCATCGCGATCTCCCGGCCGCGCACCGCACGCATCTCCTTGTCCGACAGGGTGAGCAGGTCACGGCCACGGAAGCGGACTTCGCCCGACACGCTCACGTTCGGGCTGGTCAGCAGACGCAGTACGGCCAGCATCGACACGCTCTTGCCGGAGCCCGACTCGCCCACCACACCCAGGACCTCACCGGGCGCGACGGAGAAGGAGAGACCGTCGACGGCGGTGACAAGGCCCTGGCGGGTGCGGAAGCGCACGCTCAAGTCCTGTACGTCCAGCAGGGGTTCAGGCATGGCGGGCCCTCGGATCGAGTCGCGCGTACAGGATGTCCACCAGGGCGTTGGCGAGGACCACGAAGAACGCCGCGTACAGGACCGTGCCCATGATCACGGGCAGGTCGAGGTTCTGCAGGGCGTCGAAGGTGAGCTTGCCGATGCCGGGGAGGCCGAAGACCACCTCGGTGAGGAGCGCGGCCCCGCCCACCAGCGCTCCGAAGTCCAGGCCGAACAGCGACACGATCGGGATCAGCGAGCAGCGCAGGGCGTGCCGGATCAGGATCCGTCGCTCGGACAGACCCTTGGCGCGGGCCGTACGGACGTAGTCCTCGTTCAGCGCGGTGACGACCTCCCCGCGCAGCAGCCGGGCGTAGATCCCGGCGTACAGCAGGGCCAGGGTCAGCCAGGGGAAGAGCATGTGCAGCGCCCACTGGCCGGGGTCCTGGCCGAGGCCGACGTAACCGGGCGGGGGCACCCAGGAGAACAGCGAGTCGTGCAGCTGCTTCTGGGTGAGGAGGTTGACGACCTCGCCGAGCCAGTAGGCCGGGAGGGACACCCCGACCACGCCCACGAGCATGATGATCGGGTCGGCGGCCTTGCCACGCAGGGTCGCCGCGGCCGTACCCATGAGGATGCCGGCCGTCATCCAGATCAGGGCCGCGCCGATTACCAGGGACAGGGTCACGGGGGTGGCCTGGATGATCTGCGGGATGACCCGTGAGCCGCGGTTGACGAAGGACTCCAGGTCCCGGTCGATCAGCAGGTGGCGCATCATCAGCAGATAGCGGACCGGCATCGGCCGGTCGAGGCCGAAGGAGTGCCGCACCTGCGCGAGGGTGGCCGGGTCGGCGTTGCGGCCGGCGATCCTGGCCGCCGGATCGACTCCCGGGGTGGCGAAGAAGATCAGGAACACCAGCACACTGATGGCGAACATCACCAGCAGGGCCGAGCCGAAGCGCTTGAGGGCGAAGGCGAGCATGGTCACACTCCTCCGCGCAGCCGGGCGCTCGGGTCGAGCGCGTCGCGCACGCCGTCGCCGAGGACGTTGAGTGCGGCCGTGGTCAGCGCGATCAGCAGACCGGGCGCGATGGTCACGGCGGGCCGGGTGTAGAGCAGCCCCAGGCCGTCCTCGATGATCGTGCCCCAGCTGGCGTCGGGCGGCTGGACGCCGACGGACAGGAAGGACAGCGCCGACTCCGTGAGCATGGCCAGCGCGGTCATCAACGGGACGAACACGATCGCGGTGGGCACCACGTTCGGCAGCACCTCCCGACGCAGGATGCGCGAGGTGGGCGCACCCGAACCCACGGCCGCCTGGATGTACTCCTTGTTCCGCAGCACCAGCACCTGACCGCGCAACGGCCGTGCGATGTACGGCACGTAGATCGCCGCGATGATCGTGACGGGCAGCCAGAGGCTTCCCGCGTCCACGGTGACCGGGCCCAGCCTGAGACCGTTGGTGAGCAGTACCACCGACAGGCAGATGGCCAGCAGATACACCGGGAACGCCCAGATCACGTCCAGGATCCGGGAGATGACCGCGTCCACGACCCCGCCCGCGTACCCGGCGACGACTCCCACGACCGTTCCGATGACGCAGGTCAGCAGCGCCGCCGTGAACCCGATGAACAGGCTCGTACGGCCGCCGTACAGCAGCCGCGCCATCACGTCCCGCCCCTGGTTGTCGGCGCCGAGGAAGTAGTGGGCCGGGTCCCAGGTCGGGCCGATCGGGGTGACGCCGAGGCCGAGGCCGGTGCTGCTCGGGGTGAGCACCGGCACGGTCCTGCCGTCCACCACCGTGGAGCCGGAGATGTGGGACTGGAACGGGTCGCTGTGGGCGATGTGGTCCGCGTAGAGCGGGGCGCACACGGTCGCCAGCACGACGAGGAGCAGCACCGCGGCCGCGGCCAGGGCCGACCTGTTGCGCAGCAGGTCGCCGGCGGCGGTCCGCCAGGGACCCGGCGAGCGCCGGACCCCTGGCGACGGGGCGAGGGTCACTTCACCCACAGCTGCCCGACCAGCATGTAGAACTGCTTGCTGAACTGGTAGTTGCCGACCCGTGTCGACGTGAAGTCGATCATCTTCGGGTTGATCAGCGGGACGACCGGGGACTCGCCCATGATCTGCTGGTCGATGGCGCCCCACTGCTTGTTTGCGCTCGCCGGGTCGGTCTGCATGGTCTTCAGCGCGGCCTGCATCTTGGCGTCGACGCCCTTGTCGCAGAACCCGGAGATGTTGATGCTGGAGTCACTGCCGGGGTGGTAACTCGCGCAGGACAGCAGCACGTTGAGGAAGTCGGAGGCCGCCGGATAGTCCTGGTACCAGGACGTCAGGGCGAGTTGCACCTTGTTCTTGGTGTTCTGGATGTAGGTGAACTGGATGTTCCCCGACAGCGGCTTGAGCGTCGCCTTGTACCCCAACTGCGTGAGCAGACTCTGCAGGTACTGCCCGATCGACTTGTTGACGTCGTCGTCCTGCGTGACGATCCCGACCTCCTGCCCCGCCGTACCGGACTGCTTCACCAGCGCCTTCGCCTTGGCGAGATCCGCCGCCTTCCAGGTCGTACCGCCGCCCTTGGTGTAGTCGCAGGAGTCGACGTGCCCGGGGAAGCCCGGCGGCAGGATCGTGCACGCCGGGGAGGCGAGGTTGGTGCCGCCGTACAGCCGCACCACGGCGGAGCGGTCCACGGCCCAGTTGATCGCCTGACGCGCCAACTTGTTGTTGAACGGCGCCATGTTGACGTTGAGCGTCGCGTACCAGAACGCCGTCAGCGGGTTCACATGCGCCTGCGAGGCGTACTTGGTGCCGATCTCGTTGAGGCGGTCGGCGGGCGGCGGGTCGTACATCCAGTCCGCCTGGCCGTTCTCGACGGCGGTCACCTCGGACTCGACGGTCTGCCCGAAGGTGTAGTCGATGGCGTCCGGGTAGCCCTGCGGCTCCGCCTCCCGTGACCACTCCTTGAAGTGCGGGTTGCGCACCAGCTTCAGCGCCCGGTTGGGGTCGTACGACGCCGCCATGTACGGGCCGGTCGAGGGCAGCGGCTTGGTGCCCGCGTCCTTGGCCGGCGAGTCCTTCGGTACGACGACGGCGTGCGGGACGGCCAGTTTGTACTCGAACTCCGGGTCCGCGGCGGTCAGGTTGACGGTGACCGTGTTGGTCTTGGCGTCACCGATCACGCCCTTGGACAGGGTGCAGGAGGCCGGCGTCTTCAGACAGGCGTCGGCGCCGACGATGCCGTTGTAGAAGGTGCCCGCGGTGGGGCTGGAGACCTTGAAGATGCGCTGGAAGGACGCCACCACGTCGTCCGTGGTCAGAGCCTTGCCGTTGGAGAAGGTGATGCCCTTGCGGAGTGTGAAGGTGTAGGTCTTGCCGCCGTTGGTCACCTTCGGCATGGCGGTGGCCAGGTCGGGGACGACGGTGAAGGACTCCTGTCCGTTGACCTTCTTGAAGGCGAGCAGGCCGTCGTACATCGACTGGAACAACTGCCAGTACTGGAGCGTGTAGTTGACCTGGGGGTCGAAGCTGCCGGCGGCCGCGTGGGCGACGAGCTTCAGGGTGCCGCCCTTGTGCTGGGCCTGGAAGGCGGAGGACCCGGAGGCGGAACCGCTCGGGTCGGCGGAGGAGCCGGAGCCCGAGGAGGACGAACAGGCGGCGGTGAGTGTGAGGGCGACGGTGGCGGCGGCGAGCGCGCCCCGTCTGGTGGTGCGGGACATGGCAGACAACTCCCGGATCAGTCGGTGGAGTCGAGGAACTCGCCGACGATCCGGAGGTAGAGCTCCTCCTCCTCGACGTGCGGCATGTGGCTCGAGTGCTCGAACATGTGCCAGCGCACATCGGGGATGTGGTCGGCGAAGGGGCGGACGGTCTCGGGGGTCGCCTCGTCGAAGCGTCCGGACACCAGCAGGGTCGGCACCTCGATCAGGTGCAACCGGTCGATGACGGACCAGTCCTTGAGAGTGCCGACGACATGGAACTCGTTCGGGCCGTTCATCGTGTGGTACACGGTTGGATCGGCCGCGATGTTGTCCCAAGTGGCCTGCACCTCGGGCGGGTTGGGCCTCAGGCGGCACACATGGCGCTCGTTGAAGACCTGTTCGGCCGCCCGGTAGTCGGGGTGGGCCGTGGTCCCGGCCGCCTCGTGGGCGTGCAGGGTGCGCTGGACCTCCTCCGGGAGCTCGGCGCGCAGTTCGGCGGCCGCTTCCAGCCACAACTCCATGGACGCGGGGGAGTTGGCGATGACCAGCCCGCGCAGCCCCGGCGGCCGCCGTACCGCGTGCTCGGCGGCGAGCATGCCGCCCCAGGACTGGCCGAGGATGTGGTAGCCGTCGGCTATGCCCAACTCCTTGAGCAGGTTGTCCAGTTCGTCGAGGAAGAGCTGGACGGTCCAGAAGTCGGCGCCGCGGTCGGGCAGATGGGTGGAGAACCCGGTGCCGAGCTGGTCGTAGTGGATCACGGGACGGCCCTGCTCGGAGATGCCCGCGATGCTGAGCGTGTAGTGGTGACCGGCGCCGGGTCCGCCGTGCAGGACCACCAGGGGTGTCCTGCCCGGTTCGCCCGTGATCCGGTACCAGGTGGAATTGCCGTTGAAGTCGACGGTTCCGGTGTGGTTCGGTTCGGGGATCGCCACGCGAGAGCCTCCCAGACCGGTCGGAACCAGCCGACCGCTGTCTGAAAATAGTTGGGTGTGACGGATGGGTGAGATAGTGGGGCGGTAAAAGGTCAGTCCACAAGACCTTTTAGCTGGGGCAGGGAAAGACGTAACGGCGGGTTCACATGGCCCGTGTTCGTTTACAGGAACGGCGACTTACGGGAGGGCAACTGACATCCGCACCCGGACCCGGGGACGAGTACGCACGCGTCCTCGACCGCGTCCTCCTTGGCGACGCCCCGTCATCGGCGCTGCGCCCGGTGCGCGTGGCCTCGGCGGTCGACGAGGTCTGCGACCGACTCCTCACGGCGATCGCGGTAGGCGACTTCCTCCCAGGCGAACGGCTGCCGGCTGAGCGTGAACTCACCGGGCTGCTGCGAGTGAGCCGTCCCACCGTGCGTGAGGCGATTGCGCGTCTGCAGGCTGTCGGCGTCGTCGAGATCCGCCGAGGCCGCAACGGCGGGGCGTACGTCCGCGACAGCTGGACCGAGTCGACAGCTGCCGCGGTCCGGCACACCCTGGTGCCTCGGTGGGAGGAGTTCGAGCAGCTCTTCGACCTGCGTGGTCTGGTGGAGGGCATGGTGGCCGCGACGGCCGCCCGGCGTCGGCGTTCCGAGGACCTCGAGCCCATGCGGGACGCCTTGTCGGCCTATCTGTCCGCCCGCACACCGCGCGGCGAGCAGACGGCGGACAGCGCCTTCCATCAGGCCGTCCGTGCTGCCACGGGCAACCCACAGATCGTCATGCTCAGCCGCGATCTGCTCGCGCGGACCAGTCTCGGCTTCCCGGTCGAGCCCTGGGGGAAGGCCGAGCGGACCCACTTCCATCAGGGTGGGGAGGACCACAAGGCGCTCTACGACGCCATCGAGGCGGGTGAGCCGGAGCGGGCCGAGGAGATCGCGCGGCAGCACTTCAAGATCAGCGCCGAGATGATCCGCGACGTTCTGGCCCGCGTTCGGGGTGGGGAGCCCTCCTGAGCCCGGTCACACCTCCCGGTGATCGATCCCCAGCAGACTCGCCGCCGCCCCGAAATCCGCGCCGTGATGCCCCACCGCCAGCGACCAGTGGTGCCCCACCCCCGTGGCGCTCCACGCGTCCACCCACTCACCGGGATCCCGGCCGAAGTCGACCCTGCTGGTGGTGTTGCCGATCTCCAGCAGCGGACCGGGCACGACCGTGCCCTCGGAGGTGATGAAGGACAGGCTGCCGTCGGCGTCCTGACCGAGACCGAGCAGGGTGACCGGCCCCTGCCGGACGTCGAACTCCACGCTGACACCCCAACCGCGCTTGCCGTGATAGACACCGAGGCCGCGCAGCAGCGGATCCCGGGCGCTGAGCGCGAGGTGGGCGGGTCCGTCGTGGCCCATCTCCACCACGCGGTCCTCGAAGTTCAGCGCCTGGATCTCCGTGAAGGAGCCCCCGGCGCCGACACTCTGCGAGGCCAACTGGGCGAGGCTGGTGCGCAGTTCGTACTCCCCGGCGGCGGGCACCCCCCGGGCCGTGAGCAGCGAGGCGCCCAGGATCATGCCGGCGCCGAGCCGCTCGTGCTGCTCACCGTCGAGACCCCGGTGGTAGTACGCGAGGGTGTCGAGGCCGAAGTCCTCCACCAGCCGGTCGAGGGCCACCGACACGGTCGCGCCCCACGCGAAGTCCTCGTCCACCACGCTCTCGTCGACCGTGAAGATCCGCCGGGCGAGCTCCACCCGCTCCCGGGTCTGAGCCTCGGTCACCCTCTCCACCCGGTGCCGCAGATCGTCGAACTCCAGCACCTCGACATGCGAGCCGAAGGTCGCCGACAGCAGCGTCGGATCGGTCTGCACGTCCAGCATCCCGGGATACACGTGCCCCATCAGGCCGTGCCGGGCGTGCCGGAGCGCGGCCCTGACCTGCGCGGCCCGCACCCACCGCTCGACACGCCGCCACGCCGACTCCTGCCGCAGCCAGCCCGACACCGACCGGAACGGGATCCCGGCCCGGCGGAAGACGTTGCCGACCTCCGGCACCGAGCACTGCGAGCAGTACGCCAGCCAGTCGCCGGTGTCGAAGGAGGCGTGGTCCATCCGCTCGGACGGCTGGAGGTCGACGACCAGCACCGGGGTGTGCGTGCGCTGGGCGATCGGCAGCACCATCGACGAGGTCAGGTAGGTCGTCAGGAACAGCACGATCAGATCGCAGTCGGCGCGCCGCAACTGTTCGGCGGCGACCGCGCCCTCTTGTGCGTCGGACACGAACCCGGCGTCCGTCACCTCCGCGTCCAACTGCCCCAGCCGCTCGGCGACATACGCGGCCGACTCCTTCAACTGGGGCAGCAGCCCCGGGAACTGCGGCCAGTACGTGCCGAGCCCGCCGGACACCAGCCCGATCCGCGGTCGGCGGCGGGCAACGGGCGGCAGCAATTCACCCAGCACGCCTTCCCGTTCACCGGCGTACGTCGTGAGGGGTTCGGTCGTCGCCATGGTCGGCGCTCCTTCGGGATTCGGTTCAGGTCTGCGCGACCTTGAGGTCCGCCGGAGCGGTGGCGGCCGGGGACGCGCGAGGAACGAGGACACGCACGATGTAGACGCCCGCGACCGCCGACAGCGCCATGCAGCCGGTGATCACCCAGAGCAACAGGCTCGGGCTCTTGTCGAGCAGGGCGGGCGTGACGAACGCGACGCCCGCGAAGACACCGCGCGAGACGGCATAGGTGATCCCCTGCGTGGTGCCCCGGGTGTCCGCGGGCAGCGTCAGCTGCGACCACACCTTGTAGTTGGCCTCGCCCGCGAAGGGATAGCACAGCTGGTAGAGGACGTAGAAGACGAGGAAGCCCACGATGGAGCCCACAGTGAGTGAGGCGATGGCGAAGGCCGCGATCTGCAGGACCGTGGTGGCGTAGAACATGCGGTCGCGCCGCGGACCGTCGGCGATCCGGACGAAGGCGAGCGTCAGCAGCAGGCCGATCGGGAGACAGGCCAGGTTGATGCCGGTCGCCACGCTCTGCGAGGCACCGCTGACGGTGACCAGCAGATACGTCGTGAACTGGCCGATGGTGTTGGCACCCAGACCCCAGGTGACGTAGAAGGCGAAGGTCGCGAGCATCGGCACCAGAGCGGCCCGGGTCCAGACGTTCTTCAGCGCGACACCCTGCTCCTCGGCCGGCTTCTCCAATGAGACCCGGTCCTGCTCCGGATCCGGTCCGGCGGCCAGTTCCAGGCGGGAGCGCAGATGCCAGGTGACCAGTGCGGCGACCGCCAGATGGCCGGTGATGAGCCGGGCCCCGAGCATGCCGGCGTCCGACAGCGCGAAGCCGACGAAGACCACGACGATGATGCCCATCATCCACATGACCTGGGTGAAGGCGATGAGCCGCCCCCGGGCGTGGTCCGGGGCCGCGTCCGAGACCACGGCCAGGGACGTCGGCAGGTCGGCACCGGCCGCGAGACCGGCGAGCAGGACACCCACCAGAAGAGTGATGTCGTCGGGTGCCAGCGTGATGATGATCGCCCCGAGGGCGTAGCAGAGGATGTCCAGGTTGTAGAGGCGGCGTCGGCCGAAGACATCGGCGAGCCGCCCGCCGACCAGGGAGCCGACCGCGATGCAGATGGTGACGATCGCGCTGATCGCACCGGCCATCCACACGCCCATGTCGTAGGCGTCGCGATAGATGGCCAGGTTGACGCCGATGCTGACGATGAGTGCGGCATCGAGATAGGACGCCATGCCGGAGAGGGTCGCGACCTTCCACAGGCGCTTCTCGATGGGTGGTTCCGGCTGGCTTGGGGCAGGCGAGGTTCGGGCCATGATGCGGCTCCGTCTGGGGAGAGAGGGTCCGAGCGGAGGGGGACGTCGCTGTTCTCGGCCGATGTCCAGCGACTATAGGAGGGTAAAAACGTTCCAACAAGACGTCATGCGGCCATCCGTGGAAACGACCTGACGGCCCCGCAGCTCTGGCGGGCGCCGCCCGGCCGTCCTACGGTGAGGCTGACGTAAAACGTTTTTGATCCGTGAGAGCGTCCGGGCCGTAGTCGGAAGGACCCATCCGTGATCTCTCCAGCTCTGCGACAGCTGTTCGACAACCCGCCCCGCGACTTCGGCCCCGCCCCACTGTGGTGGTGGTCCGGCGCGAAGGTCACCCGTGACCGCCTGGCCTGGCAGCTGCGCCGGTTCGCGGACGGCGGCGTCCACAACCTCGTGGTGATCAATCTGGCCCCCGCGGGTCCGACCTTCGGCGCCCGCACCGACGACCCCGTGTGGTTCGGCGAGGAGTGGTGGGCCCGGTTCACGGACGCCTGCGAGATCGCCGGCGACCTGGGCACGCGCCTGTGGTTCTACGACCAGATCGGCTTCTCCGGCGCCAACGTCCAGGGAAGCATCACCCGGCGCCACCCCGACTCGGCGGGCCGCGCCCTGCGCTCGCGCCGGGCGGTCGTATCAGGCGGCACGGTCGCGCTGCAGGGCACGGAGACACTGCTGGGGGCGTACGACAGCGAGGGTGCGCGGCTGCCTGCCCCGGTGGGTCAGGAAGGCCCGGCGCGGATCGAGGCCGCCGACGGCACCGAGGTACGCCTGGTCCTCGCCGTGCCCTCGGCCTTCGACTACCTCAACCCCGCAGCCGTCGGTCTCCTGTTCGACGCCATCCATCACGAGTACGACCGCCGCGTCCCGGAGTATCTGGGCAACGTCATCGCCGGCAGCTTCCAGGACGAGCTGCCCGCCACCAACTCCTGGACCGGCCGATTCCCCGAGGAGTTCCGGGCCCGGCGCGGCTACGACCTCCTCGACCACCTGCCCGCTCTCTTCTCCGGAGACGACTCCACCCGGACCCGGAAGATCCGCGCCGACTACTACGCCGTCCGCGCCGAACTCACCGAGGAGGCCCTGTTCCGCCCCCTCGCCGCCTGGCACGAGGAGCGCGGCCTCCTCCTGGGCTGCGACCAGAGCAACCCCGCCCGCTCCGGGTACCCGGCCCAGTCGACCCAGCTCTACACCGACTACTTCCGCACGCACCGCTGGTACAGCGCCGCGGGCAGCGACCACCACGGCGACGCCAAGGTGCACTCCTCCATGGCCCACCTCTACGGCCACGAGCGCGTCTGGATCGAGTCGTTCCACTCCTCCGGCTGGGGCGGCACCCTGGAGGAGACCTACGACTGGCTGCTGCCGTTCCTTCGCAGCGGCGCCAACCTCTACAACCCGCACGCCAGTTACTTCGGCACCGCGGGCGGCTGGTTCGAGTGGGCGCCGCCGTCCACCGACTGGCGTCAGCCCTACTGGCGGCAGTACCCGGCCTTCTCCCGGGCCGTCGCCCGGATCTGCTCGATCCTGTCCTGGGGCACCTACAGCGCCGACGTGGCGGTCCTGCACCCCAGCGCCACCATGCAGGCCCACATCCCCGTCGACGTACCGGTGAAGCACTTCGGCGGCAGCGGCCTCGACGACGCACTCATCGACGAGACCCAGCGTCACTACCTGGACCTGTGCGGCACCAACAACTGGCTCCACCCGCGCACCGGCGCCCTCGACCGCCACCGGATCTCCTTCGACGTCATCGACGACGCCTCGGTCCAGAGTGCCAAGGCCGGTGACGGGGCCCTGCGCGTCAGGGACCTGGCGTACACCGCGGTCCTCCTGCCGTCGGCGAGCGTCCTGGAGGCGGAGACGGCCCGCCGGCTGACCGAGCTCCTGGACACCGGAGGGCGGGTCGTGGTCGTGGGCCGCCCACCGGCGCAGGCGGCGGGACTGGCCGGTGACGACACCTTCGTGGCCGACCTGCTGGCTCACCCGCGCCTTGAGCGGGCCGCCGACGCCGAGGCCGGTGCGGCGGCGGTCGCCGACGCCTGCGGGTATGCGACCGGTGAGGTGCCGCTGCTGGTCAGGAGGAAGGGTGACGCGGCGGTCGCGCTGGTCACCGGGGCGTTCCCCGACGCCCGTACGCATCCACCGAGGGGCCGCCACGAGATCGATCCCGCCCGCTACGCCCGTACCTCCTCCGTGACCGTGCGGGGCCCGGTCGCCGAGGCCGAGATCTGGAACCCGGCGACCGGCCACCGCACTCCCGGACGCGTCACCGTCACCGACGGCGTCTCGACCATCGAGGTGCCGCTGGCAGGTGCCCCCGCCGCCCTCGTCGTATGGCGTGAGGGCCCTCCGGCGAACGACACCGCGCCACCCCACCCGGAGCGGTCGGAGCCCTCGGAGCCGCTCGACCTCTCGGCCGGATGGGAGGGGCGCCTCGTCGCCACCATGGACAACACCTGGGGCGATCTGGCGCTGCCCGCGGGATCGTCCGTCGCCGAACCGCAGATCTGGACCATGCGGTGGGCCGAGGGCGAGGGCCCCTGGGAGCAGGCGCGGGCGACCTACGGCAACCGGGTCCGAGTCCTGCCTCCCGTGCCCGCCGCCGAGGCCCCGGCTCCTCTGGACGCTACCGATGTCGCACAAGTCCTCGACAGGACACGGGAGTTGGCGCCCGCCGACTGGGGTGTCTCGCTGTACTCGTCGAGTCGCGGCATCCCGGACCCGGACGGACTGCTCGGCAACAAGGGGCTGGTGCCTGAGGAGTTCGTGCGGGTGCCGGTGCCGGTCAGCGGGACCGTCGCCCGGGTCAGGGCCGTCGTGGAGACCGACCACCGCGGGCCCGCCGATCTGCACGTCGGCGCGGCGGCGACCAAGCGTGTGTGGTGGAACGGCAGGAGGCTGGAGACGGGCGGGGGCTATCTGGCGTCCGGCCGGGTGGAGGTCGAACGGGCCCACAACGTGCTCGAATACGAGCTGGCCGACGCCCAGGACCGGCCGCAGACCATTTCGGGCGCCGCCGACACCCCGCTGGGCAGCTACTTCTGTCTCTCCCACCCGGACGGGTTCGTGCCGCGCCCGCTGTTCATGCGGGTACCCGAGGGTGTGAGCCCGGACGGCCGCGTGACCTACCGCGGGCGTATCGGCGTCCCGGAGGAGGGCGCGGCCGCCGTCCTCGTCGTGGGTGCCGCGGTCGGCGTGACCGTCCTGCTCGACGGGGCCGTCGTGGCGCGGCAGGAGAAGGTCGAGTACTACGAGTCCGACTGGGGAGCGGTGCCGGCTTTCTTCCGGCACGACCTCACGCTGAACGGCGGTGATCACGTCCTCGACGTCGTGGCCGACAGCGTGGACGCACGTGACCCGGTGTTCGTCGACCTCGTGGCGGGCACCGCCGCCCTGGTCAGCGGCCCCGGCTGGGAGGCCGTGACGGGCAAGTGGCACGGGTTCACCGTCGAACACGAGGGCAGGTGGGGGGAGTTGCAGCACTGTGGTGCGACGGTACGGCCGCATCCCCTGCCCGAGGCCGAGTGGCTCGCCGGGCCTCCCGCGCTCGGCTCCCCCGTCCTGCCGCTCCGGGCCACCGACGAACTCCAGGAGAGCGAACAGCGCTTCCGGTTCACCGTCCCGCCCGGGACCGTGTCACTCGACCTGCCGCTCAAGCTTCCCGCACGGGTGAGGACGGCTGACGGCCATGAACTACCGCTGCGCGGATCAGAACTGAAGCTGGATCAACCATGCTCCGAAGCTACCGAGTTCGAGGTCGTCACCGCTCCCACGGCTGTTCTGCGCGGCGGCTCCGCCTGGCAGGGACCCGTACGTCTGCGTACCCTTCCGGCGCCCCTGCCGCTGGGGGAGTGGGGTGAGCTGGGACTCGGCGGTTGGAGCGGAGGTGTGACCTATGCGCGGACACTGGAGGTGCCGGCCGGGCCGGACCCGGTGCTGGATCTGGGGCGGGTGCGCGGCAGCGTCGAGGTGTGCGTCGACGGCGAACTCGTCGGCGAGGCGTTCTGCGCGCCGTACCGCTTCGAACTGAGCGGGAGCGCCGGGCGTACCGTCCGCCTCGAAGTGACCGTCCACAACACCCTGGCCCCGTACCTCGCCGAGGCCACGCCGACCGCCTGGGCCTTCCCCTCCCAGCTCCCCTCGGGGCTGCTGGGGCCGGTGCGGCTAGAAAGGCGTGGCTGAGGACGCCCGCGTGGAGTCCCGCAGGACCAGTTCCGGTGCGAACACCCGGGTCTCGTGGGCGTGTTCCGCGCGGGCCTCCACCTCGTCGAGGAGCATCTCCACGGCCGCCCTGCCGAGCTCCTCGACGGGCTGCCGGACCGTCGTCAGGGTCGTGCCCACGAAGCTCGCTATGTCCAGGTCGCCGTAGCCGACCACCTGTATGTCCTCGGGGACCTTCACTCCGAGCTCGCCCAGCGCACGGCACAGGCCCGCGGCGAGGAAGTCGTTGGTGCAGAAGACCCCGTCGGGGAGTTCGTCGAGACTGCGGGCGATCTCGCTGCCGTACGCCACCGTCATCTCCTCGGCGACGACCTGGCCGAGGCGGGCCTCGCGCCGGGTGCGCACCGCCTGGCGGGCGCCCTGGTAGCGGTCGGCGCACTGGCGGATGGTGCGGTCGCCGTTCACCACGAGGATGCCCCGCGCCCCGCTCTCCAGCAGGTGCTGCACGGCGATTCGACCGCCGGCGATGTCGTCCACGGAGACCGAGCAGCCCTCCTGGGCGGGCAGCGCACGGTCCGCCAGGACCAGCGGGATGCCGCGCTCCCGCAGCCGGGTGAGCCTGGTGGGATCGGCGCTGAGCGGGACCACCACCGCACCCACGGCCCGCTGTTCGACCAGCATGGTGAAGTAGCCCTGCTCCCGCTCCGGCGCGTCCCCGCTGTCGCACAGCACGAGGGAGTAGCCGTGTTCGTAGGCCGCGTCGGCGGCACCGCGCGCGATACGTGAGTAGAAGGAGTTGGCCACGTCGGGCAGGACGAGACCGATCGACGAGGAGTGCCCGGTGCGCAGCCCGGCGGCTCCCGGGTGCGGGACGTAGTCGAGCGCGGCGACCGCGACGCGGACCCGCTCTGCGGTGCGGGCGTTGACCCGCTCGGGCCGGTTCAGGACGTTCGACACCGTGGAGACCGAGACCCCGGCGGCTGCCGCGACGTCCTGGATACGGGCGGGGCGAACCGAAATGACGTCCACCCCCTTGTTGTTCGGCCTTACGACCAGGCGACGCAAGTCTACCCTCGCCGGATGTGAAACGTTTTTCGAATCCGTGAGAGCCCGGGGAATCCCGCCGGGCCGTCATCGAAAATCCGGTGAACCTGCACACCGTTCACCGTTGGGGCGAGGGAAGACCGAGTCGTGGCCGCGGTTGTGCCGACCCACGCCTTTTGCGTGTCGGCACGATGGCGAAGTGCGTGAAGAAACGGGGGTGTTCGGTGAGCGGGTTGCGACGCTGGTGAAGCCGCCCGCGTTGACCTGCGTCGGGTGACTGGCAGTGACGCTCGGGGCATGCTTCGATCCGGGGGTCGTCCTCGACATTGCTTCCGCGAAAGGAAACGCGCGCCATGAACTCCGCCCCGCACTTCGCCACCACCGAGATCCACGACGCGGACCTCGACAGCATCTCCGGTGGCGTGGCCGTCACGGCCGCCTCCGGTCTCCACATCGAGGCCGGCCCGCTCGCCGTCTGCGCCGACGTCGACGCGCTCGTCTCGGCCAAGGGCATCGCCGCGAACGTGAACACCAACGTGTTCGTCGGCTGACCGACACGGCGCGCCCCACGGGCCCCGGATCCTCGGATCCGGGGCCCGTGGTCGTCCGGTTCCGGATGTCCGCCGATCACAGTGCCCCCTCGCCCGGACGGTGGGTGACATGCTGTCAGCCCCGGAGCGTTTCAGGAGGCCCTCATGCCCGAGCAGCCGTCCGTCCTCGTCTCGTTGGTGACCGCGCTGCGCGACCGCTCGGTCGAAGTCGTCGATCTCACCTCGCCGTTGTCGTCCTCGACCCCGGTGATCCAGCTGCCGCCGCAGTTCGGCCAGACCGCGATCTTCGAGCTGGAGGAGATCAGCCGCTACGACGACCGGGGACCCGCCTGGTACTGGAACAACTTCCGCAGCGGCGAGCACACCGGCACCCACTTCGACGCCCCCAACCACTGGGTGACCGGACAGGACCTCGCCGACATGGCCTCGGTGCCGGTGCACCGGCTGATCGCCCCGGCCGCCGTACTGGACTTCACCGCCGAGGCGGCCAAGGACCCGGACTTCCTGGTGGAGGTGGAACACGTCAAGGGCTGGGAGGAACGCAACGGCCCGCTGCCGGACGGTGGTTGGCTGCTCCTGCGCACCGGGTGGGACGCCCGCTCGCACTCCCAGGAGGACTTCCTCAACGCCGACGAGAACGGTCCGCACACCCCCGGGCTGTCCCCGGAGTGCGCCCGCTGGGTGGCCGAGGAGTCGCCCGTGATCGGTCTCGGCGTCGAGACGGTCGGCACGGACGCCGGACGCGGGCACTCCTTCGAGCCGGCCTTCCCCTGCCACTCCTATCTGATGGGCAGCGACAAGTACGGCCTCACCCAGCTCCAGAACCTGGCCGCGCTGCCCGCGACCGGCAGTGTCGTCATCGCGGGACCGCTGCCCATCGTCGCGGGCTCAGGCTCGCCCGCGCGGGTGCTCGCGCTGGTGGAGCGGTCGTGAAGGTCGCGGAGGCCGTCGGACGTGCCCTGTACGCGGCCGGGGTCGAGCAGGTCTTCGGCGTCGTCGGATCCGGCAACTTCCATCTGACCAACGCCATGGTCGCCGCCGGGGCACGCTTCGTCGCCGCCCGCCACGAGGGCGGTGCGGCGACGATGGCCGACGCGTACGCGCGCGTGAGCGGCACGGTGGCCGCGCTGAGCGTCCACCAGGGGCCCGGTCTGACCAACGCGCTGACGGGCATCGCCGAGGCCGCCAAGAGTTGTACGCCGCTCGTCGTCCTGGCGGCCGAGGTGACCCGGCCGACCTCCAACTTCTACGTCGACCAGGAGGCGTTGGGGGCCGCGGTGGGCGCGGCCCCGATCCGGGTCAGCGCGCCCGAGGACGCCGTACAAGTGACGTGCACGGCGGTGCGACGGGCCCTGCACGAACGCCGTACGGTTCTCCTCAACCTCCCCCTGGAAGTACAGGCGCTGGACGTCCCCGACGGAGCCCTCGCCCAGGCGGCACCACCACCGCGGCGACCCGCGGTCGAGCCGTTGTCCGCCGAAGTGGCCTCTCTGGCACGGGCGTTGGACCGGGCCGACCGGCCTGTCTTCGTGGCAGGGCGCGGTGCGCGCTCACCCGGCGCCCGGGACGCCCTGGAAGACCTCGCCGGGCACTGCGGCGCGCTGCTGGCCACCTCCGCCGTGGCACGCGGGCTGTTCCACGACAACCCCTGGTCGCTCGACGTGTCCGGGGGCTTCGCGTCCCCGCTCGCGGCCGAACTCGTCGGAGCCGCCGACGTGATCGTCGGCTGGGGCTGCGCCCTGAACATGTGGACCATGCGGCACGGCGCCCTGATCGGCGCCGACACGACCGTGGTGCAGGTCGACGACGACCCGTCGGCACTCGGCGCGCACCGCGAGCTGCACCTCGGGGTCATGGGCGACGTCGAACTCACCGCCCGGCACGTCCTGGCGGCCTGCGGCGGGAAACGGCAGGGCAGCCGGACCCCCGACGTCGCCGAGGCCATCGCCACGCGCGTGCGCTGGCGGGACGTGCCGTACGAGGACTCGGGCACCCGCGACCGGATCGACCCCCGGACCCTCAGCATCGCGCTCGACGACATCCTCCCCGCGGAGCGGGTGATCGGCGTCGACTCCGGCAACTTCATGGGCCACCCGAGCATGTTCCTGTCGGTGCCCGACCAGGACGGCTTCTGTTTCACCCAGGCCTACCAGTCGATCGGCCTCGGGCTCGCCACCGCGATCGGGGCGGCGCTGGCCCGCCCAGACCGGCTGCCGGTGGCCGCGCTCGGTGACGGCGGCGCGCTGATGGGCGCCGCCGACCTGGACACCGTACGGCGGCTCGGGCTCCCCATGGTCGTCGTCGTGTACAACGACGACGCCTACGGAGCCGAGGTCCACCACTTCGGACCCGACGGACACCCGCTCGACACGGTCGAGTTCCCGCCCACCGACATCGCGGCCGTGGCCCGCGGCTACGGCTTCGAGGCGGTCACGGTGCACACCCGGGCCGACCTGAAGGCCGTACAGGACTGGGTCGACGGGCCCCGGGCCGCGCCGCTGCTGATCGATGCGAAGGTGGTGCGGGACCGCGGGTCCTGGTGGCTGGAGGAGGCGTTCCGGGGGCACTAGGTGGTGCGGGTCAGGGCGTGGGTGAGGGCGCGTAGTGGTGGGCGAGGTCGGTGGCGAGGGCGCGGAGGTGGGCTCTGGCTTCGGTGGGGCCGTGCACAGTGATGGCGCTCCCGAACGGCAGTAGTGCTCGTACGTCCTCCAGGTGCGGGAAGCGGATCGTCACCTTGTGGCCGGTGGCGGAGTCTTCGTGGTCGTCCCGGACGAGTCGTTGGCCGAAGACCCGTCGCGCTCGCTCGATCTGGGTCTGGTCGATGGTGGCGCTGACCTCGATCGCATGCTGGTGTTCCCACTGGTCAATGAGCGCTGCGGCGACGGTGGCCAGGGTCTGGTTCGCGCGGATCCGTCGCGGCTGGTCGACCTCTTTCCACGCCGTGATCCGTTCGAGTCGGTACATCCGCGGCACTTGGGCGCGGTCGGCGACGAGATACCAGATGCCGGCCTTGGCGAACAGCCCGTAGGGATCCACGACCCGCTCGCGTGGGCGTGACGCGCGTGGGCTGTCGTACTCGATCCGTAGCCGGCGGCCTCGCCGCACCGGGCCGAGCAGCGAAGCCGGAGTCGTGCCACAAGCTCGTGTCCGGAGCCAGGGGCGGCTGTCCACGTGCACCACGTCGGTGAGCGGCAGGAGCTCATGACCTCGACGTGACGGTGCAGCGACGATCTTGGAGAGCGCACGCCGGCTTTCGGCCGATGCGTCGAGCTCCGCACGCTGCTTCTCGTCCAGACCGGTGAGCGAGAGGTGATCACGCTCGCCCGGTGTGAGCCGCGTGAGGTCGAGCCCGGAACCGGGCAGCAGGCTCACGCCTCCGAGGCGGCCCCGTTGTGCGGTCACCGGCAGGCCGGCGTCACGGAGCCAGTTCAGGTCCCGGGTGATGGTGCGAAGGGACACCCCGAGGGCCGAGGCGAGTTCCTGTGTGGTGACGGCATCCCTCGATTCGAGGAGCAGCATCAGGGAGAAGAAGCGGTCTGGCGTCACCCACCAAGTGTTTCAGGAATTGCGACAGGATACGGCGTATATCCCGGTCAGGGTGGTGGATGCGTACCCACGAGCTGCCTGTTCGCCGTGGGTGCGCGCACGCACCCCCCGATCCAGAAAGCTGCTCGCGATGAGTGCCAACACGACCGACGCCGCATCACCGTTGGCGTACCACCCAGGGTCTGCCGAGTACGACGAGCACTGTGCCGGCTTCCAGTTGCGGGAGCAGCATCAGCCGGCCCGCGTGGTGGCGGCACGCACCGCCGGCGACGTCGCGGCGGCCGTCCGGCACGCCGCGGAGTCATGTATGCCGATCGCGGTCCAGGCCACGGGACATGGACTCGCCAACCCGCTCGCCGGTGAAGGTGTGTTGGTGTCGACGCGAAGGATGGACCGTGTCGAGGTCGACCCCGGTGCCGGCTCCGCATGGGTGGGCGCCGGAGCGCGGTGGCGCGACGTGATCGAGGCCGCCGCACGCCACGGTCTGGCACCGCTGTCCGGGAGCATGCCCGGTGTCGGCGCTGTCTCCTACACGCTCGGCGGCGGCATCGGGCTGATGGCTCGTCGCCATGGCTTCGCCGCGGACCATGTCACGCGCCTGGAGCTGGTCACCGTCGACGGCTCCCTGCTGACGGTTTCGGAACACGAGGAGCCGGACCTGTTCTGGGCGCTCCGTGGCGGTGGCGGGAGCTTCGGCATCGTGACCGGGCTGGAGACGGCTTTGCTGCCGGTCGCCAGGCTGGTCGGGGGCGGTCTGATGTTCGACCTGGGTGAGACGCCGGAGGTGGTCTCAACCTGGCTGCACTGGACGGCGACCATGCCCTCGGAGATGACCTCGGCGATGACCACGCTTGAGGTTTCCGAGCGGCACATGGCCCATGTCCAGATCGCCTACCTGGGTTCGGCCGCGGAGGCGGACGAGTTGGTGGCCCCGTTGCGGGCGTTGAAACCCGCGCACGACGGTTTGCGGGAGATCCCGTACCGGCGGTCCGAAACCGTCTTCAGCGAACCGGATCAGCCGCATGCGTATGTCGCCGACAACGTCCTGGTGCGGGCGATCGACGAGGAACGCCTCCGCGACGCCATCGCTCTGTCGGCGCCGGGCCGGTCGGTTCCCTCCATCGTTTCGGTTCGTCATCTCGGCGGAGCGCTGTCCATGCCGCCGAGGGTGCCGAACGCGGTCAGCCACCGTGAGGCGACGTACCTGCTGTGCGTGGTGTCCCCGACCACCGAGTCGAACGCGGCAAGCGCGCGGGCGCTGCAGGACGATCTGCTGGCCGGCTGGGCCGAAACCGCCGTAGGCAGTTCGCCGAACTTCACTCTCGGACGACCCGACCGACGCGCCGCCGCAGAGCTGTTCGACGCCGAGCGTCGTGACCGACTGCTGCGGCTGGCCCGTAAGTACGATCCCGCCGGACTGTTGCACCCCAGCTTCGTCATCGCCTGAGCACCTCCTACGAAAGGTCGACCGATGCGTCTGGTCCGTGCTCAGCTCGCCAAGCATCGAAGGTGGTTCGCCGGTGTGGCCGTCTTCCAGTTGGTCAGCGTCACCGCCACCTTGTATCTGCCGACGATCAATGCGGATCTGATCGACAACGGCCTCCTGCGCACGGACGTCGGGCACATCTGGACGGCCGGCGGGTGGATGGTGGTCGTCAGTGTCGTCCAGCTGCTGGCAGCGGTGATCTCGTCGTATGCCGGAACGCGCGCAGCCACAAACGCCGCGCACGACCTGCGGTCAGACGTCTACGACAAGATCGCCACGTTCTCCAGCCGGGAACATCAGGACTTCGGCACGCCGACGCTGATCACTCGCAGCACCGACGACGTGCAGCAGATACAGGCGCTCCTGCTCACCTTCGGCACAGTGGTGGTCGCCGCACCGATCACGATGCTGGGCGGAGCCTGTATGGCGTTGCGTGCGCCAGGGACGGCTGCCGGCCGTTCGGCCGCGCCGGATCACGTTCGAGCACGTGTCGTTCGGCTACGACCGCGAGCCGACCATCAAGGACCTCGACCTGGTCGTCGAGCCGGGGCGGACCGCGGCGATCGTCGGCGCGTCGGGCGCCGGGAAGACGACCCTGATGAAACTGTTGATGCGGTTTCACGACGTCGGCAGTGGACGCGTCCTCGTCGACGGCACGGACATCACCTCGGTGTCTCGGGACGCGTTGCGCTCCGAGATCGGGCTCGTTCCTCAGGAGCCGTGGCTGTTCGGCGGAACCATTCGCGACAACATCGCCTACGGGCGCCCGGATGCCACACTCGGGCAGGTCGAACAGGCCGCTGAGGCCTGCGGTGTCAGCCACATCGTGAACGCCCTTCCACAGGGCTACGACACGGTGGTCGGCAGTGCGGACGGACGCCTGAGCGAGGGCGAGCGACAACTGATCTGCATCGCCCGCGCGTTCATCGCCGACCCGGCCGTGCTGATCCTCCATGAGGCCACCAGTGCGGTCGACGCCCGCACCGAGCTCCTCCTGCAACGGGCGACCTCGCGGCTGCGGCATGGCCGCACCTGCCTGGTGATCGCCCACCGGCTCTCCACGATCCGCGACGCCGACGTCATCGTCGTACTGCGGGACGGCCGGATCGTGGAGAAGGGAACGCACAGGCAGCTACTGCGAGCCGGTGGTGAGTACCACCGGCTCAGTCAGTACCAGTTCCACGAGCCGAGCACCTTGCCGGCTCCGGACCCCGACCAGCATGCGTCGCGATGAGGAGACTGATCAGAGTGCCGACGGATACGTCGGGTACTCCACGCCCGAGACGTGCTGCACGACCCGGATCACCTGGCAGGAGTAGCCGAACTCGTTGTCGTACCAGAGGTAGAGGATCGCGTTGTCGCCGTCGACCTTCGTCGCGCCGGCGTCGATGATCGAGGCGTGCCGGGAGCCGACGAAGTCCATGGAGACCGCGTCGGGGGCGGTGGTGAAGTCGATCTGGCGCTTGAGCGGGGAGGTCAGCGACACGTCACGGAGGTAGTCCAGGACCTCCTCGCGGGTGGTCTCGCGGCCGAGGCGCAGGCTCAGGATCGCGATGGACACGTCCGGCACCGGCACCCGGATCGAGCTGCCGGTGATCGGTGCCTTGAGGTCGGGCAGCGCCTTGGCGACGGCCGAGGCGGCGCCCGTCTCCGTGATGACCATGTTGAGCGGCGCCGAACGGCCCCGTCGGTCCGCCTTGTGGTAGTTGTCCAGCAGGTTCTGGTCGTTGGTGAACGAGTGGACCGTCTCCACGTGACCGCGCAGCACGCCGTACTCGTCGGCCATCGCCTTCAGCGGCGGCACGATCGCGTTGGTGGTGCAGGACGCGCAGGACAGGATCTGCTCGTCCGGCTTGATGGTGTCGTGGTTGACGCCGTGCACGATGTTGGGGACGTCGCCCTTGCCCGGCGCGGTCAGCACCACCTTGTCGATGCCGGGGCGCAGATGCTGCGAGAGGCCCTCGCGGTCGCGCCACTTGCCGGTGTTGTCGATGAGGATGGCGTTGTTGACGCCGTACGCCGTGTAGTCGACCTCGGAGGGGTCGTTGGCGTAGATCACCTTGATGGTGTTGCCGTTGGCGATGATCGCGCTCTCGGCCTCGTCGACGGTGATCGTGCCCTGGAACTGGCCGTGGATGGAGTCCCGGCGCAGCAGCGAGGCCCGCTTGACGATGTCCTGTTCGCCGCCCCCGCGCACCACGATCGCGCGCAGGCGCAGTCCGTTGCCGGAACCGGCCTTCTCGATCAGCAGCCGGGCCACCAGACGCCCGATGCGGCCGAAGCCGTAGAGGACGACATCCCGTGGCTCACGCCGGTCGATCTTGTTGCCGCCCGTCGCGCCGGCCACGGCCTCCGCGGTGAACTCCGCCACCGACAGACCGCGGTCGTCGGCCTTGTAGATCTCCGCGAGCCGGCCGATGTCGATCTGCGAGGGGCCGAGGTCCAGCGCGGTGAGCGCCTGGACGAAGGGCAGGGTGTCGGTGACCGAGAGCTCCTCACCGGCGATCTGCCGGGCGAACCGGTGGGTCTTGAGGATGCTGACCACCGACTTGTTCACCAGGGAGCGGCTGTGCAGCAGAACCGTTACGTCCCGCTCCCTGTGCAGCCTCCCGATCATCGGGATCATCGATTCCGCGATCTCCTCGCGGTTCTTCCAGTCGGTGAACGAGTCGTCCTTGACAGTCACAGAATTCTCTTTCGAGCTAGGCGGCGCTCATATGCTAACCCCCTGATGCTTTGATCGATCATCGGGGTGGCGCAGCTCACTGCCCCAGCAACCGGGGCGATGCGGTGTCGGGGACCGGCCGCAGCAGTGAGGGGTGCGCGTCGGCCACCCGCTCCTTCGCGAACGCGGCCATGATCCTGCGAGCGAGGAGCGGATCGGCCGGGAGCGCGTGGGCCGCGAACCAGCGGGCGGGCGCCGGGTCGGGGGAGGGCTCGACGAACTCCGCGCCCGCGTAGTCGTCCAGCGGCGGGTCGTAGATGTAGCCCGAGACCACGTCGTGCCGCACCAGCCGCCGCACGAGATCGTCCCGGTCGTGGACCAGGAGCGGCACCCGGAAGAGCGGCAGGGGGCCGTCGTGGGCGGTACGGTCGCGCAGCGCCGGAGTGGCCCAGGGCGTCCCCGCGAGGAGGGAGACCCCGGCCCGGCGCCGGGCGAGGTCCTCGTCGAGACGGGCCAGGCGCAGCCTCAGCTGGCCGCGGACCAGTGAACCGTGCCGGGAGCGGTAACCGTGCAGGTCGACGCGGACCCACCGCTCGTACGCCGCGAGACTCGGCGCCTCCCTCGCGGACGCCGTGAGCCGCGAGGCGTGCAGCGCCATCCGGAACGCGTCGCGCTCCAGCAGTCCGAGGCCCTCCATCGTCCGCCACACCGGTCGCACCAGACGCAGGGTGCGGATCGTCGACCTGGCCAGCGGGCGCAGTGTCGTGGCGAGGTCCTCGCGCAGCCGGCCCGGGGTGAGCAGATCGTCCCGCAGCACCTCCAGCTCCCGTCGGGAGCGCGCGTCCTCGACGGCGAGGAAACCGCCCGCCATCCCCGCAACGTGCTTGGACAGGCTGAACACCGCCGCCTTGCCGAAGGTCCCGACCGGCTGCCCGTCCACATGGCTGCCGATGGCGTGCGCCGCGTCCTCGAACAGCGGGATCCCCAACTGCGCGCAGCGGCGGCGCAGTTCGAGGACCCGGTCGGGCACCCCGTACAGGTTGGTGGTCAGGACGGCGTCCACACCGCGCCAGGTCGACTCCGGTACCGCGGCCGGGTCGATGTTGCCGTCCCACACGGACACCGGGGCCTGCACCGGGCGCAGCCCGGCCGCAAGGACCACGAACAGGATCACGTCGTCGTTCACCGGGGACATCAGCACCCGCGCGCCCGGCCGGCACCAGCGCCTGAGCGCCAGATACAGGGCCAGTCGGGCCGAGGGTGTGTAGACGCATTCGCGTCCCAGTCGCTGGGTCATCGTCGCGGCCAGCCGCGAGCCGTACGGCATCGGCACCCCTCGTGTCGATGGGCGGGGAGAACGGCACGTTCGTGTCCCCCGCGGCGAGCCGAGGGGGCGCTGTGGGTGAACCGGCGTTCAGCTCGCCATCGGGCCCGCTCTGTCGGAGTCCGAGTGCTGCCCGGACGTGCGCAGGGTGCCGACGGTCTTCAGGAGCCGGTCGGCGGGCTCGCGCAGGGCGGGGTGGGCGTTGACCGTGTTGCGCAGGCCCCGCACCGGGCGGCGCCACAGGCTGTGGGCCGTCGCGACCGGGTGCGGACGGGTGGCGAATCCTTCCGCCACGCGCAGCTCACGGGTCTTGAGCCGGTCCTTCCACTCCTTGTCGCCCCGCCCCATGTCCATGAGCCGCGCCCCGCGCCGGCCCGCCGCCTCCGCCATCCGCAGGTGCATGACCAGGCCGGGGGAGTAGTAGCGCAGCTCGGGGTCGTACGCGGTGAACCAGGGCGCGAACACGGTGCGGGAGAGCGGCCCGAAATGGGCGGCCACCGGCCGGTCCCCGGCGTACACCACCGACAGGACCCCGGTGAAGTGCTCCTCGCGGACCTGGAACAGGTCCTCCACCAGCTCCACGATCCAGGGCCGCGCGAACCGGTCCATCCGGCCTGTCCTGCGGTACTGGGCGGACTTCCAGCGCATCAGCGTGCGCAGCGCCCCCGGGTCGCGTTCGTCGAACACGAAGCGCATCTCGCCCAGGTCGCGCCCGAGCCGGCGTTCCTTCTTGAGCGTCGTCTTGGCGAGTCCCGGGTACGCGCCGCGCAGCCACTCCGGGTAACTGTCGCTGCCGACCTTCAGATCGATCACCGGTGAGGCGAAGGTCCCCGTGACATACGGGGCGAAGGGCCTCTGCTCCTCGACGAGGTGGTCGAACTCGAACACCGAGAGCCGGCAGGCCCTGAGCAGCGCACGGGTGTCCCAGGTGAACCCCGGGCGGTGCACGAGCCCCTGGCAGTCGGAGAGCCCGAGCCCGATGGCCCGGCCGACGCCGAAGGAGTTGCGTTCGTACGGGAGGAAGCCCACGGCCTCGCCGCGCTGGTGCAGCACCGCCACCCGGGCGGTGCCGCGGCGATGTCTGCCGATGCCGGCCGCGAACTCGGGTGCCAGGAACGGGTTGGCGTACTCGGGTGATTCGTCCATCGCCCGGTGCCAGGCCCCCCGCAGCGAGGCACCGAGCTCCTCGGGTCTGTGGATGGTGATGTCCGTGTCACTGCTCATCGATCGCATGGGCGACCGCACCCCCCAATTCCCCCATTGCCGATCGAACGGTCGGCAAGGATCAAACGTCGCGAAACAGTACGCACGCTGTCAAGGGTGCCTGCTGTAACGGAACGACGCCGAACGGATACCCATGGTTCCCGCGGGCGGTCACGACAACAGCCGCCGTTCCTTGGCGACGGCCACCGCACCCGCCCGGGTGTCGACCCCCAACTTGCCGTAGATCCGGCCCAGATGGGTCTTGACGGTGGCCTCGCTGATGAACAGCGCCCGGGCGATCTCCCGGTTGCCGAGACCGCGGGCCAGCTGCGCGAGGATCTCCTGCTCCCGGGCGGACAGGGTGGGGAGAGGGCTGCGCAGCCGGGTCAGCAGCCGGTCGGCCACCGGCGCGGAGAGCGTGCCGCGGCCGGACGCGGCATCGCGGATGGCCGTGAACAACTCCTCGGGCTGCTCGGCCTTCAGGAGGTAGCCGGTGGCACCCGCCTCGATGGCGCGGGTGATGTCGGCGTCGGTGTCGAACATGGTCAGCACCAGCACGCGAGGGCCGCGCTCACCCCGGCCGGTGAGCTCCCGAGTGGCTGTCACTCCGTCCATGCCGCCGTCGAGTTGGAGATCCATCAGCACGACGTCGGGGCTCAGATGGGCCGTCATCGCGAGCGCCTCCTCACCGGTTGCCGCCTCCCCGACCACGTCGATGCCGTCCGCGCTGGAGAGCAGGGCGCGCAGACCGGCCCGTACGACGGCATGGTCGTCGCAGAGCAGCAGCCGGACGGGGGAGGAGGGGGCGGTCGTACTCACAGGGCGGGCTCCTTGATCACGAGCGGGACGGCGACCGACACCACGGTGCCCTCGCCCGGCGTCGACTCCACGGTGAGGGCGCCGCCGGCCTGGCTGGCCCGGATCCGCATGGCGGGGAGCCCGTGCCCGCGCGGCGACGACGGCGACGGGGGGTGCGCCAGGCCCCGTCCGTTGTCGGCGACGTCCAGCGAGACCTGGTCGTCAAGCCAGGTCAGTGTGAGCGCGGCCCGGGTCGCCGCCGCGTGCTCGCGTACGTTGGCCAGCGCGCCCTGAGCGATCCGCAGCAGCGCCGCCGCGACCCGCTCCGGCAGCGGGCCCGGTTCCCCGTCGAGCCGGAACTCCACGGTCAGCCCCGGACCGCTCTCGCGCCGGGCCAGGTCCCCGAGCGCCTCCGTCAGGGAACGCTCCGCGAGATCGGCCGGAGCCAGGTCGTGCACGAAGCGACGGGCCTCGGCGAGGCTGTGCGAGGTGATCTCCGCCGCCGCCCGGACATGTCCCCGGGCCGCCTCCTCGTCCGTGCCCCACGTCCGCTCGGCGGCCTGGAGCAGCATCCGCTGGCTGGACAGCCCCTGCGCGAGGGTGTCGTGGATCTCCGCGGACAGCCGCTGGCGCTCGGCCAGCACCCCGGCCCGCCGTTCGGTGGCGGCGAGTTCGCTCCGGGTGCGCATCAGGTCCTCGATCAGTACGCGCTGGCGGGCGCCCTGCCGTTGCAGATGCACCAGTACGGCGGTGGCGACCGCGGCGACGGCCGGCGGGGCCACGACCATGTTCGGGTTGAGCGGCCCGTCCGCCACCCGTATCTCCGACACGACGACGAGTGCCGTGAGCAGGGCCGCCGCCGGTACCGCGATCCTCGGCGGCAGGGCGTGCAGCCCGGCGAACAGCAGGGGCATCACGCACCAGGTGGCGCTCGGCGCGAGGGCGAGCAGGACGACCCAGACGGCGGTGGCCGAGCCCAGCCAGAGCAGATGCCGCCGGGTGGGTGACAGGCCCGGCCGGGGTGGCGGGGCGAGCAGATGCCCGAGAACGTAGAGAAGACAGAAGAAGACGAACAGCGCCACCACCCAGCCGGTGCGCGCCCCACCCTGGTCGCGGGAGAGGAAGCGGGCGAACGACGAGCCCAGGAGCAGGAAGAACGCGCCGTGCACGATCGCGCCCAGCCAGCGCTCGTCCGGATCGGTGTGGTTCAAGCTCCGTTCGGTGTGGTTCATGCTCCGTGTCTAACGCGACGGACGCGGCAGCGCATCAACCGATCGGCTGACATGGCGGTCACCCGAACCTCCCCGGGGCCGAAGCCTGTTGACCGAGCCTGAGGCACCGCCGCCGCACCGAGGCTGGCAGCACAACGACGATCTCCGAAAGGTCTCAGGATGCCCGCCAAGAACCTCACCGCCAACCGCGCCGCCCTCGGCCACCGCGTCGGCTACGCCCTGCGCCACCCCGACCGGGTGCCCCGCCATCTGGCCCGCGCCGCCCGCGACCTGTGGCTCAGCCGCCGTCACTCGGACCACATCGCCTACTACCGGGCCGTGATGCGCTCCGACACCCAGGCCGATCCCGACCTGGCCGTCGGCAGCCGCAACCGGGAACGCTGGCTGACGCTCGGGGCGATGCAGTTCGACTACCTGGTCGGCCATGGTCTGCGCCCCGAGCACCGCATGCTGGAGATCGGCTGCGGCAACCTGCGCGGCGGCTGGCGGTTCATCCGCCACCTGGAGCCCGGCCACTACTACGGCGTCGACATCTCGCCCGACATCCTCTTCGCCGCACAGGACACGATCGTGGAGATGGGCCTGGAGAAGCGGTTGCCGACGCTGACGCCGGTCCGCGACCTGACCTTGCGCTTCCTGCCGGACGCCCACTTCGACGTCGTCCACGCGCACAGCGTCTTCTCGCACTCGCCGCTCCCGGTGATCGAGGAGTGCCTGGCCCATGTCGGCCGGGTGCTCGCTCCCGGCGGCTGGTTCGACTTCACGTTCGACCGCACCGAGGGCGAGGAACACCATGTGCTCCGGGAGGACTTCTACTACCGGGTCGAGACGCTCGTCGCCCTCGCCGAGCGGCACGGCCTGCGGGCCCGGTTCATGGACGACTGGGAGCAGCTCCCGCACGGCCAGTCCAAGATCCGGGTGACGCACGGGGAGACGAGCCGGTGAGCCCGGCGGAAATTGCCTACCGTCGGGGCGGGTGAGGGCACAGACTCGTGCCATGGCTGACATGGGGGAGTTCCGGGACGCGGTCACGGCGTGGGCGGCCGGTGGCCCGGAGGGCCCCGCACGCGAGCTGGCCGCACGGCTGTCCGTCGGGACCGTCGTCCTGCTCGAAGGGCCGAGCGACGTGGCAGCGGTCGACGCGCTGGCCGCGAGCCGGGGCCGGGACCTGGCCGTCGAGGGGCTCTGCGTCCTGGCGATGGGCGGGGCGATGAGTGTCGGCCGCTTCGCCGGTCTGCTCGGCCCGTCGGGCCTGGGCCTGCGCCTGACAGGTCTGTGCGACGAGCGGGAGCGGCCCTTCTACGCCCGGGGCTGGGAGCGGGCCGGCGCGGCACCGCACGGGTACTTCGTCTGCGCGGCGGACCTGGAGGACGAACTCATCCGCGCGCTGGGCGTGGAACGGGTGACGGAACTCGTGCGCGAGCAGGGCGACGATCGGCCTCTGCGGACCTTCCTGTCCCAGCCCGCCCAGCGGGGTCGCACCGCCCAGCAGCAGTTGCGGCGCTTTTTCGGTACGAAGAAAGGGCGCAAGATCCACTACGGACGGGTCCTCGTCGAGGCCCTCGACCCCGACCGCGTTCCCGCCCCGCTCGACGACCTGTTCGCCGCTCTCTGACCGGGAGCCTCTCGCGCACCTGGGCGCCGGAGGAAGCGGGCGGAGGTGAGGGCGGTCGCATTACTTGCGTCAGGCAAGTGAACGAGTGGTACGCGTGGCGTGTTCACCGATATCACGGCACGGGGTCTTGTTAGGACAATCGCCTGGGATCTAGGGTCACTCCGGGGAGCAAGCGCTTTCCCCGCACGTCAGCGTCCTTTTGCCGGGACGCCCGAGGAGGACCGTATGCCCCGTCCAGCCCGCCGCCGCGCAGCCGTGGTCGGTACCGGCGCCATCGTCAGCGGCAGCCACCTGCCCGCGCTCAGGGCCCACGCCGAGCGCGTGGATCTGGTCGCCGCCGTGGACGTGGACCAGGGCAGACTCGACGCCTTCCAGGAGCTCGCCGGCGACGGGGTCGCCGGGTACACCTCGATGGACGAGATGCTGGACGCCGTACGACCCGACCTGGTCCTCATCGGCACCCCGCCCTCGCTGCACCGGGAGCAGACGGTGGCCGCGCTCAAGGCGGGTGCCTGGGTGCTGTGCGAGAAGCCGCTGACGCTGTCGCTCGCCGAGTACGACGAGATCGCGGCGGCCGAGGAGGCCTCCGGCGCCTACGCCTCCGTGGTCTTCCAGCACCGCTACGGCTCCGGCGCCGTCCACGCGCGCGAGCTCATCACGAGCGGCGAGCTCGGCGCCCCCCGGGTCGCGCACTGCCAGACCACCTGGCACCGGGACGCCGCCTACTACGCCGTACCGTGGCGCGGGACCTGGGCCAGCGAGGGCGGCGGCCCCACCATGGGCCACGGCATCCACCAGTACGACCTCCTCCTGCACCTGCTCGGCCCGTGGGCGGAGATCCGCGCCATGGCGGCCCGGCTGGTCCACGACACCGAGAGCGAGGACGTCTCCACCGCCCTCGTCCGCTTCGAGAGCGGGGCCCTCGCCACCGTCGTCAACAGCGTGCTGTCACCCGACGAGGTGAGTCGCATCCGCATCGACTGCGCCGACGCGACCGTCGAACTCACCCACCTGTACGGCCACCGCAACGAGGACTGGACCTACACGCCCGCCCCCCACGTGGGCGCCGAACGCACCGACGCCTGGCGCACGCCCGCCTCCGACGTGCCCAGCTCGCACGCGGCCCAGCTCGGCACGCTCCTCGACGCGTACGACAACGGTGTCAGGCCTCCGGGCAGCGGCACCGACGCGCGTGCCACCCTCGAGTTCGCCGCCGCGCTCTACAAGTCGGCGTTCACGGGGCAGCCCGTGCACGCGGGCGAGATCGCGCCCGGTGACCCCTTCTACCCGGCCATGCACGGAGACCACCCCCACTGGGCCCCCAAGGAGCGCGCATGAGCATCCGCGTCAGCCACGTCCACGGCGAACACATCGCCGTCGAGGCGGCGAACGGCACGGAGATCCTCCGCTACGTCTACCGACCCGACCCGGAGGCCTTCGAGGCGAAGAAGCCCTACGCCCACCCGGTGCGCACCCTCGCCGGGAACACGGTGACCGGCTACCGGCCCAACGACCACCGCTGGCACAAGGGCCTGCAGATGACGGCCAGCCATCTGTCCGGGCAGAACTTCTGGGGCGGCAACTGCTATGTCCACGGGCAGGGTTACCTGCCCCTGCCGGAGCGTGTCGGTTCGATGCGGCACGACGGTTTCCCGGCGCTGGAGATCGAGGACGACCGGCTCACCCTCACCGAGGAGCTCACCTGGGTGGAGAACGGCGGCACCGAGTGGGCGCGCGAGGTCCGCGGCATCACCGTCCACTCGGTGGACGAGGAGTCCGGATCCTGGGCCCTCGACTGGTCGATCCGCCTGACCAACACCCGCGACGAGCCCCTCTCCTTCGGCTCCCCGACCACCGCGGGCCGGGAGATGGCCGGCTACACCGGACTCCAGTGGCGCGGCCCCCGCGACTTCACCGGCGGCACGGTCTTCGCCCCGGGCTCCGACGCCGACGCGGACAAGCTGATGGGCAGCCAGGGTCCCTGGCTCGCCATCACCACCGAGCACGACGACGTGGACGCCCACTCCACGCTCGTCTTCGCGCACGCCCCCGAGAACCTTGACGCGCAGACCGCGATCCACGAGTCGCACTGGTTCGTGCGCTCCGAGCCGTTCCCGACGGTCGCGTTCTCCTGGGCGTTCTTCGAGGAGTTCGAGCTGCTGCCGGGGGAGTCCTTCGAGTACCGCTACCGGCTGGTGGTGGCCGACGGGGCCTGGGACGCCGAACGGGTCGGTGAGCACCTGGAGGGGCTGCCGTGGTGAGCGGGCCGCAGCTTTCGGGGTTTCCGCACCCGCTGCCCGGCGCCGTGGGCCTGTCCCACCTGAGCGCCTACGACTGGGAGGCCGCCGACGGCGTCTGCGGCGGCAGCCCGCATCTGCACCTGGTGTGCACCGAGGCGTACGTCGTCACGGGCGGCCGGGGCGCGGTGCAGACGCTGAGTCCCGACGGCTACCGGGAGATCCCCCTGGAGCCGGGCTCGATCGCCTGGTTCACCCCGGGCACCGTGCACCGCATGGTCCAGGGCGGCGACCTGCGGATCACCGTGCTCATGCAGAACAGCGGCCTGCCCGAGGCCGGGGACGCCGTCTTCACCTTCCCTCCGGAGGTCCTCGCCGACCCCTCGCGGTACGCCGAGGCCGCGCAGCTCCCGCCCGGCACGGGTCCGGAGACGGCCGCGGCCGCCCGAAAGCGCCGGGACCTGGCCGTCGAGGGCTATCTCGGTCTGCGCGAGGCCCTGGCCGCCGGGGACAACGCCCCGTACCTGGAGTTCCAGCGGGCCGCCGCCCGCCTCGTGCGGGCGAAGGTGCCCGACTGGCGCGAGCTGTGGCAGGCCGGCGCGCTGGCCACCGCCGAGCGCACCGGCGCCCAGCTCGACGCGCTGGCGGCCGGGGAGCCGTCGTATCTCGGCGAGGCGACCGCGTACGAGGCCGCACCCACCCGGCTCGGCGGCTTCGGGATGTGCGGCCGCCGGGACGAGTACAACCTGCCGGGGACGACACTGCCCGAGTAACACGGTTTGTTCTGGGGGGAGTTCCGAGGGGGGCCGTAGAAAGTCCGAGGAAGGGAAGAGGTGACCTCGGCATGCCCGGACACAGGACAAAGGGGTTCTGCGCTTCGGCGGTCGCACTCGCGCTCTGCGCGCTGGCGGCCGCTTGCGGGGGATCCGGGGAGTCGGTCGGCGGCGGAAAGGTCGTGCTGCGCTACACGTGGTGGGGCAACCCCGACCGCGCGGAACGCACCGAGCAGGCCGTCGCCCTGTTCGAGAAACAGCACCCGAACATCCAGGTGCAGACGTCGTTCTCGGGTTACGACGCCTACAAGCAGAAGCTCGCCGTCCAGGCCACGGGCGGCGACGCACCCGACGTGATGCAGCTCGACTACCGCCAGATCGACCAGTACGCGTCCGGCGGGGTCCTGCTCGACCTGGCGAAGCAGAAGGCCGTGCTCCGCACCTCCGAGATCGACTCCGGACTGCTCGCCACCGGCCGGGTGGACGGCACCCAGTACGCCATCCCGCAGGGCCGGGGCACCGAGACCGTCGTCTACGACGTCAAGACCTGGAAGGACTCGCGAGTTCCGCTCCCCGAGCAGGGATGGACCTGGGACGACTGGGCCGACGCTGTGCGCGCGCTCAAGCAGAAGACCGGCGAACCGGGCGCCACCGATCCCGGGTGGAGCGAGGACGCCTTCGAGGTCTGGCTGCGCGGACAGGACAAGGCCCTCTACACCAAGAGCGGGGGACTGGGCTTCACCGCCGACGACCTCACCAAGTGGTGGACCTTCACGGACAAGTTGAGGCGTGCGGGCGCGGTTTCCCCGGCCGAGCAGACCACCCAGCTCGACGGCTCGGTCGAGAACACCCCGCTGGGCCGCGGCAAAGCGGTCTCCGACACCAACTGGGACGCTC
The DNA here is from genome assembly GCF_040651535.1 of Streptomyces sp. NPDC048420. Classification (NCBI taxonomy): domain Bacteria; kingdom Bacillati; phylum Actinomycetota; class Actinomycetes; order Kitasatosporales; family Streptomycetaceae; genus Streptomyces; species Streptomyces sp. NPDC048420. The sequence continues at coordinate 405,577 of NZ_JBEZKG010000001.1, forward strand.
CGTCCAGCGGTTACCTCGCCCTCATCCCGACCGGGATCGCGCTGGCACCCATGCCGTCCGGCTCCGACGGCACGCCCGGCCAGTACTTCAAGCCGTCCATGTTCCTCGGCGTCTCCGCCGACTCAGGCCACGCCAAGGAGGCGGCCCAGCTCGTCGACTTCCTCCTCAACGACCAGGCCGCGGCGAAGATCCTCGGCGCCACCCGGGGCATCCCCGTCAACGAGTCCATCCGGAAGGAGACCGCGCCGCTCCTGAAGGACTTCGACGAGACGGTGGCCGACTACCAGGCCTCCCTGGAAGGGAAGTTGAAGGACCCGCCGCAGGCCCCGCCCTCCGGCGACAACGCCCTCCAGTCCACCTTCCAGCGCGACTACGACCAGGTCTCCTACGAGCGCATGTCGCCCCGCGAGGCCGCCGAGAACTACGTCACCGAGGCGAAGGCGGAGCTGAGGTCATGACCACCACCACCGCGATCCCGACGGGTGGGAAACGCGCCACCGCCGCCACCTCGAAGCGCAGCCCCAAGCGCGAACGCCAGGGCGCAGCCTGGGTGTTCCTCTCCCCGTGGGTCCTCGGCGCGATCGTGCTGACCCTGCTGCCGATGGCCGTCTCGCTGTACCTGTCCTTCACCGACTACAACCTCTTCGACCCGCCCCACTGGGTGGGCTTGCGCAACTACACGCAGATGTTCACCGAGGACCCGCGCTACTGGCGTTCGGTCACGACGACCCTCCTGTACGTCGTCATAGCCGTCCCCTTGCAACTGGCGCTGGCCCTGGTCGTCGCGCTCGCCCTGAAGTCCATGAAGCACGGCAAGGCCTTCTACCGCTCCGCGTTCTACGCTCCCTCGCTGCTCGGCGCCTCCATGTCGATCGCGCTGGTCTGGCGGGCGGTCTTCAACGACGGCGGCACGGTGGACAACCTGTTCGGCACCGGTGGCTGGGTGAACAAGCCGGGCTGGGCGCTGCTGGCCGTCGCGCTGCTGACGGTGTGGCAGTTCGGGGCACCGATGGTGATCTTCCTCGCGGGCCTGCAACAGATACCCGCCGAGCTGTACGAGGCGGCGGCCGTCGACGGGGCCGGTCGGTGGCGGCAGTTCCTGTCCGTCACCGTTCCCATGCTGTCCCCGGTCCTCTTCTTCAACCTGGTTCTGCAGACCATCCAGGCCTTCCAGGTCTTCACGCCCGCCTTCGCGGTGAGCGCGGGCAAGGGCGGTCCCGCGGACTCCACCCTCGTCTACACGATGTACCTCTACGACCGGGGCTTCGTCGCCTCCCACATGGGCTACGCCTCCGCGATGGCCTGGGTGCTGCTCCTGGTCATCGGCGTCGTCACGGCGGTGCTGTTCCGTACCTCGCGTTCCTGGGTCTTCTACGCGTCCGAGGGGGACCGATGACCACAACCGCCGTTGTTCGCAAGCCCGTTCGCTGGGGCCGGGTCGCCCTGCACCTCGGCTGTCTGGCCGCCCTGCTCGTGATGCTGTACCCGCTGGCCTGGCTCCTCGCCACCTCGCTCAAGCCCGCCGACGAGGTCATCGCCAGCCTCGACCTCCTGCCGAGCCATCTGGAGTGGTCCAACTACGAGACCGCCTTCGAGGGTGTCAACGACGTCTCCATCTGGCGGCTGCTGTCCAACTCCCTGCTGATCGCGGGCGGCGCGGTCCTCGGCAACGTCATCAGCTGCTCGCTGGCCGCCTACGCCTTCGCCCGTCTGCGGTTCCGCTTCCGCGGCCCGATGTTCGCCTTCATGATCGCCACGATCATGCTGCCGCACCACGCGATCCTGATCCCGCAGTACATCATCTTCAACAAGCTCGGCCTGGTGAACACCTACTGGCCGCTGATCCTGCCCAAGTTCCTGGCCACGGAGGCGTTCTTCGTCTTCCTCATCGTGCAGTTCATGCGCGGCCTGCCGCGCGAGCTGGAGGAGGCCGCCCGCATCGACGGCTGCGGGCCCTTCCGCAGCTTCTTCCAGATCGTGCTGCCGCTGACCAGGCCCGCGCTGATCACCACGGCGATCTTCACCTTCATCTGGACCTGGAACGACTTCTTCACCCAGCTCATCTACCTCTTCGACCCCGACAAGTTCACGCTCACGCTCGCCCTCAGGTCGTTCGTGGACGCTTCCAGCCAGTCGGCGTTCGGCCCGATGTTCGCGATGTCGGTGATCGCCCTGCTGCCGATCGTGCTGTTCTTCCTGGCCTTCCAGCGGTTCCTGGTGGAGGGCATGGCCAGTTCGGGACTCAAGGGATGAGTGACATGCGTGCTCGTGAGCCCGGTGAGGTCTTCGGACCCCGGATGACCCTGTTCGCCGACATGCTGAGCGTCGGCCTGGCAACGGCCCTGGTGTGCCTCCCGGTTGTGACGGCCCCGGCCGCGCTGTCGACCGCGTGCGCGGTCCTGCGGGGCGCGGGGGAGGGCCAACCCGCTACCGCCGGACGGTACTTCGCGTTGCTACGGCGACGGCTGCGGGCCGGAGACCTGGCGGCGGGCGCCGTGGCCCTCGCCGGTGGTCTGCTGTTCCTGGCGGACCTGGCGCTCGCCGGCGCCGGGCTGCCGGGGGCGCCCCTGTTCGCGGTGGTGGCCGCCGGAATCGGTGCGGCCGCCCTTGTCGTGGGCCTGCGGGCCTGCGCCCGCCCGGAGTCGCTCACCGACTGGCCGGCCGCCGTGCGGGAAGCCGGCCAGGACGCGGTGCGGGACGTCGGCGGGAGCGTGCTGGTGCTGCTCGCCGTGGCCACGGCGGCTCTGTGCGCGTGGATGCTGGTGCCGCTGGCCTTCCTGGTGCCCGGGCCGCTGGCGCTGGCGCTGACGGCCGTCCACGTCCGGCTGACGGACCATCAGAGTGCCTGAGGTGTACGGCGACGGTCACGAAGTCAGCGTGCCGCCTTGAAGGACCGCAACCGCAGCGAGTTGCCGACCACGAACACCGAGGAGAACGCCATCGCCGCTCCCGCGAGCATCGGGTTGAGCAGTCCGGCCGCCGCCAGCGGCAGGGCCGCCACGTTGTAGGCGAAGGCCCAGAACAGGTTGGAGCGGATCGTGCCCAGGGTCCGGCGGGCGAGCCTGACGGCGTCCGCCGCGGCCCGTAGGTCGCCTCGGACCAGGGTCAGGTCGCCCGCCTCGATCGCCGCGTCCGTGCCGGTGCCCATCGCCAGGCCCAGGTCGGCCTGGGCCAGCGCGGCCGCGTCGTTGACACCGTCGCCGACCATCGCGACCGAACGGCCCTCTGTCTGAAGGCGCTTGACTACGTCGACCTTGTCCTGGGGCAGCACCTCGGCGATCACGTGCGCGGCGTCGATACCGACGTGGCGGGCCACGGACTCGGCCACGGCCCGGTTGTCGCCGGTCAGCAGGATCGGGGTGAGCCCGAGGGCGCGCAGCCGGGTGATCGCCTCGCGGCTCGTGTCCTTGACCGCGTCGGCGACCTCCAGGACGGCCCGTGCCTCGCCGTCCCAGGCGACGGCGATCACCGTACGGCCCGCCGACTCCGCCGCGGCCTTCACGAGCCGGAGCTCCTCGGGCAGCTCCATCGCCCACTCCTTGAGCAGACGCTCGCGCCCGACGAGCACCGCGTGGCCGTCGACGATGCCCTGCACACCGAGCCCCGGCACGTTCGCGAAGTCCTCCGGTGTGGGGAGGGGGCCCAGTTTCTCCATCGCCCCCTCGGCCACCGCGCGGGCGACGGGGTGCTCCGACGCGTGCTCCAAAGCGCCCGCCAGCCGCAGGACTTCGGCCTCGTCGGTGCCGTAGGCCGCGTGCACGGCCAGCAGGTTCATCCGGCCGGTCGTGACCGTGCCGGTCTTGTCCAGGACCACGGTGTCGACCTTGCGCGTGGACTCCAGGACTTCCGGACCCTTGATCAGGACGCCGAGCTGGGCACCGCGTCCGGTACCCACCAGGAGCGCGGTCGGGGTGGCGAGGCCCAGGGCGCACGGGCAGGCGATGATCAGTACCGCGACGGCGGCGGTGAACGCGGCCGCCGTACCGGCGCCGTTGCCGAGCCAGAAGCCCAGGGTGCCGAGCGCGAGGGCGATGACAATCGGCACGAACACCGCGGAGATCCGGTCCGCGAGCCGCTGGGCGGCCGCCTTGCCGTTCTGCGCGTCCTCGACCAGCTTGGCCATCCTGGCCAGTTGCGTGTCCGCGCCGACCCGGGTCGCCTCGACGACGAGCCGTCCGCCCGCGTTGACGGTGGCGCCGGTGACGGCGTCGCCGGGGGTGACCTCCACCGGCACCGATTCACCGGTGAGCATGGAGGCGTCCACGGCGGACGAGCCCTCGACTACGCTCCCGTCGGTGGCGATCTTCTCGCCGGGACGCACGACGAAGCGGTCACCGACCTTCAACTCGGTGACCGGGACGGTCTGTTCGTGACCGTCCGCGTGCAGCACGGTGACGTCCTTCGCACCCAGCTCCAGCAGCGCCTTGAGGGCCGCGCCGGCCTTGCGCTTGGAACGGGCCTCGAAGTACCGCCCGGCCAGGATGAACGCGGTGACTCCGGCCGCGGCCTCCAGATAGAGGTTCCCGGTGCCGTCACCGCGGGCGATCGTCAGCTCGAAGGGGTGCTTCATGCCCGGCGTGCCCGCGGTCCCGAGGAACAGGGCCCACAGCGACCAGCCGAAGGCGGCCGTCGTACCGACGGAGATCAGCGTGTCCATGGTGGCCGCGCCGTGCCGGGCATTGGTGAACGCCGCCTTGTGGAAGGGCCAGCCGGCGTACGTCACCACAGGCGCCGCCAGCGTCAGCGACAGCCACTGCCAGTACTCGAACTGCAGCGCGGGGATCATCGCCATCGCCACCACCGGGACCGCGAGCACCACGGCGGTCACCAACCGCTCGCGCAGGGACCGCAGTTCGTCGGGCTCCGCTTCGTCAGGGGCGTCAGTCCGCTCCGGTGGTGCCGGTTCCCGGGCCGTGTACCCGGTCTTCTCCACGGTCGCTATCAGGTCCTGGACCGAGACGCCGGCGTCATAGGTGACCTTGGCCTTCTCGGTGGCGTAGTTGACGGTCGCGGTGACCCCGTCCATCCGGTTGAGCTTCTTCTCGATGCGCGCCGCGCAGGAGGCGCAGGTCATACCGCCGATGGCGAGCTCTGTCTCGGCTGCTGCGGTGGTGGTCATCGCCACTCCTCCGGAGTACGGGGTGGGGGTATGGTTGGTCGCGCCTCCTGTATACCCCTGGAGGGTATCCAAAGCAAGCGGGGTATGCCGGTTGACTTGATACCCCCTAGGGGTATGGTGAGGTGCATCGAGAACCCATACCGGAGGTGCCGACCATGCACGCAGGCCTGAAGATCACCGCATTCGCCGCCGCTCTCGCCGCCACGTTCGGCACCGCCTACGGCGTGGGTCAGGGTGTCGGCCCCGTGGTCGAGGAGAAGACGCCCGCACGCCATGACGCCCACGCGGACGACAGCACCCCAGGGCAGGAGTCACCCCCGGCGGGCGGACTCCAGATCTCCGAGAGCGGCTACACCCTCGACCTCCGCACGCCCCGCCTCACGGCAGGCCGTACCGCCGACCTGCGGTTCGCCATCCGGGACGACGACGGCCGCGCGATCACCGCCTACCGGCGGGAGCACGACAAGGAACTCCACCTGATCGTGGCCTCCCGTGACCTGAACACCTACCGCCATCTGCACCCCACCCGGGCCGCCGACGGAACCTGGAGCATCCCGGTGTCGCTGCCCCGCGCGGGCGACTACCGGGTCTTCGCCGACTTCACCCCCGAGAAGAAGGGCGCGGCGAATCTCACCCTCGGCGCGGATCTGGCCGTCTCGGGCACCTACGCGCCGCGGAACCTGCCGACGCCGAACGCCACCGCCACGACCGGCGGCTACGAGGTGAAGCTCGGCGGAGCCCTGCGCCCCGGCGCCGCCCGCGAACTGAAGCTCACGGTCTCCCGAGCCGGCAAGCCGGTCACCGACCTCCAGCCCTACCTCGGCGCCTACGGCCACCTGGTCGCGCTGCGCTCCGGCGACCTCGCCTACCTCCACGTCCACCCGGGCGGCGAGCCCGGCGACGGCACGACCCGGCCCGGCCCGGACATCTCGTTCACGGCCACGGCGCCCAGCAGTGGCACCTACCGGCTCTTCCTCGACTTCAAGCACGAGGGCAAGGTGCACACCGCCGCGTTCACGGTCCGGGCGGGAGGAGCGGCAGCGGCGGGTGGGACCGCCGAAGAGGCTCCCCACGAGTCCTCCGGCGCGCACGGCCACTGACCTCAGCCGATGCGGGCCCCCGCGCCGCTCACCCGGACCCGCGGGTCGCCCGCGCGCAGGGTCACCGTGAGCTCGCCGGGGCGGCCCAGGTCCTCGCCCTGGCGCAGGGTGAGGACGGCGTCCTCGGGGACCAGGCCCAGCTCACGGGCGTAGGCGCCGAACGCGGCGGCCGCGGCGCCCGTCGCCGGGTCCTCGACGACACCGCCGACGGGGAACGGGTCCCGGACATGGAAGGCTCCGGCCGACTCCCGCCACACCAGCTGGACCGTGGTCAGGTCGAGCCGGTGCATCAGGGCTTCGAGACGGGCGAAGTCGTACGCCAGCTCCGAGAGGCGGGCCCGGGTGGCCGCCGCCAGCACGAGATGGCGGGCGCCGGCGAACGCGATCCGGGGCGGGAACGCCGGGTCGAGATCGGTGGCCGGCCAGTCCAGCGCGGCGAGCGCCTCGGCGAGGTCGGCGTCGGCGACCCCTTCGACGTGCGGCTCGACGCTGGTGAGCGTGGCCCTGACTGTCCCGCCTTCCTCGGCCACCATCACCGGCACGGTCCCGGCGGGCGTCGCGAACACCAGCTCCCCGGGCCCGATCCGCTCGGCGAGGGCGACCGCGGCCGCGACGGTCGCGTGGCCGCAGAACGGCACCTCGGCCTTGGGGCTGAAGTACCGGATGGTGAACACCCGTCCCTCCGGTCCGTCGAGCCCCTCCGGCGGGGCGGTCAGGAACGCGGACTCCGAGTAACCGAGCTCTGCCGCGACGGCCAGCATGCCGTCGTCGTCCATGCCGCTGGCGTCGAGGACGACCCCGGCGGGGTTTCCGCCCTCCGGGCTGGTGGAGAAGGCGGTGTATCGCAGGACCTCGGGGCGCGGCGCGTTCGTCGTCATGCTGACGGCAACAGGGGACGGCACCAGGCATATTCCGGCCGGGGTGCTCAGCCCAGGGCCCGGTCCAGGTTGAACGCGGCGCTGATCAGGGCGAGATGGGTGAACGCCTGCGGGAAGTTGCCCTGTTGCTCACCGGTGTTGCTGATCTCCTCGGCGTACAGGCCCAGATGGTTGGCGTAGGTGAGCATCTTCTCGAAGGCCAGGCGCGCCTCGTCGATCCGCCCGGCATGCACCATGGCCTCCACGTACCAGAACGAGCAGATCGAGAAGGTGCCCTCGTCGCCGCGCAGTCCGTCGGGGCTCGCCATCGGGTCGTAGCGGTAGACAAGTGAGTCCGACACCAGCTCCTCGGTCAACGCGTCCAGCGTGGAAAGCCACTTGGGGTCGGTCGGCGCGATGAACTTCGTCAGCGGCATCATCAGGACGGCCGCGTCGAGCACGTCCCCGTCCTCGTGCTGGACGAACGCCTGCCGGGCCTCCGACCAGCCGCGCTTCATGATCCGCCGGTAGATCGTGTCGCGGCACTCCCGCCAGCGGTTCAGGTCGCCGGGCAGGCCGCGCCGGTTCGCCATGCGGATCGCCCGCTCGATCGCCACCCAGCACATCAGCCGTGAGTACAGGAAGTTCTTGCGGCCGCCGCGGGTCTCCCAGATGCCCTCGTCGGGCTGGTCCCAGTGCGCGCACACCCACTCCACCAGTGTGCACACGTCGTCCCACTGGCCGCTGGAGATGGGCTTGGCCCACTTGTCGTAGAGGTAGATCGAGTCGATCAGCGCGCCGTAGATGTCGAGTTGGAGCTGGTCGGCTGCGGCGTTGCCGACCCGGACCGGCGCCGAGCCCTGATGCCCTTCCAGGTGGCCGAGTTCACGCTCCGTCAGATCGGTGCGGCCGTCGATGCCGTACATGATCTGGAGCGGTCCCGAGGGGCCGTGGCCCTCCGGACTGACATGCCGGATCAGGAAGTCCATGAACTGCTCGGCCTCGCTGGTGAACCCGAGACGCAGCAGCGCGTACACGCAGAAGGCGGCGTCCCGCACCCACACGTACCGGTAGTCCCAGTTGCGCTCGCCGCCGAGCTGCTCCGGCAGGCTCGTCGTCGGCGCGGCCACGATGGCGCCGGTGGGCGCGTACGTGAGGAGTTTGAGGGTGAGGGCGGAGCGGTGCACCATCTCCCGCCAGCGGCCGCGGTACTTGGAGGCGGACAGCCAGTGCCGCCAGTAGGCGACCGTGCTGTTGAACTGCTCCTCGGCCTCGGTGCGCGCGCACCGGCGCGGGGTCACCTCGCCGCCGACCTGGTCGAGCGCGAACACCGCCGACTCGCCCTCGGAGAGCTTGAAGTCGGCCCGTACGTCCGGGCCTTCGGTCTCCAACGGCACAGTCGCGGTCAGTCCCAGCGACAGCTTCGGGGACTCGAAGACCGCGACGTCCCCGACCATGCGCAGGGTGTGCGGCTGGGCGCCGTAGTCGAAGCGCGGAGCGACCCGGGTGCGGAACGGGATCGAGCCGCGTACACACACCACCCGGCGGATCAGCCGGTGCCGCTCGGTCTCCACCGTGTCCCCGTCGACCGGCATGAAGTCCTGGACCTCGCCCACGCCGTCCTCGGTGTAGAACCGGGTGATCAGGACGTTGGTGTCGGGGAAGTAGAACTGCTTGGTCCGGGCCGGCACGGCCGCCGCCAGCTCGAAGCGGCCGCCGCGCTCCGCGTCCAGGATCGACGCGAAGACGCTCGGCGCGTCGAAGGACGGGCAGCAGTACCAGTCGATGGTGCCGTCGGTCCCGACCAGCGCCACACTGCGCAGATCGCCGATCAGACCGTGCTCGGCGATCGGCAGATAGCCGGTGTCGTTCCCAGGTGATCCGCTCATCGCAGCCTCCTGCGGATCAGCCTAAGCAGGATCGACCGCGGGTGTCCTGGGAACGGCCACCCGGCGTTCAGACGGTGAGGACCCGCATCCCGGCCTCCTCGAACCGTCGGACGGTGTCCGGCGCCGCCGCAGAGTCCGTGACCAGCGTGTCGATCTTCTCGGCCCCGCAGATCCGGGCGAACGCCCGCTGCCCCAGCTTGCTGGAGTCCGCGGCGACGACCACCCGCGCGGCCCGCTCGCACAGCAGCCGGTTGATCGCGGCCTCCGCCTCGTCATGGGCCGCGGCACCATGGGTCACGTCCAGGGCGACGACACCGAGCACCGCCACATCGAGGGTGATCTGACTCAGCACGCCGTCCGCGAGCGGCCCGATGAGCTCGTACGACTGCGGCCGCGCGACCCCGCCGGTCAGCACGATCTTGAACTGGGGGCGTACGGCCAGCTCATTGGCGATGTTGAGCGCGTTGGTGACGATGGTGAGCACGGGGGAGCCGCTGGAGAGATCCCCGCGTACGGCGAGCGCCCTCGCGACCTCGGTGGTGGTCGTGCCGCCGGTCAGTCCCACGGCCTCACCGGGCGCGATCAGCTCCCCGACCGCCTTGGCGATGCGCTGCTTCTCGGAGGCGTGGCGGGCCGTCTTGTACCTGAGCGGCAGTTCGTACGACACCCCGTGCACGACCGCCCCGCCCCGGGTGCGTACCAGCATCTGCTGCTCGGCCAGCTGGTCGAGGTCACGGCGGATCGTCGCGGCAGATACCTCCAGCTCGACGGCCGCCTCCTCGACGTCCAGCCGTCCCCGCTCGACGAGCAGCTCCAGCAGCGCCTTCCAACGGGCGTCGCGAGACATCTGCACCCTCCGTTCCTTCCACCTCCCGGCGACCTTAGCGCACTGTTCCTGCACTCGAATGCTTGATTGTGCTCGAAAACCCGCTATATCTTGCAAGAACAAGCAAGATGCGAAGGGGTACGGCATGACACATGTCGAGGACGAGCTGACCAGCCAGCCGGAGTGCTGGACCCGGGCGGCGACGGAGGCCGCACGGCACGCCGACGCTCTTCCGGCGCCGGGGGAGCGGGTCGCGGTCGTCGGCTGCGGCACGTCGTACTTCATGGCGCAGGCGGTCGCGGCGCTGCGCGAGGGCGCGGGACAGGGTGAGACGGACGCCTTCGCCGCCTCGGAGTTCCCGCCCGGCCGCGCGTACGACCGGGTCGTCGCCCTCACCCGCTCCGGCACGACGTCGGAAGTCCTCGACCTGCTCGGGCAGTTGAAGAGGCGCACTCGCACGACCGCCCTCACCGCCGACCCCGCCACGCCCGTCATGACCGCCGCCGACCACCTCGTCGTCCTCGACTTCGCCGACGAACGGTCCGTCGTCCAGACGAGGTTCGCGACCACCGCCCTCACGCTGCTCCGCGCCCACCTGGGCCTGCACACCGACGCCGTCGTCGCCGACGCCCGCACCGCGCTCGCGATCCCGTTGCCCGAAGGGCTCGTCGAGTGCGCGCAGTTCACCTTCCTCGGCCGGGGCTGGACGGTGGGCCTGGCCAACGAGGCCGGACTGAAGATGCGCGAGGCCTCCCTCGCCTGGACCGAGGCCTACCCGGCGATGGAGTACCGGCACGGCCCGATCAGCATCACCACCCACGGCACCGCCACCTGGATGCTCGGCGAGGCCCCCGAGGGCCTGGCCCAACAGGTGGGGGAGACCGGGGGGTTGTGGGTGCCGAGCACGCTCGACCCCCTCGCCGAACTGGTCCGGGTACAGCGCCTCGCGGTCGCCGTGGCCGCCGTTCGCGGCCTCGACCCGGACCAGCCGCGCCACCTGACCCGTTCGGTGATCCTCGCCCGCCCTTAGGAGACTTCGTGCCCCTGGTCACCACCGGCGAGCTCGTCACCCGCGCCGCCGCGGGCCGTTCCGCCGTAGCCGCCTTCAACATCATCACGCTGGAACACGTCGAGGCCGTCATCACCGGCGCCGAGTCCCTGAACGCGCCGGTCGTCCTCCAAGTCAGCGAGAACGCCGTCAAGTTCCGCTACGGCCGTCTCCTCCCGCTCGCCCGCGCCGCCGGCACCGCGGCCGAACGCGCCGCCGTACCCGTCGCGTTGCACCTCGACCACGTCCAGAGCGACGACCTCCTGCGCCAGGCGGCCGACGCCGGCTTCAGCTCCGTGATGTACGACGCGGCCCGCCTGCCCTACGCCGACAATCTCGCCGCGACGAAGGCGGCCGCCGACTGGGCGCACTCCCAAGGGCTGTGGATCGAGGCGGAGTTGGGCGAGGTCGGCGGAAAGTACGGCGAGCCCCCGCTGGACGCCCACGCGCCCGGCGCCCGCACCGACCCCGCCGAGGCCCGCGCCTTCGTCGCCGACTCCGGCGTGGACGCCCTCGCCGTGGCCGTCGGCAGCGCCCACGCGATGACGGAGCGCACCGCCACCCTCGACCACGACCTCATCAAACGCCTCGCGACCACCCTGGACGTCCCGCTCGTCCTGCACGGCTCCTCCGGGGTCCGGGACGACGAGCTCACCGCGGCCGTCGCGGGCGGCATCGCCAAGGTCAACGTCGGCACCGCCCTCAACGTGGCCATGACCGGCGCGATCAGGGAGTTCCTGGCGGCTCACCCCGAGGCGGTCGACTCGCGGAAGTACCTGAGCGTGGGTCGGGAGGCGATGGGCGAGGCGGCCCGGCGGATCATCCAGGTGCTCGGGCGGTGAGCACGGGCTGGTAGAAGCCGCTGGAAGCCGGCTCGTGCCACCGCACGTCCACGAAACCGGCCGCGGCCACGAACTCCGTCAGCTGCGCACGCGTCAGCGCCCAGGAGGTCGTACGACGGACGCGTACGGCCCAGTCGCCGTCGGCGGGCCGGAGCTGGAAGTACTCCTGGTCGTAGTGCTCGCCGTCCTCGTGCCAGTTCCACAGCTGGAAGGTGATCACCCGGCCGTCGGAGTTCTCGGAGACCTGGGGAGGCGCGGCCTCGGGCCTGTTCCGGCGGATCTCGTCGTAGTCGCGGACCGTGAGGAGCAGCAGGCCGTCGTCCCGCAGCACCCGCCGCATGCCCGCGAGAGCGGCCTCGACGTCCGGTGCCGTCAGCAGATGGGCGACCGAGTTGTCGGCGCAGACGACGACGTCGAAGACACCCGGCGCGAAGGGCAGCTGCCGCATGTCCGCGGCGGCCGTCGGCAGCAGCGCCCCACGGGCCGCGGCCTCCTCGGTGGCGCGGGCGGCGGCCACCGGACTGAGGTCGGTGCCGACGACCCGGTGCCCCGCGAGGGCCAGCCCGATCGCCTGGGTCCCGATCCCGCACGAGCAGTCCAGGACCCGGTGCGGACCCGGGCCCAAAAGGTTCCCCAGCACCGCCCCCTGATGCGCCATGCTCGCGTCCCAGTTCGCGAAGATCCGGTGGTAGTCCGGAGCCAGCGAATCGTAGAAGCCCCGCACGGAGGAAGCCTCGGAATCCGAGGAAGCCGGGGAATCAGTCACGCGACCCCTTCACCGCCTTCAGCACCACGAACTTCGGGTCACTGGCGACCAGTTGGCTGTTGCCGAACAGCTTGCGGAGCTTCACGTGGTACCCCAGATGACGGTTCCCGACCACCCACAGCTCGCCCCCCGGCCGTAGCGTCCGGCGCGCTCCCGTGAACATCCGCCAGGCCGTCGCGTCGGTCGTCGCCTGGTGGGAGTGGAACGGCGGGTTGTTGAGGACGATGTCGACGCTGCCCTCCGGGACCCCCGCCAGACCGTCTCCGACCCGGAACTCCGCGTGTCCCGGCACGCCGTTCGCCCGGTAGGTCCCCTCCGCCGAGGCCACGGCCTGGAAGGACTCGTCCACGAACAGCACCTCGGCCTCGGGATTGGCCAGCGCCACTGCCGTACCGACGACGCCGTTGCCGCAGCCCAGGTCCACGACCCGCTGGATGCCGCGGCTGTCCGGGAGGTGCTGGAGGAAGAACCGGGTGCCGATGTCCAGGCGGTCCGCGCAGAAGACGCCCGCGTGGTTGACGACGGCACGCCCGGAGACGGTGCCGACGCCGTCCGGGAGGGTGTAGCCGTAGGGCCAGGGGTTGGCGGGCCGTTCGAGCGACGACTCCGGTGTGCAGAAGATCAGCCGGGCCTTCTTCTCGGCCAGCGAGGTGCGGGTCGGTCCGAGGATCCGCTCGAACAGCTGGAGCGTCGAGGTGTGGATCTCCTTCACCATGCCGGTGCCGACCACGACCGTGCCCTCGTGCACGGCGGGCGCCAGCCGCAGCAGCTGGTCCTCCAGCAGGGCCAGGCTCTTCGGCACCCGCACCAGCAGCACGTCGATCCGGCCGGGCGGCGGGTCCTGCGTGGTGAGCAGCCGGACGGTACCGGGTTCGACGCCGGCGCGGTCGAGATTGGCCCGGGTCGCCTCCTGGCTGAGGAAGGAGTCGGTGATCTGCGTCGGCCGGTGCGCCGCCAACGCGGTGACCAGCGCACCCCAGCGGTCGCCGACCACCACGACCGTCCCGGACAGCGGCACCCCCTCGTCCGCGAGGTGCCTGAGCAGATACTCGTCGGAGGCGTCCCAGGCACGCAGCCTCTCACGCGGGTCCTCGGGAAAACGGGTGAGCGCGAGCTCGCCCCAGGGAGTCGTCATACGGTCGTCCATCGTGCGTCCAGGCTAGCCGAGCCGCAGCTCAGGCCTCCTCGGGCAGGATGGAACCCATGGACGCCGAGCTGTTCCCGAGGGCCCGCACCGAGGTCGCGCCGAGCGCGGTGCACCTACCGGACTGGCTGGAACCGGACCGTCAGCGCGACCTGCTGGAGGCCTGCCGCGGGTGGGCCCGCCCGCCCGCCGGACTGCGCACGGTCCGCACCCCGGGCGGCGGCACCATGACCGCGCGGCAGGTCTGCCTGGGCTGGCACTGGTACCCGTACGCCTACGCCCGCACGGTCGCCGACGGCGACGGGGCACCGGTGAAGCCCTTCCCCGACTGGCTGGGGGAGCTGGGCAGGGAAGCGGTTCGGGACGCGCTGGAGAGCGAAGCCTCCGGATACGACATCGCACTGATCAACTTCTATGACGGCGACGCCCGCATGGGCATGCACCGCGACAGCGACGAGAAGTCGGACGCGCCCGTGGTGTCCCTGAGCCTCGGCGACACCTGCGTCTTCCGCTTCGGCAACACCGAGACCCGCACCAAGCCCTACACGGACGTCGAGCTGCGCAGCGGCGACCTGTTCGTGTTCGGCGGCCCGTCGAGGCTCGCGTACCACGGGGTGCCCCGCGTGCATCCGGGCACCGCGCCGCCCGAGTTGGGGCTGACCGGGCGGCTGAACATCACGCTGCGGGTCAGCGGCCTCTAGGCCGGATCAGATAACGGATCATGGGAGACTCGCCCTCATGAGCGGCAAGGCGGACCCCCGGCCGGCGGGGGAAGGGACGACCTCGAGGGCGCGGCTGGACCGGGGGCGCGGTGCGCTCGGGCCCGCGTTGGAGCTCGTGCACACCGGACGCGCGCCCACCCGGGCCGTGCTCACCGCCGAGCTCGGGGTGACGCGGGCCACGGCAGGTGCGGTCGCCGCCGAACTGGAGGCGCTCGGGCTGATCCGGGTCGACGCCCGGCCCACCGCGGCCGCTGGTTCGCAGGGCAGGCCCTCGCACCGCCTCGCGGTCGCCGAGGACGGTCCTGTGGTGCTGGCCGGCCAGGTGCACGCCGACGGTTTCCGGGCCGCCCTGGTCGGACTGGGCGGCCGTATCGTCGCCACCGCGCCCGGCTGCGAGACCGTCGACGCCGACCCCGCGAAGGTCCTCGGCTCCGTCGTGGAGGCGGCCGCCGACCTGCTCCGTACGACCGGCAGACGCTGCGTCGGCGCCGGGCTCGCCGTGCCCTCCGCGGTCGCCGAACCCGAGGGACTCGCCCTCAACCCCCTGCACCTGGCCTGGCCCGCGGGCGCCCCCGTGCGCCGGATCTTCAACGAGTGCGTACGCGCCGCCGGCATCACCGGACCGGCCTTCGCGGGCAACGACGTCAACCTCGCCGCCCTCGCCGAGCACCGGCACGGCGCGGGCCGCGGCGCCCGGGACCTTTTGTGCGTGGCGACCGGACACCGGGGTGTGGGCGGGGCGCTGGTGCTCGACGGGCGGCTGCACACCGGCAGTTCGGGCCTCGCCCTCGAAGTCGGCCACCTCACCGTGAACCCCGAGGGCCGCCCCTGCTACTGCGGCAGCCGCGGCTGCCTGGACGTCGAGGCCGACCCGCTGGCCCTGCTCACGGCCGCTGGACTCGACCCCGGCCCCGAACTGTCCCTGCTCCAGCAGGCCGACGACCTCGTCCGCGACCACTACGACGACCCCGCCGTGCGTACGGCCGCCGAGGCGCTGATCGACCGTCTGGGTCTCGGCCTCGCCGGACTGGTGAACATCCTCAACCCGGACCGGATCATCCTCGGCGGTCTCCACCGCACCCTCCTGGACGCCGACCCGGAGCGCCTGCGCGCGGTCGTCGCCGACCGGAGCCTGTGGGGACAGAGCGGCGGCGTCCCCATCCTGGCCTGCACCCTCGACCACAACAGCCTGGTCGGGGCGGCCGAGTTGGCCTGGCAGCCGGTCCTCGACGATCCGCTGGGGGCACTGACCCGTGGTTGAACTGCTGGAGGCCGTAGGGCTCCGCCTGGTCGAGGTGGCGCCACCGGCGGTCCCGGCCGAGGCGCGGTCGGTCATGAACCGTGAATGGGACGAGGCGGTCCGCACCAACCCCGCCCTCTTCGACGGTCCGGTCGCGGCCTGCGCGGGACTCGCGCGTGACGGCGGGGACACTCTGGTCGTCTCCTGGTCGCGCACCAGCTACCGCTACTTCGCGCTGCGCCGGGTCCCGGGCGCCACCGCTCTGCGGTCACTCTTCGTGAGCGTGATGCAGCCGACGGACGACGGACGACGGACGCCTGCTCGTGGGCCGTATGTCCACGGCCACCGCCGCGCCCGGCCGGTGGCAGTTCCCCGGCGGATCGGTGGAACCGCCCACCGGCGACGGTCCCCTCGACGAGGCCGCGCTGCGTCACCACGCCGCGTTGGAGCTGGCCGAGGAGACGGGCGTCGAGGCCTCCGAGCTCACCCGGTGCCTGATCACCCACGGCGAGGACGGACAGGTCGGCGTCCACTACCAGGCGCCGCCCCTGCCCGCGGCCCTGATCCACGAGCGGTACGAAGCCCTCGTGGCCGCCGAGACCGCACACGGGCGCACCCCGGAGTTCGACCGGATCGTCCTCGTGGGCTCCCCGGCCGAACTGCCGGACCTCGCCGGTCCGCAGGTGGCCTACCTGGAACCCGTTCTCCGCTGGACGAGCCGCCGAGTAGGCTCGTGACATGCGGATCTCGGTCTCCTCGGACATGGACGAGCCGGTGGCGCGCACCCTCGTCGACGAGTTGCGCGCGCGTGGCCACGAGGTGGTGCCGTACGGCGCCCTGAGCCCCGGCGACGATCCGCAGTGGGCCGTCTGCTCGCAGGCCGCGGCCCGAGAGGTGGCCGCGGGGACCGCCGACCAGGCGATCGTGTGCTGCTGGACCGGCACCGGCGCGTCCATCGCCGCGAACAAGGTCCCGGGCGTCCGGGCCGCCCTGTGCACGGACGCCTACACCGCGGACGGCGCCCGCCGCTGGAACGACGCCAACGTCCTGGCCCTCAGCCTCCGCCTCACCTCCGAGCCGCTCCTCAAGGAGATCCTCGACGCCTGGTTCACCGCGCAGGCGAGCCAGGACGCCGAGGACCGGGAGAACGTGGCCCGCCTGGACGCCGACCGGGCCTAGCGGAGCCCGTCCGGTCAGGAGCTGAGCGGGACCGCCACCTTCAGCTCCCCGTGGTCGATCAGCCATCGCACCGACTCCAGTACGGCGGTCTCCGGTTCGTAGCGCGGGGCGTAGCCGATGAGCGTCCTGGCCTTCTCGATGGTGAAGCAGTGGCTGCGGTGCAGGTGCTCCCAGCTCGCCTCGGCGTGCTCGGCGGCCGTGGTCCTGCGGAACTCTTCCCAGGTCACCGGCTCGAGGGACGCGGTCTGTCCGAACCAGCCCGCCGCGATACGGGCGTACCCGCGGACGTTGAGCGCGGTGGGGGCGACGACATTGAAGTCCTCTCCCGCCGCCGCGTCCCGGTGTTCGATCGCCCGCTCGAAGGCCTGTGCCACGTCGTCGGCGTGCACATGGTGCATCAGTTCGACACCGCTGCCCGGGACCTGCAACGGCTGCCCCGCCGAGAGCGTGTACCAGACAGCCGGGTCGAGGCTTCCCAGCGGGCCGATCGGGTGCCAGCCGGGACCGACGATGTGCCCGGGATGCAGGGACGTGGTCACCAGCCCCCCGGACGCGGTCTCCTCCTTCAGCATCCGCGCGATCCGGTCCTTCTGGATGCCGTACTCACCGACGGGCGGGGTGCCCGTGGTCTCGGAGATCGGCAGCTTGTCGGCGGGGCCGTGGCGCCACACGGTGCCGCAGTGCAGCAGGTGCCCGACCGCGCCGCGCAGCCGCTCGACCAGCGCGGTGGCCGAGTCCAGGGTGAAACAGACCAGGTCGACCACGACATCCGGGTCCAGCCCGGCCACCCGCTCCCCGAAACCGCCCTCCGTGTCCTCCTGGTCCCGGTCGGCGACGACCTGACGCACCTGCTCCCACTCGGGAGCTTCGGCGTAGGCGGTACGGCTGCCACGGCTGATGTTGATCACTTCATGGCCGGCGCGGACCAGCCGGGGGACGAGGAAGGTGCCGATGTGCCCGCTTCCGCCGATGACGACGACTCGCATGTTCTTCCCATCAGTGTCAGGTCGGTCAGGTCAGTGTGGTCAGGGCGCCGGAGGCGCAGTCAAGCTCCACAGCGCCGCCACCAGCGGCCGGCGCAGATCGGACCGCCGTACGCACAGCCCGATCGGGAACCGCTCGGGCCGCGGATCGGCGGGCACCTCCGACAGCCGCTCGCGCACCGCGCTGTGTTCCAGTACGAGGCGGGGGACCACGCCCGTGCCGCAGCCCAGCGCGACCAACGTCAGCAGTCCCTCGTGACCGTCGGGCTCGCAGGCCACGTCCGGGACCGTGCCCCGGGCGCGGAACCAGCGGTCGGCGGCCTCGCGGACCAGGCCACGGTGCGGGAGGACGAAGGGGCCGTCCAGGTCCGGGTCCGGATGCTCCCGCGCGGTGACGAGGACCAGCTCGGTCACCGCGACCGTCCGGCTCACCAGCCCCTCCGGCAGCCGGGCCGGGATCCCCGCGACGGCCACGTCCACCTCGCCCTCGTCCAGCCGGGCCAGCGCGGCCGCCGCGTCACCGGTGCGCAGGTCGAGGCGGACCTGCGGATGGGCCGCGCGGAACGGCGCCAACAGGTCGGGCAGCAGCGCCTGGCAGGCGGTCACTGTCGCGAACACGGCCAGACGACCGGTGAGTTCGGCCGGGTCGGGATGCTCCTCCCGGTAGCCACGCCACAACTCCAGTGCCTGTACCGCGTAGGCACGGAAGCGGTGGCCCTCCGCCGTGAGCGACACCCCGCGCGGACCGCGGTCGAACAGCCGGTGTCCGAGGTCCGCCTCCAGCCGCTGCACGGTTCTGGTCAGCGTGGCCGGACTGACATGGCAGTCGAGACTCGTCCGGCCGAAGTTCAGCGTCTGGGCGAGATGCAGGAAGAGTCGTAGCTCCCGGTGGTCGTCCATGTGACCTCGGCATTTCAGTTCATGCAACAGTGCGCTGCGGAAGTTGCGCTTGCTGCAACGCTCGGCCGGAGCCTACAACTCCACCATGACCTCCACCACGTACGCCTCCGGCGTCTTCGCCCTCGAAACCCTGGATGTCCCCGGCGGCACGGAGACCGTCCTGCGCGGCGGCCGGCACCTGTTCCCGCTGCTGCCTCAGGCCTTCGCCGGGGTCCGTCGCATCGGCGTGCTCGGCTGGGGCCCGCAGGGCCGCGCCCAGGCACTCAACCTGCGCGACTCCCTGGCCGGCACCGACATCCGGGTGGCCGTGGGACTGCGCCCCGGCTCCCGCTCGGCCGCCGACGCGCGCGCCCACGGCTTCACCGAGGAGGACGGCACGCTGGGCGACTGGCTCGCGGTCGCCGCCGACAGCGACCTGGTCGTCCTGCTGATCGCGGACGCGGCCCTCGCCGCCCACCACCAGGAGATCTTCGCGGTGCTGAAGCCCGGCGCCGCGATCGGACTCTCGCACGGCTTCCTGCTCGGCCATCTCCGCGAGACCGGCGGGGACTTCCCCGTGGGCCACCCCGTGATCGCCGTGTGCCCCAAGGGCATGGGCGACTCGGTGCGCCGCCTCTACCAGCAGGGAGCCGACGTCAACGGCGCCGGGATCAACAGCAGTTTCGCGGTGCACGCCGACCCCGACGGCCGCGCCGTCGACCTCGCGCTCGGCTGGTCGGTGGCACTCGGATCGCCGTACACCTTCCGCACCACGCTGGAGAGCGAGTACCTGTCGGACATCGTCGGCGAACGCGCCCTCCTGCTCGGCGCCGTCCACGGCATCGTCGAGACGCTGTACACGCGGTACCGCCTGGCCGGGGACGACGAGGTGACGGCGTACGAGCGGTCCTGCGCGAACGTCACCGGGCCGATCGCCCGCACGATCTCGCACTCCGGCCTGCGGGCGGTCCGCGACGGCCTCTCTCCCTCCGACCGGGACGTCTTCGACCGCGCGTACACGGAGACGTACGGTCCGGCCCGCGAGATCGTCGCGGAGATCTACGACGAGGTCGCCGACGGCACCGAGCTGCGCAGCGTGATCCTGGCCGAACGGAGGCTCGGGGCACGGCCGATGAGCGAGATCGGCGGCTCCCCGATGTGGGGTGCCGGTGAGCGGGTGCGGGCCCGACGCGGTGAACGCGAGCTGCCCGTCGACCCGTTCACGGCCGGCGTGTTCGTCGCCACCATGCTCGCCCAGATCGACGAGTTCGCCGACCGTGGGCATCCCTGGTCGGAGATCGTCAACGAGTCCGTCATCGAGGCCGTCGACTCCCTCCTGCCGTACATGCACGCGCGCGATGTGGCCCACATGGTCGACAACTGCTCCCGCACGGCCCGTCTCGGCGCCCGCCGCTGGGGCCCGCGCTTCCAGGCCGCCTACGAGCAGATCGCCTACCCGGCAGCCGAACACCCGGCAGACCAAGGCCTGTTGACGGCCTTCGTGGACCACCCCGCCCACGAGGCACTGGCCGCGGCGGCGAAACTGCGGCCCTCCGTGGACATCTCGGTGGCGTAGGGCTGATGCCGCAGCCAGGGGTCGCTGTCGGTGGCGGCGGCTAGCCTTCAGGTCATGATCGAGACGACCGAGACCGACCGCGCCTTTCCGCCCGCCCTGGCCGACGTGGCCCGCGTGGAGTTCGACTACGACGACGGCGAGGGCGTCGACTTCGAGCCGTACGACGCCTTCGACTCCGCCGAGGAGACCACCGACTGGCTCCGCAACTGGACCGGCAACCACGAACTGGACGGCGACGCCTACCGGGTCTTCGGACAGGACGGCACCGGAGGTCTCGCCGCCCTGTGGTGCGTACGGCCGGGGCGGCCGCTGGTCGAACAGCCCGTGGTGTTCCTGGGCTCCGAGGGCGAGCGCGGGGTGGTGGCGGCGAACCTGTCCGACTTCCTGTGGGTGCTGGCCGACGGCCTGGGACCGATGGAGGTCGTGGAGTACGAGCAGTACGAGGCCCGCGTGAACGCCACGCTGACCGAGCTCGCCGAGCGCCACGCGACCACCCCGCGCCGTACCACCCGCGACATCGTCACCACCGCCCGCTCCGAGTTCCCGACCTTCTCCGAGGACATGGACGCCCTCTGCCGGTGATCGGGGATCAGGGAACCAGGGGTTCCGGCCACTCCACGGCGAACGCACGGGCGGGGTTGTCGGTGAAGACGCGCCGCACCAGGTCCTCGCCCAGCTCCACGGCGAGCCGCGGCCGCACCCGGCGCAGCAGATACGGCATCCCGGGGCCGCCGTCCACCGACCGGGCGGCCGCGGTCGTGGTGTCCCCGCCGAGCAGCAGCCGGTCGCCGTGGCCCGCGTCGGCGAGGGCCCGTACCGCGTCCGGCATGCGCCAGTCCGTGGCGTGGTGGGCGCGCGAGGGCCCGTCGAAGGCGAGGTAGCAGCCGGTGCCCGCGGCCTGACGGTGCACCGTGAAGTCGGGGGAACGGTTGAGATGCCCGAGGACCACCCGATGCGGCGGCACCCCCAACTCCCCGCACAACAGGTCGAGTACGTCCAGCGCACCCGTCCCCAGCTCAAGGTGCACGGCGATCGGCGCCCCCGTCGCACGATGGGCCTCGGCCGCCGCGACCATGGTCCAGCGGGCGTGCGCGTCGAGAGCGTGGAAGCCTCCCGCCACCTTGATCAGCCCCGCCCGGACCCCCGACGTGCCGATACCCGCGGTCAGTTCGGCCACGAACACTTCAGCCAGCCTGCCGCGCAGCCCGGCGAGCGTCCGGTCGTCGTAGTGGACGTCCTGGTGCAGACCGGTCGCCGCGACGATCCGCACCCCGGTCTCCCGGGACAGCGCCGGCAGATCGGCGGCCCGCCGCCCCAGCCCGTACGGCGTCCACTGCACGACAGTGCCACCGCCCTGCGTGGCGAACGCCGACAGCTCGGCCCGCGCCGCCGAGACGCTCTGCAGCTCCTGGCCCGGCAGTCGGGGGCTGGCGAAGAAGAGGTGGTCGTGCGCGTCGCACACGCCCAGCTGCTCGGCGGGGATGTCCCCGAGCACCGTACGGACCGCGCTCACCACTGACGCCCCCGCGCCGGCCGCTCGCGCCCGGGTGCCGACACATGCAGCACCTCGAACACGTCACCGTCGGCCTTCGGCGTCCCATACGCCCACAGCGAGAAGTGGACGAGCTCCCAGCGGGCCGTGTCCACGGCGGCCGCCGCGAACACCACGCCGTCATCCCCGGCCAGCCGCTCCGTCTCACTTACCGCCTCAGCCATCACCCCCGCCAACTCCACACCCGAGGGCACCGGTTGACCCAGCCGGACGGCCGAGCGCGCAGACGAGCCGACGGCGCCGCCCTCCTCGTACGACAGCCCGGCCCACTGCCGGACCGAGGGCCGCCCGAAGTCGTCGCTGAGCCCCTGGAAGGCGCCTCCCCACAGGAAGGTGTTCATGCCCTCGACGGTGTTCCAGAGGTAGAAGGGCGCGTACTGGTTGACCGGCGAGCCGTTCACCCCGCGCTCGCGCATCAGGTACGTCTTGAAGCCGAGGCCCTTCCAGTCGTCGAGGAGATGCCCGACGCGGGCGACCCGGTCGCGGATGACGTTCATGTCGTATCCCGCGGGCAGCGTCAGCTCGTACTGCATGGCGTGCACAGGGTCACATCCTCTACATGGTCGGGGACTTGAGCAGCGACAGAAGACCCCGCACGCCCGTGTCGAAGGCGGCGGGCGAGCCGGACGCGCGGGCGAGGACATAGCCGCCCTGGACGGTCGCGAGCACGGTCGCCGCGATCTCCTCGCCGTCCAGTGAGGACGCGAACTGGCCCTGTTCCTTGCCCTCTTCGACGATTCCGGCGATGCGCTCGCGGATCCAGCCGATCGTCTCGTCGACGGGCGCGCGCAGCGCGTCGCTGGCGATGACGTCAGGGTCCATCGTGAGCCTGCCGATCGGACAGCCGCGCAGCACGTCCCGCTCGCGCCGCAGATAGGCCTCGATGCGCTCGTACGGCGTGCCGGGACCGCCGAGTACTTCCTCCGCGGTAGCCCGCAACTCCTCGGCGGTCCGCCGGATCGCGGTCAGGGCGAGGTCGGGCTTGCCCTGGAAGTGGTGGTACATGCTGCCCTGTCCGGCGCCCGCGCGCTCCAGGATGGCCTTGGGGCTGGTGCCCACATAGCCGCGCTCCCACAGCAGCTCACGGGTGGACTCGATCAGTCGGTCCGAGGTGTTCATGAACCCACTGTACATACTGGTAGTTACAGGCGCACGTACTCCCCGCGAGGTACGCGCGATGCCGCTGGCCGTACGACGACCCGGACCCCTCCTCGGAGCGAGTCTCGATTCATCACCACAGGACACACCGAGGAGATGAACCGACATGCAGACACTCGCGAACTGGGACGGCGGCCCCGGCCCGTGGATCCTCTTCCTCCCGCTGATTTGGGCGGCCGTCGTGCTCGGCGTCGTCACCGTCCTGCGCCGCACCGTCTGGCGCGGCCGCCGGGGCCCGTGGCGCGCCACGGCGGACGCAGGCCCCTCCGGCGACTCGCCGATCGCCATGCTCGGCCGCCGCTTCGCCGTAGGCGAGATCGACGAGGACGAGTACTGGCGCCGGCTGTCCGTCCTGGACGAGCAGTTCGGCCGCACGGCGGGCAAGGGCGGTGCGGCATGACCGCCCCCACCGCCACGACCCGCTCGGCGAAGAAGCTGCCGGCCGCCCGGGTGGTCGACGCCGTGAAGGTGTACGGCAGCGGCGACACCGGCGTGCGGGCCCTGGACGGGGTGAGCGTCGACTTCCCGGCCGGCCGCTTCACCGCGATCATGGGGCCCTCGGGCTCCGGCAAGTCCACCCTCATGCACTGCGCGGCCGGGCTCGACACGCTCACCGCGGGCGCCTCCTACATCGGCGACACCGACCTCGGCGCCCTCGACGACCGCCGTCTCACCCTCCTGCGCCGTGACCGCGTCGGCTTCGTCTTCCAGGCGTTCAACCTGGTACCGACGCTGACCGTCGAGGAGAACATCCGGTTGCCGCTCGATCTCGCGGGCGGCAGGGGTGACCCGGAGTGGATCGACGCGCTCGTCGACGTCGTCGGACTGCGCGACCGGCTCCACCACCGGCCGGCCGAGCTCTCCGGCGGTCAGCAGCAACGCGTCGCCGTGGCCCGGGCGTTCGCGGGACGGCCGGACGTCGTCTTCGCGGACGAGCCCACCGGCAACCTCGACTCCCGCTCCGGCGGCGAGGTCCTCGGCCTCCTCGGCAGGACCGTGCGCCAGACGGCCCGCACGGTCGTCATGGTCACCCACGACCCGGTCGCCGCGGCCCACGCCGACGAGGTCGTCTTCCTCGCCGACGGACGACTGGTGGACCGTATGGAATCACCGACGGCGGACAGGGTCCTGGACCGCATGAAGGCCTTCGAGCTGTCCGCACAGACCGCGGTCGGGGCGGAGGGGGCATCATGAACGCCTCCGTGCGCCTGAGCGTGTCCTCCCTGCGCGCCCACAAGCGGCGGTTCGCCGGGACCTTCCTCGCCGTCTTCCTCGGTGTGGCCTTCCTGGCCGGAACCCTCGTCATGGGCGACACCCTGCGGGCCGGCTTCGACACCATGTTCGGCAACGCGACCCGGGGCACGGATGCCGTGGTCCGCAGCGCCGACGCCATCACCACGCCGGGGGAGAGCGAGGGGGTGCGCGAACCGGTCGACGCCGATCTCGTGAAGACCGTGCAGCAGGTCCCGGGTGTCGCGGCCGCCGCCCCCGACATCCAGGGCGCGGGTCAGCTGATCGGCGCGAACGGCGAGCCCGTCGGCGGCCAGGGCCCGCCCACCCTGGCCGGCAACTGGATCGACGACCCGAAGCTCAACCCGTACCAACTCGCCGAAGGGCGCGCCCCGGAGAAGTCCGGCGAGGTCGTCGTCAACCGCGGCACCGCCGACCGGGGCGACCTGAAGCTCGGCGACACGACGATCCTGCGCACGCCCGAACCCGTCGAGGTGAGGATCGTCGGCCTCGCGACCTTCGGCGGCGAGGACGGCATGGCCCAGGTGACCTTCACCGGCATGACCCGGGCCGACGCCGAGAAGTACCTCACGGCCCGGCCCGGTCAGGCGTCGAGCATCCAGGTGCGCGCGGGTCCCGGGGTGAGCCAGCAGGAGCTGGTCGACCGACTGAATCCCGTGCTGCCCAAGGGTGTTGAGGCCATCACCGGCCAGGAGTCGACCGAGGAGAACACCGACATGATCTCCAGTCAGTTCCTGGCGATCTTCACGACCTTCCTGCTGGTGTTCTCCGGCGTCGCCCTCCTGGTCGCCACCTTCTCCATCCACAACACCTTCGCGATCGTCGTGGCCCAACGCACCCGCGAGAACGCCCTGTTGCGAGCGCTCGGCGCCTCCCGCCGTCAGGTCACAGCGTCCACCCTGACCGAAGCGAGCGTCGTGGCCGTCGCCGCGTCGGCAGCGGGCCTCGCGGGCGGCATCGGTATCGCCGCCGGACTCCAGGCACTGTTCCCGGCCATCGGATTCCCCTTTCCCGAGGGCGACTTGGTGGTCAGCGTGCTGTCGATGGTTCTGCCGCTCGCGGTCGGCGTCCTGGTCTGCCTGGGCTCCGCGCTGCTGCCCGCCATACGGGCCGGCCGTACCGCACCGCTGGCCGCACTGCGCGAGACGGCCGTCGACCAGTCGGGCGCCTCACGCGTCCGAGCGGCGATCGGCGGGGGACTGGCGGCACTCGCGGTCGCCGTCACCCTCACCGGCGTTCTGATGTCCCCCTCCCTCTGGCTGGCCGGAACCGGCGCCGTCCTGGCCCTGGCCGCGTTCGTGGTCCTCGGCCCGGTCGCCTCCACGGCCGCCGTACGGGTCCTCGGCGTCCCCCTCGACCGGCTGCGCGGAGTCACCGGCTCACTCGCCCGGCGCAACGCCCTGCGCAGCCCCAGGCGCACGGCCGCCACCGCGAGCGCACTGATGATCGGCGTGGCCGTGGTCTCCCTGTTCACGGTGTTCGGGGCGTCCCTGAAGGCGACCATGGACCAGACCGTGTCCCGCTCCTTCGCGGGCGATGTCGCCGTGAGCACCCCGGGTTTCGGCGCGGGCGGCAGCGGTCTGAGCCCACGGCTCGCCGGCGCGGTCCAGGACCTGCCCGAGGTGGACACGGCCGTAGGACTCGGCCGCGGCGTCGCCGAAGTCGACGGCAAGGGACGGGCGTTGACCGTCACCGACCCGCTCGCACTGGAGCGCACCTTCGACCTCGGCCGGATCCGGGGCTCCCTGGGCGGCCTCGGCACCGACGGTATCGCCATCACCGAGAAGGAGGCGGAGAAGCAGGGCCTCACGACGGGAGACAAGGCCCAACTCACCTTCACCGACGGCGAGAAGGACACCTTCACGGTCCGCGCGGTCTACGGACAGTCCGAGCTGGCGGGGGAGTACGTCATCACCCGGGCCGCCTGGGCACCGCACCGCACACAGGACTCCGACACCCTCCTCGCCGTCTCCTTCAAGGAGGGCGTGAGCACGGACGCCGGCAAGGCGGCGGTTCAGAAGGTGGCGGCGCGGTACGGCAATCCGGACGTGCAGACCCGCGACGAGTACGCGCAGTCCTCGGCCGGCGGAATCGACATGATGCTGACCCTCGTCTACGCGCTGCTGGCCCTCGCGGTCCTCATCGCCCTGCTCGGCATCGCCAACACGCTGACGCTGGCGATCCACGAGCGCACCCGCGAACTGGGCCTGCTGCGGGCCGTCGGCCAGACCCGGTCCCAGCTGCGGGCCATGGTCCGCTGGGAGTCCGTCCTGGTCGCCGCCTTCGGCACGGTCGGCGGACTCGCCCTCGGCGCCTTCCTCGGCTGGGTCCTGGTCAAGGCCTCGGACGGCGCCAGCGACAGTGCCTTCGCCTTCGCGATGCCACCCCTGCAACTGGCGGTGGTCGCCCTGGTGGGCCTCGCCGCCGGAGCCCTCGCGGGCCTGCGCCCGGCACGGCGAGCGGCACTGCTGGACGTACTGCGGGCCATCGCCACGGAATGACCAGCCCACATGCCCACCAAGGTCCACTGTCCCCAGGCCACCGGCCGCGAGAGAGCCGGAGGGGCGCGCCGGTGCCGAGAGACCGAACGCGCGGAGGCCCGAAGGGCTGAGCACGATCGGTCTCTCGACACCGGCTGAGAGCGCCCCGCAGGCGAACGAGCAGACCAGAGGCGCGTCACCGCCCGGTCAGCCGGCAACGGCGGACCGGGCGGGAGTGTGTTCCGGCCGGTGGCTGTCCACGGACACCTCGGCGAACCTGAGCGCGGGCTTCTCCGCGACCTTGCGCCGGGGCGAACGCGTGGTGGGCCGTGCCGCGGCCGGCGTCGGCAGCGTGAACCACACGACCTTCCCCGACTCGCCGTCCGGCCGTACGCCCCAGCTCTCGCTGACCGCGGCGACCATCGCGAGTCCGCGCCCGCACGTGGCGAACGGCTCGGTGTCGTCGATGTCGGCCACGACCGGCAGACGCGGGTCGTGGTCGTGCACGGAGACCATGAGCCGGTCGAGCAGCAGCTCGATCTCCACGGTGCACGTCTTGTCGGGCTGGGCATGCCGGTGGACGTTGGTCAACAGCTCCGTCACACCGAGCGCCGCCCGGTCTATGAGGGGGTCCATATGCCAGTAGCGCAACTGCGCTGAAAGGATTCTGCGGACCTGGCCGATCCGCGACGGCAGGGCTTGAAGCTCCACCGTGCAGTGCCTGCTTGGGTGACTGATCACGGCTGCGACTCCCCGACATTAGGTCCGGAAGAACACGGAGTTCGGATCGATCCAGCAGGTGCCCGCATGAAATCGGCTGCCTGCCGTCGTGCCCGGCGGCTGGTTCGCAGCGTAATCGCCGGTAAACCGAGAGTGATGTGAGATCAGCGTGACTCAGGAGGTACGGGACCGCAACTCGCGGCCTGCGGGCGGCCGCACAGGGCGACGACTCAGCCGCTACGGCCCGCAGCCCGGCGTACGGCCTCTATGAACCGGCGTGCCGCGGGCGGTCCCGGCTCGCCCGGGGCCGGGTCGTGATCGCCCAGGGTCAGCAGATACCGGTTGCCGTTGAGGTCCGCGAGGGCCCGGTCGTCGGCCGCGAACCACGGTTTGGAGGCGCGTACCGCCTGTACCGGCGCACTGTCGATCTCGCTGCCGTAGCTGGTGAGCAGTTCGAGTCTGCCGTCGCTGATCCGGACCTGTCCGGCTCGGGTGAGTGAGCGCAACCTCTTGCCGATCCGCACGCCCGTAGCCGTGAACTCCGGCTCCGCCATGCCGCCCCGCCCCCTTGTGCGCGTCGGTGTGCCGGCCCGTGCTCCCGCTTGGGCCGAGAGCCGGCTCCTGTCGTGATCCAGTGTGCGCCCCCGTCCGGGACCTCGTCCCGTCCGGTGCAGTCTGCCCGCCATGGGCGTCGAGCACCAGTGCGCATGACACGGCCACCGGAACCGCCCGGAGCACTCGCGCGAATGCGCCCCCGCGGGTGCGCGCTGCGGTGACCCCAGGGGTGCCTTTGGGGCTCTCAAAGGTGCGTTTATGCAGGTGAGAAGCGTGCGGAAGGTGTCTATGATCGAGACGTAGGCCGCGCGACACGCCGTCGGCGCGCAGCGTAAGGAGCCCTGTCGTGAGCACCCCTCAGCAGACCCGCACCGGCGACACTCTCGACGTCGACCGCAGCGACACCTCCTACCGCGGCTGGCTGAAAGAAGCCGTCCGCAAGGTCCAGGCCGACGCCAACCGCTCGGCCGACACCCACCTCCTGCGCTTCCCGCTCCCGGAGAGGTGGGGCATCGACCTGTACCTGAAGGACGAGTCGACCCACCCGACCGGCAGCCTCAAGCACCGGCTCGCCCGCTCGCTCTTCCTCTACGGCCTCTGCAATGGCTGGATCCGGCCGGGTCGCCCGGTGATCGAGGCGTCCAGCGGCTCCACGGCCGTGTCCGAGGCGTACTTCGCGAAGCTGATCGGCGTGCCCTTCATCGCGGTCATGCCCCGCACGACGAGCGCCGAGAAGATCCGCCTGATCGAGTTCCACGGCGGGCGGTGCCACTTCGTGGACGACCCGCGCACGATGTACGAGGAGTCCGCCCGCCTCGCGGTGGAGACGGGCGGCCACTACATGGACCAGTTCACCTACGCGGAACGGGCCACGGACTGGCGCGGCAACAACAACATCGCCGAATCCATCTTCCGCCAGCTGGAGTTGGAGCGTTTCCCGGAGCCCGCGTGGATCGTGGCCACGGCCGGCACCGGGGGCACCTCGGCGACCATCGCCCGGTACGTCCACTACATGCAGCACGACACCCGCATCTGTGTCGCCGATCCGGAGAACTCCTGTTTCTTCGAGGGCTGGACCACCGGCGATCCGGACGTCACCTGTGACTGCGGCTCGCGCATCGAGGGCATCGGCCGGCCGCGCATGGAGCCGAGTTTCGTGCCCGGTGCGGTCGACCGCATGATGAAGGTCCCGGACGCGGCCAGCGTCGCCGCCGTACGGGCCCTGGAACAGGCCATCGGCCGCAAGGCGGGCGGCTCGACCGGCACCGGGCTGTGGAGCGCGCTGAAGATCGTCGCCGAGATGGTGGCCGAGGGACGGCAGGGGAGTGTCGTCACGCTCCTCTGCGACCCGGGCGACCGCTACCTCGACAAGTACTACTCGGACGCCTGGCTGGCCGAACAGGGCCTGGACATCGGGCCGTACACGACGGCGATCGCCTCACTGCTGGAGACGGGCGTCTGGCCCGACTGAGCCCGTCACCGAGCAGACCCCGGGCCGCGTCACTCCCGACCTTGATCCCGTCCCCGAGCCCGTCCGGCCAGAGCGGTCGGGCTTGCACGGGCGGGCGTGCCGACCAACGCCCCATCCCCCGAACGGCCTGCGAAGGCGCGCCGGATACCGAGGGAGGGATTTCCATGGACACCATGCCCCGACTCGACACCACCAGCCGCCGGTCACTTCACTCCGCCGCAGCACTGAGCCTGGTAGCGGCGCTGGCCGTCGGCTGTACCGGGTCCGACGCCGACACCGCCGCCGTCGTCGGCCGTGCGGCAGCCGCTACGTCGCCGCTGCCCAGCGTCCCGCCCGCCCAGCCACCGGCACAGCTCACCCGTGCCAAGGTCGAGACCGCGGTGGGCCAGCTGGACAACGTCGTCAAGGACGCCATGCGCACCACCGGGGTGCCCGGAATCGCGGTGGGCGTCGTCTACGACGACAAGGTGGTGTACCAGAAGGGGTTCGGCCTGCGGAAGGTGGGCACGAAGGACCGGGTCGGAGCGGACACGGTCTTCCAGCTCGCCTCGGTCTCCAAGCCTCTCGCCTCCACCGTGGTCGCCGCTGCGGTGGGTGACAAGACCGTCGGCTGGGACGACCCGGTCGTCAAGCACAGCTCCGGCTTCACCCTGAAGGACCCGTGGGTCACCCGGCATGTCACGCTGGCCGACCTGTTCTCGCATCGCAGCGGACTGCCCGACCACGCCGGAGACCTCCTGGAGGACCTGGGCTACGACCGCTCGTACATCCTGAATCACCTGCGCTACGAGCCGCTGGCCCCCTTCCGTGCCCACTATGCGTACACCAACTTCGGACTGACCGAAGCGGGCGTCGCCGCCGCGCGAGCGGCGGGCACCAACTGGGAGGAGCTGTCCGCCGACAAGGTGTACAAGCCGCTGGGGATGGACTCCACCAGCTCCTCGTTCGCCGACTACGAGAAGGCGGGCAACAAGGCCACCTTGCATGTGAAGAGCGGGGACACCTGGAATGCCTCGTATGTGCGAAACCCGGACGCCCAGAGCCCGGCGGGCGGGGCCAGTTCCACGGTCCGCGACATGACGAAGTGGCTGCGCCTGCAACTGGGCAACGGGAAGTTCGAGGGGCGGCAGGTCGTCGCCGCCGCCGCGCTGGAGCAGACCCACCTGCCGTACATGGTCTCCGCGCCGCCGCACACGCCCGCGGGCAGGGCCGGGTTCTACGGGCTCGGCTGGAACGTCAGCTACGACGACCAGGGCAGGCTGAAGCTCGGCCACTCCGGCGGCTTCGCGCTGGGGGCGGCCACCAACGTCGCGCTGCTGCCCTCGGAGAAGCTCGGCATCGTCGTCCTGACCAACGGCGAGCCCATCGGTGTGCCCGAGGCGATCTCCGCCACGTTCCTCGACACCGCGCAGACGGGCGGGCCGACCGTCGACTGGCTGAAGTTCCTCGGGCCGGTCTTCCAGCAGACCCTGCAGGCGGAACGCTCGGAGACCGACTACAGCAAGCCCCCGGCCTCGCCCGCGCCCGCCAGGGCCAACAGCGCGTACACCGGGACGTACGCCAATGACTACTACGGCCCGCTGACGGTCAGCGCCCAGGGGAACGAACTCAGCCTGCAGATCGGGCCCAAGAAGCAACGGTTCGTCCTGACCCACTACGACGGTGACACCTTCAGCTACCGAACCACCGGCGAAATGGCCGTCGGCCTGACCGGCGTGACCTTCACCGTCGACTCCGGCGGACGCGCCGACAAGGTCCGGGTCGAGAACCTCGACACGAGCGGCCTCGGCACCTTCACGAGGAAGGACTAGCGTCGCGTTCTCACGGGCGCTGTGGAGGGTCCGGCGTGCGTACGGGCTCCTGGTGCGCGAGCCGCCGGTCCAGCCGCTTGACCGCGTCCCGGAAAGCCCGTCCCAGGCCGGCGCGCCCGAGCTTCGCCACGAGCCGGAACGCCGCCGTGCCGTCCGCGGCGAACGTCCACCGCACGCTCGTGCCCGTCCCGGCGGGCATGAGCCGCCACTCCTCGGCGATGGCGCGGGCCCCGGGAGCGTTGGCCACGTCGACGCGGTAGGCGTACACCTCGGGGCCCTTCGCCGCGATGACCGTCTCCTGGAAGCGCCCGCCGCCCTTGAGGTGGATCTCCCGCGTGGAGCCGTCTCCGGTCGAGCGGGCCAGCGTCACCGCGGAGAACCACTCCGCCCAGCCCGGCACGTCCTCGGTGAGCGCGTGGAAGACCGCCTCCGGCGGGGCGGACATCTCCTGCGTGAACACCAGCCGTACGGGCGCGATCTCGATGAAGTCGAGCCCCACCGCGCGCAGTTGGTGAGCCATGGACACCCCCTGGGTCCGGATCAGGAGGTGTCACCCTAGCTGACGCTCAGTCAGCTGTCTGCACCCTCAACGGACTCGCCGACCTGACCGGCCAACACCAGCCGCCGCAGATGCTCGGAGATCTCCCCGCGCGCCTCGGCCGGCAACCCCGCGTCCGTCACCAGTGTGTCGACCTGCTCCAGCGAGGCGAACGAACTCAGGCCCACCGTGCCCCACTTGGTGTGGTCCGCGACCACCACGACCCGCCGCGCCGACTGCACCAGACGGCGGTTGGTCTCGGCCTCCGCGAGGTTCGGCGTCGACAGGCCGGCCTCGACCGATATCCCGTGCACCCCGAGGAAGAGGACGTCGAAGTGAAGCGCCGCGATCGCCTGGTCGGCCACCGGCCCCACCAGCGAGTCGGACGGAGTGCGCACACCACCGGTCAGCACGACCGTCGCCGCACCCTGACGGGGGCCCGTGGTGCGCTGCGCCGCGTGGAAGACGTCGGCCACCCGCACCGAGTTGGTGACGACGGTCAGATCCGGCACGTCCAGCAGATGATGCGCCAGCGCGTACGTCGTCGTACCGCCCGACAAGGCGATCGCGGTACCCGGCGCCACCAGCTCGGCCGCGGACCGCGCGATGTCCTCCTTGGCGGTCAGCTCCAGGCCCGACTTGGCCTCGAAACCCGGCTCGTGCGTGCTCGCCTCGACCACGGGGACCGCGCCGCCGTGCACCTTCTCCAGCACGCCCTGGCGGGCCAGCGCGTCGAGATCACGCCGTACGGTCATGTCCGACACGCCGAGCTTGCGGGTGAGCTCGTTGACCCGCACGCCGCCTCGGCGCCGCACCTCGTCCAGGATCAGGGCGCGCCGCTGCTCCGCGAGGAGGTTCTGATTCTCACTCACGTACGCTCCGGTCCTTTCGCCTGAGACTGTCCGACACGCCCTGCGCCACCAGCGTATTTTGCCCGTCCCTGGTGCGCGGACGTCCCATACTCGCACGGGCCGCCGCCGGTGGCGCCACCGACCGCCCCGGCGCGCTCATGCCACCGGCCCGACACCCTGGCTCCGGCTGTCACCCGGATCGGGGAGATTCCGTGACGAGAGGTGTGCGAAACGCGCCGAACGGAGATCCTGGTGCCCGCACGGACAGATGCCGACGGCGCGTCACGGGGGAAGTGCGAACAGTGGAACGTGTCCCGACCATGGGCGCGGACGGCTCGGCCGCCCGGCCCGAAGAACCCGGCACCGCCCTGGAACTCCTGGTCCACGGGGTGGGCGGCACCACGCCGGAGAAGATGCTCGACGATCCGCGCACGGTCCGGATCACCGGTGACGACATCGCGGCCGTCTTCCGACGCGCCGACGACGTGGACGCGGAGACCAGAGGGACCGGACCGCACGACGGCCGCACCGGACCGGTGCCCGAGGCCTACGTCTGGTGCAACCTCACCTCCGGCAACGGCACCCGCGCCCTGTGGCTGCTCCTGCTGCCCTTCATGGTGGTCAACCTCGCGCACTGGATGCGCCCCACCGCCCGCGGTCGCAAGAAGACCGTGCGGTTCTACGGCCTCCTCGTGCGGCTCGCCGGCCTGACCCTGACCGTTCTGCTGGTCGCCGCCGCCTGCGAGGTCGCCCTGGACCTCGCGGCCTGGCAGTGCGCGGGCACACGCGCGTGCGCCGCGTCGCACTCCTGGCTGGGCTTCCTGTCGCCCGATGTCTCGGACGACGGCTGGTGGAGCAGGCCCGGCCGCCGACTCGCCCTCGCGGCCCTGGTCCCGGCCGCGCTCACCGGCCTGCTCTGGTACCTGTCCCACCGCACGTGGAGCGCCTACGAGTCCCAGCAGCCCATGTCCCGCGAGGGCGAGCCCGAAGAGGACAACGTCCGCACCGCCCTCGGCCGCCCCGGCTTCTGGTACGGCCGCCGCCTGGTCGCCCGCCTGCGCGCCGCCCACACCGCGGCGGGACTGCTGACGATCGCCGCGGCGGTCAGCTCGACGGCGGCCCGCTTCGACCGTGCGCCGGGTGGCCCCGCACTGCTCGACACGCTCGGCCGCCTCCTGCCGGCGAGCCTCCTTGCCGCCGGTGCGGCCGTCGTCTGGGTGGTGTGCCGCCGCGGCCGCAGCGAGAAGTGCCTCGACCGGGAGCTCGACGAGCATCTCGTACGACGCCTGCCGCTCACCGCGCTCGTCCTGCTGGCCCTCGCCGCGGTGTACGCCGGGTGGGAGCGACCGGGGTGGGAGTCGCAGGGCCGGTTGTCGGGGGACGCCACCTTCGGCGGCATCGCCTTGGTCCAGGGGCTGCTCGTCATCGCCCTCGCCGTGGTCGCCCACATGCTCTACCGCACCCATCCCGACCCGCGCTCCGCGATGCGCGGCCTCGGCGGACCCGCCGTGGCGATGCTGGCCTGCGCCCTGGGCGGCGTGATGTCCGGCGGCGTGTCGCAGCGTGTGGCGGACTGGCTGGACGGCACCGGCGCGACCATCCCCGGACCGCCGGTCCTGCTGACCTGGCAGGCCTCCGTGATCCCGCTGGTCCTCCTCGTCCTGCTGGGCCACTGCGCCTGGCTGGGCCTGCGCACCTGGCGAGCCGCAAGGGCCCAACTGACCACGGTGGAGAGCGAGTACCCCGCAGAGCCCAAGGACGCGACCCGCACCCGGCGCATCGCCAGAACCCGCGCGATGGCCGCACTGACGGACCGGGGCCCCCGTCTGATCGGGGTGACCTCGGCCAGCACCCTGCTCCTCGGTGCCGGCGCCCTCGTCGGCGCCCTGACCTCCCGCAAGACCCCGGGCAAGGCCGCCGAGGGGTCGTACCCCTTCGTCGAGAGCGCCGCGGAGACCGCGCAGGCGCTCGGGTCCTGGCTGATCGGCCTGGGCTTCATCCTGTTCGTCACCTGGGGCAGGCGCGCCTACAAGGACCCCTCCGCCCGCCGCACCATCGGCATCCTCTGGGACGTCGGCACCTTCTGGCCGCGCGCCGCCCACCCCTTCGCCCCGCCCTGCTACGCCGAACGCGCCGTACCGGACCTGACCTGGCGGATCGGGACGTGGACCCGGGCCACGCAGGGCAGGCTGGTCATCTCCGGGCACTCCCAGGGCAGCGTGCTCGCGGCCGCCGCGGCCTGGCAACTGGAGCCGTCGGTCCGCAAGCGGGTCGCCCTGCTGACCTACGGCTCCCCGCTGGAGCGCCTCTACGGCCGCTGGTTCCCGGCCCACTTCGGCCCGGTCGCCCTCACCGCGCTGCACCACGACGTGGACTGCTGGCGCAACCTCCACCGGCTCACCGACCCGATCGGCGGCCCGGTGCGGCTGCCCGGCGACTGCGGACCCGAGGTGGACCGGGAACCCCTGAAGGACCCGCTCGCCTACGGCCGCACCGACCTTCACCCGCTGCCCGCGCCGATCCTCGGCCACTCCGACTACCAGGCCGACCCGGTCTTCGCCGAGGAGCGGGCGAGACTGCTGGGCCGACTCCAGCCGGACGTACCCGGCCAGCGGTCTCAGGACGACCCGGGCAGGTCCTCGGCGTAGAGCAGCGTCAGATCGTCCTTGGTCGGGTCGTCCACCTGGGCGACCCGGCTCGCGTGCTTCTCCACCATCGCCTCGAAGGTCTGGCGCGCGGTACGGCCGTTGCCGAAGGCGGGTCCCTTCGGCAGCACCGTGAAGTACTGCAGCAGGGCCTCCGGGGCGCCCGGAGCCAGCCGGTACTCGTGCTCCTCGGCCTGCTGCTCCACGATGCTGAGCAGTTCCTCGGGGTCGTAGTCGCTGAAGGTGATGGTCCGTGAGAAACGGGACGCCACACCCGGGTTGACCGACAGGAACCGCTCCATCTCGGCCGTGTATCCGGCGACGATCACCACGACCGCGTCCCGGTGGTCCTCCATCAGCTTCACCAGCGTGTCGATGGCCTCCTTGCCGAAGTCCCGGCCCGAGTCCTCCGGTGACAGTGCGTACGCCTCGTCGATGAACAGCACACCGCCGCGCGCCTTGTCGAAGGCCTCCTGGGTGCGGATCGCGGTGGAGCCGATGTGCTCGCCGACCAGGTCGACACGGGACACCTCGACGAGATGGCCCTTCTCCAGGACACCGAGGGAGGCGAGGATCTCGCCGTAGAG
This sequence comes from Streptomyces sp. NPDC048420, assembly GCF_040651535.1. Taxonomy (NCBI): domain Bacteria; kingdom Bacillati; phylum Actinomycetota; class Actinomycetes; order Kitasatosporales; family Streptomycetaceae; genus Streptomyces; species Streptomyces sp. NPDC048420. The sequence continues at coordinate 441,366 of NZ_JBEZKG010000001.1, forward strand.
CCGGGCGACCGTGGTCTTGCCGGTGCCGGGGGAACCCGTGAAGACCAGATGCCGTTTGACGGACGCGGCCTTGAGGCCCGCCTGCTGGCGGCGCCGGCCCACCTCGATCATGTCGGTGAGCGCCCGCACCTCGCGCTTGACGCTGTCCAGACCCACCAGCGCGTCGAGCTCGCCCAGGACGTCCTTCGAGGTGCGCGAGGGCTTCTCCGGCTCGGCCGGTGCGACCAGCGGCTCCTGCTCGGTGATCCGCTGCCCCGGGATCGCGCCCAGCAGGCCGGGCGAGCGGGATTCGGTCTGTACGGCCGTCTCGCGGGCCGCGGGCGGGGTGAGGCCGCCGCTCTCGTCGCTCGTGCAGTCCTCGACGACGGGGCCCGATCCGGCCGCCGAGTCCGGGGCGTCCGCGAACTCGTAGCCCCCGCGCGCGCAGCGCTCCGTGCGGCACTTCCTGAGCGTCGAACGGGAGCCGTCTATGACGTGGAAGCCGTAGCCGCCGCTGCCCGTCACCCGGCAGTTCAGGAAGCTGCCACGGCCGCCCGCCGACACATAGAAGCCCGCCTCCGCAGGGGAGTCGACGGTGCAGCGCTCGATCGTCGGGTCGGCTCCCTTGGTGACGATCACGCCGGTCTGGGTGCCGTCCACCGTGCAGCTGTTCAGGGTGCCGCCGCTGCCGTGGTCGCGGAACCAGGCGCCGGTCGCCGCGTCCCGGATCCGGCAGTCGTCGAGCTGGGCGGTCGCCCCGTCGCTCACCGACACGGCCGTGTTGCGCACCTGGGAGATGTCACTGTCGACGACGTCCGCGCGGGAACCGCGGTCCAGGACGAACAGGGCGTCCGGCACGTCGTGCACCCGGCAGGAGTCCAGTACGGCGGTGGCGCCGTCGCTGACCCAGACAGCCGGGTAGTCGCCGGTGCTGTCGAAGATCTCGCACTGGTTGGCGTCCACACGCGTGCCCGGGTCCCACACCGACAGGCCGTTGCGCCCGAACTGACGGACCGTCGTGCGGGTCAGCGTGAGCACCGACCGCGAGCGCAGGTCGACCGCGTTCTCCGGGATGTCGTGGATACGGCAGTCGGCCAGGGTCAGCACCGCGTCGGTGTCGAGGGTGACGCCGTCGGCGGTGGTGCGGTGCACATCGCAGTCGGTGAGGTGTGCGGTGGCCCGGCCGGTGATCTGCACGCCGCTGCCGCGCACCTCGTAGACCTCGCAACCCACGGCCTCCAGAGCGGAGTTCTCGCCGGTCACCGCAAGGCCCGCGCCCGAGGTGTGGTGGATCCGGGAGCGCTCCAGACGGGGGTGGGCGCCGCCGCGCACCGAGACGCCGGACTGGCCGGCCGCCACGATCTCGCACTCCTCGAACACCCCGCCCGCGCCGTCCAGTACGGCGATGCCGACGCCGGCCGGGTTGTCGACGGTGCAGCGCCGTACGGTCGGGCGCGCCCCGCCGCGCACCTCGATCCCGGCCGCGGAGCGGGTGATGACCCTTATGTCGGCGAGCTCCGGTGTGCCCTCCTCGACGAGCAGGGCGGGCGCGGCCGCGTCCTGGCCCTCCACGTGCAGATCCTGGACCACCGCCGAGGCACGCACCGTCAACGGCACCCCGTCCACCGGCGCGATGCGCACGGAGCCGGGCGAACCCTCCGGGCCACGGAGGGTCACCGCGCGCTGCACGATGAGGTTCTCCCGGTAGGTGCCGGGAGCGACGGTGAGGACGTCGCCGTCGGCCGCGGCCTCCAGGGCGGCGGCGAGCGACGCGTACTCACCCGTGCGGCGCCGCCACCGCGATGTACCGGTGTGCGTCACCTGGACCGTGCCCTGTGCCATGGCGCTGCCGTGCTCCCACCTCGTAGTACGCGGGTTTGTGCTGCCGAAGGACTTCGGCCGGTCCACCGTAGCGTGCGCGCGGGTGGTGGGTTGACCAGAGCCGTAAGGCCGTCAACTGCCGGTGCCGGTGCGGCCCCAGTCCGGGCCCGCGCGCTCCCAGGCCTGGTCCCAACGGGCGTACCGGTGACGGACCATGCGCCATACCGCGAGCCGCCTGCCGCCCTCGATCAGGCCCGTGGTCAACAGGGCCGCGCCTATGCCCGCGAGAACGGCGTGGGTGGTGGCGGTGGCTGAGTCCAGCGGCCGGGCCACTATCCGCCCGTGGAGGTCCGTCCACAGGCTGAAGTGGTCGCCGCGGTGCGGGGTCTGGAGTTCGGCCATCACCTTGCCCTCGTGCGTGGTGCCGTCCGGCGCGGTCCAGTCGGCCAGCACCCGGCTGCGCAGCTCCCGCCCCGTGGAGGTCTCGGGGTCGGCGTCCAGCGGGGAGCGGTCCAGCTTTCGGATCACCGTGGCCGTGACCAGTTGGCGGGACTCGCGCTGCTCCTGGACGGACCGCTGCAGCGCGTCCTGCGCCACGCCGCCGATGACGGCGCCGACCACCGGTCCGACGACCAGGATGAGCAGCAGGGCCGCCAAACCCACCCAGGCCTCGGCCAGGTCGGTCCCGCGGCGCAGCGGGTTGCGCCGCCACCGCCAGAGTCCGCTGATCGCTCGCACGCCCGCACCCCCTTCCCGCTCCGTGATAACCCCCGGTGGAGTCGTTCACGTCCGGGACCGGCCGAAGAGAGAGCGAAATCACCTGCGGCCGGGTCCTCTCATGAACTCCTCATGAAAGCCCCAACGCGCGGGCCCCCGGGCCGGGTTCCCGTCGGCCGGGCTCGGGTGGATCTTTGACGGAACCTGTCCACGGCCCCCCCCGGCCGACCACCCGGTGGCCTATTCGAGAATCCCGACCGGATCACCGACCCGGATCGTGCCGCGGGACTCGGGCACCAGGTTCTGCCCGAAGACCAGCTTGCTGCCGAAGCGGCGGTGGCGGCCGAGGGTGTGCAGGGGCTCCTTGCCGCGGACGGCGCTGGCCTGGTCGGTCGTGGTGACCACGCACCGCCCGCACATCTTGGCCACCCGGAAGGTGACGTCACCGATCGCGATCCGCGACCAGTCGTCCTCGGCCCAGGCGTCGGTGCCGCTCACCACGACGTTCGGCCGGAAACGGTTCATGGGCAGGGGACCGTCGGACGCGTGCCGGCCTTCGGAGATCAGGGAGTTGAGGGCGTCGAGGGAGGCCGTGGAGGCGAGCAGGAGCGGGAATCCGTCGGCGAAGGTGACGGTCTCGCCCGGCAGCGCGTACTCGGGGTCGACCGGGCGGCGGGTGGCCGGGTCGTCCAGGTGGACGAGGCGGGTCGGAACGCCGAGGTAGTCGCTGCACCAGGCGTGCGCGGCCGCGTCGGTGGCGGGCACCCCCTCGACCTTCTCTCCGAAGAGCTCCAGCGTGATGGTCTCGGCCGGCTCGGGGACGGGCACCGCCAGCGGTTCCAGACCGGGCGCGGCCAGCAGAACGCCGCCGGGCATCAGCTCGGCGGCGGCCAGCGCCAGGCGCGGCTGCTGTCGTTGTGTGACGACCTTTCCCCCGTCGTCGACCAGCGCCCAGCGCCGGTCTCCGGCCAGCCCCCAGGGCTCCACCTCGGCCTCCCGGAGCCCGAGAGCCCGGAACGCCTTGACCGGATGGACGTGAATCGACTGCAGCTGCGCATTCCCCATGAGGCCATCGTGCCAGGTGGCACCGACAGCCCGGGGGGAATCAGTACCCGCGGTACTGCTGGTTGTTGTACGGGTCCTGGTAAGGAGCCGCCGGAGCGGGCCGGGGAGCCGCGGGGCGCATCGCCTCGTAGCCCGTGCCCATTCCCGTTCCGGGAGCCGCCGGACGCGGCTGCTGCTGCGGTCCGGGATAACCGCGCGGTGCGGCGGCCTGCTGCGGGATGTACGCCGCGGGCGCCTGCTGCAGCGGAGAGGGCTGCTGCGCCTGCGGATAGCCGTAGGAGGGCTGGGAGGGTCCCGCTGGAAGGGCGGGCAGTGCGGACGGCAGCGCGGGCAGGTTGCTCACCGGCATGTCGTACGCGGCGGGGACCCGGATCGGGGCGATCTGCGGGGTGCCCCGCTCGGCCACGAGCTTGTCGTAGATCGGAGTGTCCGGGAAGGCGGAGTAGTAGCCGCCGCCGTACGTGGAGCGGGGGGAGGTCATGGCACATAAGTTAAGCCCACGATGTGCTGGTTGGGGAGACCGATAAGAGGGTTGTTTTCCGTGTCGGCCGTGACGTGGGATCCCCAATGCGAGCGAACTCGGCAAAATAGGACGCAAATCCATGTCCGAGTCGTGTAAAGGCCGAGTTCCCGGCGGGTTACCGACGGTTGACCGGCGATCTCTCCGTACAGCGGGATGGGAGTTCGCTGTCCCTGGGGAATAGGTTGAGCGGGTAGAACACGAAGGACCGCCGGGCGCGTCCTGGCCTGCCGACATGTGATGGAGGCGGACATGTCAATGTCGAAAGGGTCGAACGCGCCGGTGCCCACGACCGCACTGCGCGTCGAATTGGGCTGGCGTTCCGGACCGGGCGTCCCCGACGCGGATGCCTCGGCCCTGCTGCTCGTCGGCGGAAAGGTGCGTTCCGACGCCGACTTCGTCTTCTACAACCAGCCCGCGCACTCCTCGGGAGCGGTCCGTCACGAGGGCAAGCGCACCGACGGCGGCCGGGTGACCGACACACTGCTCGTCGACCTCGCGCGCGTGGAGCCGTCGGTCGAGACCGTCGTACTCGCCGCTTCCGCGGACGGCGGGACCTTCGCCGGGATCCCGGGCCTCTACATCGAGGTCCGGGACGCCGCTCAGGGAACCGTGGCCGCGCGGTTCGACAGCGAGGGCGCCACCGTGGAAACCGCTTTCGTACTCGGGGAGTTCTACCGTCGTCAGGGCGCCTGGAAGTTCCGCGCCGTCGGCCAGGGATACGACAGCGGACTGGAAGGTCTCGCCACGGACTTCGGCATCACCGTGGACGAGCCCCAGCAGGCGGCCCCCGCCGCCGCGCCCCCGGTCCCTCTGACCAAGGTGACGCTCACCAAGTCCGCGCCCTCGGTCTCCCTCACCAAACAGGGCGGCACCTCGGGCACGATGCGTGTGAACCTCAACTGGCAGGTGCGCAAACAGTTCTCGGGATGGGCCGGCAAGCGCGGCCGAGCGGTGGCCATGCACGCGGACCTCGACCTCGACCTGTGCGCCCTGTACGAGCTCGCCGACGGCCGCAAGGGGGTCGTACAGGCGCTGGGCAACGCCTATGGAGCCCTGCACCAGCCGCCCTACATCCACCTTGACGGCGACGACCGCACCGGTGCGGTCGCGAGCGGCGAGAACCTCACCGTGAACCTCGACCACAGGCGGGACCTCCGGCGCGTCCTCGTCTTCGTGACCATCTACGAGGGCGCACGCTCCTTCGCCGACCTGCACGCCATGGTCACGCTCCAGCCGCAGCACGGCGCACCGATCGAGTTCGCCCTGGACGAGTGCACGGTGCCCTCCACGGTCTGTGCGCTGGCCCTGATCACCAACACCGGAGACGACCTGGTCGTCCAGCGCGAGGCCCGCTATCTGGTGCCCGACCGCGGAGTGAGCCCCCAGCGGACGGTGGACCACGCCTATGGCTGGGGCATGAACTGGACACCAGGCAGGAAGTGAGACCTCAGCTCTCCTCGCCGGCGACCGCGTCCGGGCGCGTGTAGGTGCGGCCCTTCCAGGCCGCCCCGCGCCCCCTGTAGTGCTGCACCGCCGAGTCGACCGTCATGAGGAGATAGAGGAACGCGGTGAACGGCAGCAGGGGAGCGAGCCACAGCGGCTGCCGGTAGTAGCGGAGCATGGGGACGTACGTCCCCGTCATGACCAGCCACGCGAGAGCGCCGAGTACCGCGGTCGTCGTGCTCCCTGTGGCCGCGCCCGCGACGACGGCGACCGGCGGCACCAGATAGACCAGCGCGAGGCCGGCCACCGTGCCGAACAGCACCAGGGGGTTGTGGCGGAGCTGGGCATACGCGCTGCGGGACACCATCCGCCACAGGTCGTGCAGCCGGGGATAGGGGCGCACACTGTCCACCCGCTCGGCGAGGCCCAGCCAGATGTGGCCGCCCCCGCTCTTGACGGCCCGCGCGAGGGCCACGTCGTCGATGACGGCCTGCCGGATGGCGTCCGGGATCCGCGCCCGCTCGGCGGTCTCGGCGCGCAGCAGGACACAGCCGCCCGCCGCGGCCGCCGTCCGTGCGCCTTTCCTGCCGATCCGGCGGAACGGGTACAGCTGCGCGAAGAAGTAGACGAACGCCGGCACGACGAGCCGCTCCCACAGGCTCTCCACCCGCAGCCGGGCCATCAGCGAAACCACGTCGAAGCCACCGGAGTGCGCGGCGGCGACCAGTCGCCGCAGGCTGTCCGGCGCATGGGCGATGTCGGCGTCCGTGAGAAGCAGGTACTCGGGGCCACGCGCGCGTGCCAGGCCGATGCCGTGGCGCACGGCCCACAGCTTGCCCGTCCATCCCGCGGGCGGCTCACCGGGCGAGGACACGGTCAGCGGCAGTCCGCCGTGCCGGCCCGCCAGTTCCCGTGCCAGCTCCCCGGTGCCGTCCGCACTGCCGTCGTCGACGAGAAAGACCTCCGCCCGCCCCGGATACTCCTGTGCCAGCAGGGAGGGAAGGCTCTCGGGCAGCACCTCGGCCTCGTCGCGGGCCGGGACCACGACAGCCACGGACGGCCAGGCCGCCGGATCCCGCTCCGGCGGGAGCCGCACATCGGTGCGCCAGAAGAAGCCCTGACACAGCAGCAGCCACAGCCAGGCGGCGAGGGATACGGCGGCGGTCCACGCGATGGCGCTCACGCGCGCAGTCTGCCCCACGGGACCGGCGCTCAAGGGCTCATCGTCTATCGTGGCCGGGTGAAGATCGCGCTCTTGGACTCCGGAATCGGTCTGCTGGCGGCCACCGCCGCGGTACGGCGACTGCGCCCCGACGCCGACCTGGTGCTCTCCCTCGACCCCGACGGCATGCCCTGGGGTCCCCGGACGCCGGACGACATCATCGGGCGTGCTCTCACCCTCGCCGAGGCCGCCGCCGCCCACGGTCCCGAGGCGCTGATCATCGGCTGCAACACCGCCACCGTGCACGCCCTGACCGCCCTGCGCGCCCGCCTCGAACCGGACCTTCCGGTCATCGGCACCGTCCCCGCGATCAAGCCCGCCGCGGCCGGCGGCGGCCCCTTCGCCATCTGGGCCACCCCCGCCACCACCGGCAGCCCCTACCAGCGCGGCCTCCTCGACGAGTTCGCCGACGGCGTGCCGGCCACCGAGGTGCCCTGCCACGGTCTCGCCGAGGCGGTGGAGCACGCGGACGAGGCCGCGATCGACGCCGCCGTCGCCGCGGCTGCCGCCCTGACCCCCGACGACGTGACCACCGTCGTCCTCGGCTGCACCCACTACGAACTGGTCGCCGACCGCATCCGCGCCGCCGTACAGCGCCCCGGCCGCCCGCCGCTCGTCCTGCACGGCTCCGCCCGAGCGGTCGCCGCCCAGACGCTGCGTCGGATCGGCGAGCAGCCCGCGCGCGAGGCCGCAGCCACCGGCACCCTCACGGTGCTGCTCAGCGGACGCGAGGGCAGCGCGTTGCCCGCGCCAGCCCTGGCCTACGCGGAGGGCCGGCTCCTGCGGACGGCCACACCGGCCCGCTGACCGCCGCGAGCGGCCGGAAAGCCCACCCGGAGCAGTCACTCTCCGCGACGACCTACCCGCGCGGCGAAACCTGAGTAACCTCGTAGGTATGAGGGACCACCCCCACGGCGAGCAGACCTCGCACCACACCGACGTCTGGACCGGTCGCGCCTCCAACCGGATCCAGTGGCTGCTGGCGCTCGGCGGCGCCGCGATCGTGGCGCTCGGCATCGAGCTCGCCGTCGACTCGGCGTGGACTTCCGGCATCGCCCCGCTCGTGATGTCCGTGGTCGGCTGCATCGCCGCCGGCCTGCTGGTCCTCTTCCTCACGCTCGCCTTCGTCCATGTCGCCCTCAGGGTCGACATGGAGTGCCTGGAGGTGCGCTGCGGCCACATCGGCGTGCCGCGCCGCCGGATCCCGCTGGCGCACGTCGCCGGTGCCGAGTTCGCTCCCCACGTGAACCCGCGCCAGTGGGGCGGCTGGGGCTATCGGTGGCGCCCCGAGAAGGGCACCGCGGTAGTCGTACGCCGTGGTGAGGGTGTGGTCCTCCAGCTGTGGGACGGGCATACGTTCACGATCACCGTGGACGACGCGGAGGCGGCCGTACGCATCATCAGGGACCGTCTGCGGCCCGGTGCTCCGGGCCCGCGGCACTGAGACCGGCACGTTCGGTCACCTCGCGGACGGATCGTCGACGATCGGGTGAGCCGTCGCCAGGCCCGCCAGGAGCCCCGCGCCCACCGAGACCATCGTGAAGCTCAGCGCGTTGCCGACCGCCGCGATCCCCGCGAGCGCCGTCAGGGCCGCGCCCGCGGTCAGGACCACCGGCGTGGGACGCGGTGAGCGCCACAGCGCGTACAGCAGCCAGCCGAAGGCCGCCGCCAGCAGGACCACCCCGACCAGCCCCTGCTCCGCGGCGAGCTGCAGCGGCGCCGAATGCGGCTTGCCGTCGGGCAGCAGCAACTCGGCGGCCGTCTTGCTGAGCTCCCCGAAACGCCCCGGGCCCACGCCGAGGGCGGTGTCCTCGCGGGCCAGGCGCAGGGCGTCGTGCCACAGTTCGATGCGGTGCGCGGTGAGCTGACCGCGCAGGGACGCGGCGAGTCCTTCCGGTACGGCGCTCCCGGCCACCGCCCAGACCAGGCCGGTCACCGCGGTCGCGGCGAGAGCGAGCCCCGCGAGGCCCGGACCGCGGTGGCTCATCCGGCTCGCGGCGAGCGAGCACAACAGCACCGCGGTGCAGGTCACCAGCCCGGAGACCGAGCCCAGGGCGGCTGCGGCCACCGCGATTCCGGCGGCCAGCACCCGCAGGAGGAGCCGCAGGGCGGTCGACCGGGTGGACCAGGCGGCACAGCACGCCGCGCCGGTGGCGAGCGTCAGCAGGGCGGCCGTGGCGCCCGCGTGGCCGAGCGGTGCGACGATCTCGGGGCCCGGCGCGAGATGAGGGAGCCCCACCGTCAGGCCCAGGCCGGTCAGCGCGGCGGCACAGGGTGCGGCGACCGGCAGCAGGGCCCCCGAGATCCGTCCCGCGGAATACCCCGCGGCGACGGCCAGCAGGGCGAGGAGGACGCCCTCCGGACGGCCGTCGTGCGCGGCCGCCGTGATCAGCGACCAGGTGGCACAGGCGCCGAGCACCAGCACGCCCACCGCGTCCGAAACGTTTCGTCTGTCGCCGTCCTCGTCCCGACCGGCCACAGACATCATCCCCGTGGAACCCACCCCGCCCCCCGAACCCCGGTCCCCCGACCTGTGGCCCCCGCCGCCCGGATTGCTACCGGCCCGTACGAAAGGGACTCCGGCACACCGTAACGGCTGATGGTCGATTTGTGGACGAGTTGCGCCGGGTTGCCCGGCCATGCCGCTGCTCACATGCCCGGGCCGGCGCCGTGGTCACCACACGGACCGCGCTGTCGACGCCGAGGTCAACCGCCGTACACTCCCGGAGTGACCGTCACCGCAACCTCCGTGGACGAGTCGGACCAGCTGGAACCGCAGTCCGCGCCCGCCTCCCGCTGGGCCGCCCGGCTCCGCCGTCTCGTCCCGGCCGCCGCCGCGGCGCTCTCCGGAGTGCTGCTCTACGTCAGTTTCCCGCCGCGCACCCTGTGGTGGCTGGCCCTGCCCGCCTTCGCCGTCTTCGGCTGGGTGCTGCGGGGCCGCGGCTGGAAGGCGGCCTTCGGTCTCGGCTATCTCTTCGGCCTGGGCTTCCTGCTGCCGCTCCTGGTGTGGACCGGCGTCGAGGTCGGACCCGTCCCGTGGATCGCCCTGGTGGCGATCGAGGCGATCTTCATCGCACTGGTCGGCGTGGGCGTCGCCGCCGTCTCGAAGCTGCCCGGCTCGCCGGTGTGGGCCGCCGCGGTGTGGATCGCCGGAGAGGCGGCACGCGCGCGTGCGCCGTTCAACGGTTTCCCCTGGGGCAAGATCGCGTTCGGCCAGGCGGACGGCGTCTTCCTGCCGCTCGCCGCGGTGGGCGGCACGCCTGTGCTGGGCTTCGCCGTCGTCCTGTGCGGCTTCGGCCTGTACGACATCGTGCGGCTGGTCGTGGAACGGCGGGGGACCGGTGCCGTACGGCGTCCGGCCGCCGCCGTGGCCCTGCTGAGCGTGACCGTGCCGGTGACCGGGGCGCTCGCCGCCCGGACGCTGGTCAGCGACAAGGCCGAGGACGGCACCGTGACCGTAGCGGCCATCCAGGGCAACGTGCCCCGCGCGGGCCTGGAGTTCAACGCCCAGCGGCGGGCCGTGCTGGACTACCACGCGCGCGAGACCGAGCGGCTGGCCGCCGAGGTCAAGGCCGGCAAGGTCGAGAAGCCCGACATCGTGTTGTGGCCCGAGAACTCCTCCGACGTCGACCCGTTCGCCAACGCTGACGCGGCCGCCGTCATCGACCGGGCGGCCAAGGCGATCGACGCGCCCATCTCGGTCGGCGGCGTCGTCGAGCGGGGCGGAAAGCTCTACAACGAGCAGATCCTGTGGGACCCGGTGAAGGGGCCCACCGACACCTACGACAAGCGGCAGATCCAGCCGTTCGGCGAGTACCTCCCGCTGCGGGGGCTCGTCGGCGCGATCAACAAGAACTGGACCTCCATGGTCCACCAGGACTTCAGCCGGGGCACCAAGCCGGGCGTCTTCCAGATGGCCAACGCCAAGGTCGGCCTGGTCACCTGCTACGAGGCCGCCTTCGACTGGGCCGTGCGCTCCGAGGTCACCGACGGCGCGCAGTTGATCTCGGTGCCCAGCAACAACGCGACCTTCGACCGCAGCGAGATGACCTACCAGCAGCTCGCCATGTCCCGCGTCCGCGCGGTGGAGCACAGCCGGACCGTCACCGTGCCGGTGACCAGCGGGGTCAGCGCGATCATCATGCCGGACGGGAGGATCACCCAGAAGACCGGCATGTTCGTGCCGGCCTCGCTGGTGCAGAAGGTGCCGCTGCGCTCGACGGAGACCCCGGCCACCCGGCTCGGCATCCTGCCCGAGACGGCCCTGGTGCTGATCGCGGCCGGCGGGCTCGGCTGGGCGATCGGCTCGGGAGTGCGCAGGCGTCGGGCCGAAGGCGCGTAGGCGTACGTCGGTCGTACGTACCGAAAAGATCACTGGAGCCATGAGGGCGGCCGTTAGGGTCGGGGCATGGCTACTCCTGACTTCATCCGCACCCTGCGGGCTTCCATCGGTCACGACCTCCTCTGGCTCCCCGGCGTCAGCGCCATCGTCTTCGACGACGAGAACAGAGTGCTGCTCAACCGCCGTTCGGACACGGGCAAGTGGTCGCTGCTCGGCGGCATCCCGGAGCCGGGGGAGCAGCCCGCGGCCTGTGCCGTGCGCGAGGTCGAGGAGGAGACGGGCGTGCACTGTGTCGTCGAGCGGGTCGTCATTGTCCAGGCGCTCGAGCCCGTGACCTACCCCAACGGCGACATCTGCCAGTACATGGACATCTCGTTCCGCTGCCGGGCCGTCGGCGGCGAGGCGCGGGTGAACGACGACGAGTCCCTTGAGGTGGGGTGGTTCGCGGTGGACGCCCTGCCCGAGCTGAACGAGTTCGGGATGCTGCGGATCAAGCAGGCACTGATAGACGGACCCACATGGTTCGACCCCACGAGTTTCGAGTGAAGTATGGGGTGTGACCATATGTGGTCAGGGCTGAGCGCTGCCTAGGGTCGGAGCATGACCGGCAGCAGCGCCCTCCCGGGCCCCCACGCTCCCCTGCTCGACCTCGGCGGCCGCACCGCCCTCGTCACCGGCGCCGCAGGCGGCATCGGCCGCGCCTGTGCGCTGCGGCTGGCGGCCGCCGGGGCCAAGGTGAGAGCGGTCGACCGGGACGCCGCCGGTCTCGAAGCGCTCGCCGAGTCGGCGGCGGGCCTCGCGGGCACCGTCGAGCCGCACGTCCTCGACCTCACCGACCTGGACGCCGCCGAGCACGCCGCCGCGGGCACCGACGTCCTGGTCAACAACGCCGGCCTCCAACTGGTGCGCCCCATCGAGGAGTTCCCGCCCGAGGTGTTCCACACGGTGCTCACCGTGATGCTGGAGGCGCCGTTCCGGCTGATCCGTGGCGCCCTGCCGCACATGTACGGACAGGGGTGGGGACGGATCGTCAACGTGTCCTCGGTCCACGGACTGCGCGCCTCGGCCTACAAGGTGGCCTATGTGGCCGCCAAACACGGCCTGGAGGGGCTGTCCAAGACGGCCGCCCTCGAAGGCGCCCCCCACGGGGTGACCTCGAACTGTGTGAACCCCGCCTATGTGCGCACCCCACTGGTCGAGCGCCAGATCACCGACCAGGCCCGGGCCCACGGCATCCCCGAGGAGCGCGTCATCTCCGAGGTGCTGCTGCAGGACAGCGCGCTCAAGCGGCTCATCGAGCCCGAGGAGGTCGCCGAGGCCGTGGCCTACCTGTGCAGCCCGCAGGCGTCGTTCGTGACCGGCACGTCCCTCGTCCTCGACGGCGGCTGGACCGCACACTGAAGGGCACCAGGCCGGAGTGCCACGGACCGAGGTTGTCCACAGGGCTGACGGGGTCACCGTGCGATGAGTAATCCTGTGGGCATGTCCAGCGATCACGTGCAGCCCGCCGAGCTCTCCGTCGGCAGCGCCGAGGCCCCCTTCCTCGCGCTGCTGGCCAGGGGCGCGTCCATCGACGCCTACGAGCAGCCGGTGCTCCTCGCCCGGGCCGAGGGAAGGCCGGCCGAGCGGATCGCCGCGCTGGAGGAGGCCAGGGCGATCGCCCTGAGCGTGCGCTCCGAACTGGAGGGGCGCCGCCGCCGGGAGGCCGAGCTGTCCGCCCTCTTCGAGACCGCCCACGACCTGGCCGGGCTCAGAGACCTGGACGCGGTGCTCCGGGCCATCGTGCAGCGCGCTCGGTCCCTGCTCGGCACCGACGTCGCGTACCTCAGCCTCCACGACCCGGCGCGCGGCGACACCTACATGCGGGTCACCGAGGGCTCGGTCGCCGCCCGCTTCCAGCAGTTGCGGCTCGGGATGGGCGAGGGCCTGGGGGGACTGGTCGCCCAGACCGCGCGCCCCTATGTCACCGACGACTACTTCAAGGACGAGCGTTTCCAGCACACCCGCACCATCGACGCGGGGGTCCATGACGAAGGCCTGGTCGCGATCCTCGGCGTGCCGCTCACGCTGGGGCATCACGTCATCGGGGTCCTGTTCGCGGCGGACCGGCGCGCCCGGGTCTTCGAGCGGGAGCAGATCGCCCTGCTCGGCTCCTTCGCCGCGTTGGCCGCGGCCGCCATCGACACCGCCAACCTGCTCACCGAGACCCGTTCGGCCCTCACCGAACTGGAGCGGGCCAACCAGATCATCCAGGACCACAGCGCCGTCATCGAGCGTGCCTCCGACGTCCACGACCGGCTCGCCGAACTGGTCCTGCGCGGCGGTGGGGTGCACGACGTGGCGGCGGCCGTCGCCGAGATCCTGGACGGCACGGTCGAGTTCACCGAGACGGCAGCGGCCGAGGCACTGGAGAGCTCCCGGGCCGAAGGCCACGCCGTACGGCACAAGGACGACTGGATCGCCGCCGTGGCCGCCGGCGGCGAACTCCTCGGCGCGCTCGTGCTGCGGGGCCGTCCCGGACTCGACCCCGTCGACCAGCGCACGCTGGAGCGCGCCGCGATGGTCACCTCGCTGCTCCTGCTGGCCAGACGCTCCGCCGCCGAGGCCGAACAACGGGTGCGCGGTGAGCTGTTGGACGACCTGCTCGACGCGCGGGACCGCGATCCGCGCCTGCTGCGCGACCGGGCCTCCCGCCTGGACGCCGACCTCGACGCCACCCACGTCGTGCTGGCCGCTCGTCTGGACGGGCCCGCGGCCGACGCGGACCAGGAAGCGGCCGCCCGCCGACGCCTGTGGTCCGCGGCCTCCCACCTCGCCGCCACCCGGCACGGTCTGGCCGCCGCCCGCGACGGCGGCACGGTCCTGTTGCTGCCGCTCACCGCCGGGGACACCGCCACCGAACTGGCCCGCCGCACCGCCGGACACCTCGGGACGGCCGTCCACGAGGCGGTCACCGTCGGCGCCTCGGCCCCGGTCCGTGACCTCGCCGTCCAGCCGGACGCGGTGTCCGCCGCCTACGAGGAGGGCCGCCGCTGTCTCGACGCGCTGCGCCTGCTCGGCCGCTCGGGGGACGGTGCGGCGGCGGAGGACTTCGGCTTCCTCGGGCTGCTCCTGGCCGGTGACCGGGACATCGCGGGGTTCGTCGACCGGACCATCGGCAAGGTCGTCTCCTACGACGACCGGCGTGGCACCGACCTCCTGCGCACCCTCGACGCCTACTTCGCGTGCGGCATGAGCCCGGCCCGCACCAAGGACGACCTGCACGTCCATGTGAACACCGTCGCCCAGCGTCTGGAGCGGGTGGGCCGGCTGCTCGGCGAGGACTGGCAGAGCCCCGCCCGCGCCCTGGAGATCCAACTCGCGCTGCGGCTGCACCGGTTGTCGGCGCCGGAGCGGCACTGACCCCCGTACGCGGGTGCGCACGGGGGTCGGCCGGCTGGGCTCAGGGAGTTCAGGTCGTACGGGCATCCGCGGCGGAGGCCTTGGGCGCCTCCGGCTCCGTCTCGGGGGCCGGCTCGACGTCGGCCAGATCCCGGTGCCGGGTCTCCTTGGCGACACCGACGGCGACGACCGTCAGGACGGCCGCGGCGATGACGTAGAGGGCGATCGGGGTGGAGCTGTCGTAGTCGGCGAGGAGCGCGGTGGCGATGAGCGGGGCGGGGGCGCCGGCCGCGACGGAGGCGAACTGGGCGCCGATGGAGGCACCGGAGTACCGCATCCGGGTCGCGAACATCTCGGAGAAGAAGGCCGCCTGGGGCGCGTACATGGCGCCGTGCAGGACGAGCCCCACGGTCACCGCGAGGACCAGGTTGCCGAAGCCGCCGGTGTCGATGAGCGAGAAGAACGGGAACATCCACAGACCCACGCCGACCGCGCCGAGCAGGTACACGGGGCGGCGACCCACACGGTCCGACAGCGCGCCCCAGGCCGGGATCACCGCGAAGTGCACGGCCGAGGCGATCAGCACCGAGTTGAGGGCGGTCTGCTTGGAGACACCGGCCGACGTGGTGGCGTAGACGAGGATGAACGCGGTGATGACGTAGTAGCTGATGTTCTCCGCCATGCGCGCGCCCATCGCGACCAGCACGTCCCGCCAGTGGTGCCGCAGCACGGAGACGATCGGCAGCTTCTCGGCCTGTCCGTCCCGAGCCGACTTACGGGCCTCCGCCTGGGCCAACGCCTGCTTGAACACGGGTGATTCGTCGACGGACAGCCGGATCCACAGACCGACGATCACCAGGACACCGGAGAGCAGGAAGGGAATCCGCCAGCCCCAGCTGCCGAACGCGGCGTCCGACAGCACGGCGGTCAGCAGCGACAGCACACCCGTGGCGAGCAGCTGCCCGGCCGGTGCGCCGGTCTGCGGCCACGAGGCCCAGAACCCGCGCCGCCGGGCGTCCCCGTGCTCGGACACCAGCAGGACGGCCCCGCCCCACTCGCCGCCCAGCGCGAAGCCCTGGACGAGGCGGAGCACGGTCAGCAGCACGGGAGCGGCGGTGCCGACGGTCGCGTGGGTGGGCAGCAGCCCGATCGCGAACGTCGCCCCGCCCATCAGCAGCAGGCTCAGCACCAGCAGCTTCTTGCGTCCCAGCCGGTCGCCGTAGTGCCCGAAGACCAGGGCACCGAGCGGACGGGCGGCGAATCCGACGGCGTACGTCAGGAAGGACAGCAGGGTGCCTACGAGCGGGTCGGAGTCGGGGAAGAACAGCTTGTTGAAGACCAGGGCGGCCGCGGAGCCGTACAGGAAGAAGTCGTACCACTCGATCGTGGTGCCGATGAGGCTGGCGGCGACGATGCGCTTGAGGTTGCTCGGCGTCGGGGGAGCGGATGCTGCGGAGGCCATGTGCGCCACTTCCTCGTGTGCGATGGGGACGGGTACGTGTTCGCACACGGTAGGAACGCGCAGGTCAAGGGCACATGTGGTGGGGCACCATAGTTCGAGGGTCAGGTATCCGCGCGGCCACCATGACTAGTGGAGTTGTGTCCATGGGGCGAACCCCGTCGGGCCGTAGCGATCTTTACCGCACTATTGCGTCGCCATGACCGGATAACTGCTGATCCATGACCGGATACCTGCAGACGTGCGCTCATGATGGTCGGCGTAAGTAAGGCGTGCCTTCGCTAACCTGCGGCAGCGGCCTGACGACGACGGGCCGGAGGGCCGCAGCTCATGTGGGATGACGCGTTTCCGAGCTTCCTGATCGGGCTCAGGGAGGGTCTTGAGGCCGGGCTCATCGTCTCCGTTCTCGTTGCCACGCTGGTGCGGGCCGGCGCCAGGTCCAGGCTTCCGCAGGTGTGGACGGGTGTGCTGGCCGCGATCTCGCTCGCGCTGAGTTTCGGCGCGGTGCTGACCTTCACCGCAGCGTCCCTGTCCGCGACCGCTCAGGAGGCGTTCGGCGGTGCGCTGAGCGTGGTGGCCGTGGGGTTCGTCACCGCGATGGTCTTCTGGATGCGACGCTCGGCGCGCACCTTCTCCGGTGAGATCCGGGAGAAGGTCACCGGCGCGCTGGGCATGGGCGCGGGCATGCTGATCGTCACGTCGTTCCTGGCGGTGGGCCGCGAGGGCCTGGAGACCGCGCTGTTCCTGTGGACCACGGCCCGGGCGGCCGGCGAGTCCGCGGGCCCGCTGGCGGGTGCCGGTGTCGGACTGGTCCTCGCCGCCGGGCTGTGCTGGGGCCTGTACCGCCGCGTCCTGCACATCAACCTGACGAAGTTCTTCACCGCCACCGGCGCCGTCCTCATCCTGATCGCGGCCGGAGTGCTCGGGTACGGGCTGCGTGACCTGCAGGAGGGAGGGGTGCTTCCCGGCGGGACCTCGTACGCCGTCGATCTCGGCGGCAGCATCGACGCCGGGTCCTGGTACGCCACCCTGGCGCAGGGCGTGTTGAACCTGACGCCGACGATGACCTGGCTGCAGGTGGTCGCCTACGTCGGCTATCTCGCCGTGGTGATGACACTGTTCCTGCGCGGTGCCCGGCCGCGCGTGGCCGACCCCGCGCCGCAGCCGCAGACGAAGCCCGGTGCGCCCGTGCCCGGCCGCCGCCGGCCCACGTGGGTGGTACCCGTCGCGGTGGTCGCCGGGCCCGCTGTCCTGGCGGGACTGGCCGTCGCCCTCGGTGACTCCCCGGCCGCCGCTGCCCAGACCGTGGCCGTCTCGGAGACCGACTGCGGCAACGGCTTCACCGCGCCGAAGCCGGGGCGGCAGACCTTCCAGATGCACAACACCGGTGACAAGACCGCCGAGGTGTACCTCGTCGACCCGGCCACCGACGCGGTCTACGGCGAGGTCGAGGGCCTCGCCCCCGGCACCACACGGGCCCTGGTGGCGACCGTCGCCGGCGGTATGTACGCCTGGCGCTGTGTGCCCAGCAGCGGCAAAGCGGTCACCTCCCGCGCGGTCCGGGTCAGCGGCAGCGGGGGGACCACGGCCGTCGTGCCGGTCTCCGCCCACGACCTCGCCGCGCCGCTCGCGTCGTACCGGGCATACGTCGACCGCGGCCTGGCCACGCTCGTCACCCAGACCCACCGGCTCAGCGCCGACATCACGGCCCGCCACCTGGGCGCCGCCCGCACGGACTGGCTGACCGCGCACCGCACCTACGCCTCCCTGGGCGCCGCTTACGGCACCTTCCAGGACTACGACCAGAAGATCAACGGCAGGCCCGACGGGCTCCCCGACGGCGTGCACGACAAGGACTTCACCGGCTTCCACCGGATCGAGTACGGGCTGTGGCACGGCCAGTCCGCGAAGGACCTGTCCGGCCCCGCCCGGCAACTCGCCGCCGACGCGGCCGGGTTGCGCAAGGCGTTCCCCACGCAGGACTTCGATCCGGGCGACCTGCCGCTGCGCACCCACGAGATCCTGGAGAACACCCTCCAGTTCGAGCTGACCGGCGACACCGACCAGGGCAGCGGCACGGGCCTCGCCACCGCCGACGCCAACCTCACCGGCACCCGCGAACTCCTCACCGTCCTGCGGCCGTTGCTGACCAGTCGCGCCCCGCACCTGCTGCCTACCGTCGACGCGGACATCGCCCGGCTGCAGAAGCTGCTCGACGCGGCCCACCACGGCGACCGGTGGACCCCGGTCGACCGTCTGGACGCGACCGCACGGGCCCGGCTGAACGGGGCCACCGGACAGCTCCTGGAGGACCTCGCGCCGGTGCCGGACCTGCTGGAGATCAGGAAGTCCGCGTGAAGACCGAAGACCACGAACGCCCCGAAGGGAACCACCCCATGCCGTCCACCGAAGCATCAGGCTGCCCCGCGGGTGCCGGACGCCGTTCCTTCATGCGGACGGCCCTCGGCGCCGGTGCCGCCGGAACGGCCATGGCCGGCGGCGCCTTCGCACTGAGCGAGAGCACCGGCACGGCCCAGGCGCAGGCCTCGGACGCCACCGGCCCCGCGAAGGTCCCCTTCCACGGCACCCACCAGGCGGGCATTGTCACCACGGCACCGGCCGCGGCCACCTTCGTCTCCTTCTCCGTCATCGCGGACGACCGAGCCCAACTCGCCGAGCTGCTGCGGACCATCACCGATCGGGCCCGCTTCCTCACCTCCGGCGGCACCCCCACCGACCTCGGAGTCGGCGCCCCGCCCTCGGACAACGGCATCCTCGGCCCGGACGTCCCCGCCGACGCGCTCACCGTCACCGTGGGCGTCGGCGCCTCGCTGTTCGACGACCGCTACGGGCTCACGAAGGCGAAACCGCGCCGGCTCACCCCCATGCGCACCTTCCCCAACGACAACCTGAAGCCGGCCGAGTGCCACGGCGACCTGTCCCTGCAACTCTGCGCCGCCCGCCAGGACACCGTGCTGCACGCACTGCGCGACATCGCCAAGCACACCCGCGGTGCGATGCAGATCAAGTGGCGCGTCGACGGCTTCCAGAACGGCCCGCGCCCCAGCGGCGCCCAGCGCAACCTCCTCGGCTTCAAGGACGGCATCGTCAACCCCGACGTGGCGTCGGCCCGGGAGATGAACCGGCTGGTGTGGGTGGGCGACGGACAGGACGAGCCGGCCTGGGCGCACGGCGGCAGCTACCAGGTCATCCGTGTCATCCGCATGCTCGTCGAGTTCTGGGACCGTGTCTCGCTGTCCGAACAGGAGCTGATGTTCGGCCGCCGCAAGGACACCGGCGCCCCGCTCGACGGTTCCAAGGAGACCGACATCCCGCACTACGCCAAGGACCCGCACGGCACGGCGATCCCGCTCGACGCCCACATCCGCCTCGCCAACCCGCGCACCCCGACCACTGACAACTCCCGCATCCTGCGCCGGGGTTACAACTACGACCGGGGGATCGACGACGTCGGCAACCTCGACATGGGCCTGGTCTTCTGCTGCTACCAGCAGGACGTACGGCGCCAGTTCGAGGCCACCCAGACCCGCCTGATCGACGAACCCCTCGTGGACTACATCTCCCCGACCGGCGGCGGCTACTTCTTCGCCCTGCCCGGCGTCCGCGACTCCTCCGACTGGCTGGGACGCGGCCTGCTCGCGACGTAGCGCACCGGCCGGTCGAGGAGGGGAGGGGAGAGCCCTCCAGCCAAAGGCTAAGGTCACTGGGACCGCCCCTTTCGATGCCGTACTCGACCGGGCCCGTGGCGGTCGAGCAGGCCGGGCCGGACACGAAAGGGTGTGACGACGTGCCGAGTTGGGATCGCAGGCTGGCGGCCGCCGGTGTGCAGGACCGCTCCTTACGGGCCGACTACTCGACCGCCGCCCGGGTCTTCGCCCGCAGGATCCTCGCCCACTACGCGGCCGTACGCCTGCTGGTGGCCCCGGAGTTGCACCCGCATGTGGTCGCCGCCTACGCCTTCCTCGCCCGCACCGACGACCTCGCCGACCAGGGACCGCTGGAGGAACGGCTGCCGCGCTGGCGCGACTGGGCCGAGCGGGTCACCTCGGGGCTGGAGTCAGGAGAGGCGGAGGACCCGGTCCTGCGGGCCTTCCTGCACACCGTGGCGGCACGGAGGCTGCCCCACCACTGGGTGCACACCTACCTCAAGGCCACCACCGAGGAACTGCACTTCACCGGCCACGCCACCGAGGCCGACTTCCAGCACTACGTCGACAACCTCGCCCTGCCGGCCCTGATGCTGATCGAGGACCTGCAGTACGAGGGCGGCGGCGACGAGGTCTTCCGGTCCCGTTGCCGGTCGTTCGCCGAAGGTCTGCAGCGCCTGGACTTCCTGACCGATCTGACCGACGACCTGAACGAAGGACGCCTCTACCTTCCGCGGGAGGACCTGGACCGGTTCGGCGTCGGCCGCTCCGACCTCGAACAAGGCCAGGACACCCCGGGCGTACGGGAGTTGGTCGCGCTGACCTGCCGTAGGACCAGGAAGTCCCTGACCGAGTCGCGAGCCCTCGTGGACGTCACCGCGCCGGGCTTCCGGCCGCTTCAGCGTGCCCTGTTGGACCTGGCCGAGCACCAGTTGTCCCGCGTCGAGAGCACGGGAACCTCCGTCACGCGGCGCGCGGTGGGGTACGGCATCCGGGTGCCGCTCGCCGTGCTGCTCCGGGAGCGGCGCCGGCTCAGGGGCGGGGCCGCGTACGACGGGTGAGCCGGGCGGGCGAGATGGCCGCCGGACGCCGTAAAGCTCCGTACGGCCGGGGCGCTGGTCTTCGCCCACCGGACCCCACCGATGGGCGAAGACCGAGCCCGCGACTCCGAGTCCACCCGAGGCCCGTCGGCCGCGGTGCTCGTCAGTGACGCACCTTCACCTTGCTGAGTGCGGCCACTCCGAGCGCGGCGACGGCGATCTGGATCAGCCACTCCACCCAGTCGACGCCGTCGGTGTCGGCGACATCGAGACCAGCCGCGATGCCCGTGCCGATGAAGGCGGCGACGATGCCGATCAGGATCGTCCACAGCATGCCGATGCGCTGGCGCCCGGGGACCACGAGCCGGCCGAGGACACCGATCACGATGCCGATGACAATCGCGCTGATGACGCCTGAGATCTCCATGCGGTGTCACCCCATCCGTAGTTGGTGACGCACGGGTGCCCCCTCAAACGGCGCACACTCCACAGCTTTGGCCATCGCTTTGCGGCCAACCAGGCGAGGGAGCCCCCGGGCCGGCAGACAGGCTTCTGGGCCGACCCGGGGACGGAAAGCGGGCCGACCTCGGTCAGTTGCGCGAGTTGGCGAACAGCAGGCGATAGCCGATCAGCAGGACCAGCGACCCGCCGATCGCCGCGCCCCAGGTGTAGAGGTCGAAGAAGTGACTCTCCACCGGCCGGTCGAGGAAGTGCGCGGAGAGCCAGCCGCCGACGAACGCTCCCGCGACCCCGATCAGAGTGGTGCCGATCAGGCCGCCCGGGTCCCGGCCCGGCAGCAGGATCTTGGCGATGGCTCCGGCGAGCAGGCCGAGGATGATCCAGCCGATGATGCCCACGTCGTTGTCCTCCAGTCGGGCCGGAGCCGGGCGGAGTGCGCCGGACACCGATGCCTTGGGTTGCCTGATTGCGCAAGCCTAGGGATTGATCAGGGGAGGAAAGAGGTCCGACGATGACTGATGACAAGTCGTCGATGTTCTTTCACACGCTTATTACATTGCGCAAGCGATGAACTGGCGTGAACTGCCGGCGCGCTCGTCGGCGTATCCCCACCGCCCCTACACTGAGACAGCACGCGTGCGTTGACGGTGACCGGGCGGAACGGGAGGGGACCGTGGTGACACTCGCCGGTGGCTTGGAGGATCCGTCCGCCGAGGTGCTCACCGAGGCGGCCGCCGCGTTCGGACTGCTCGCCTCCTCCGCCCGGCTGCACATCATGTGGGCGTTGTCCCAGGGCGAGAGCGACGTCACCCATCTCGCCGACCGCGTGGGCGGCGCGCTGCCCGCGGTCAGCCAGCACCTGGCGAAACTGAAGCTCGCCGGGCTGGTCCGGGCCCGCCGCGAGGGCCGACGCCAGATCTACTACGTCGACGACCCCGACATCGTGACGGTGGTCCGCGTCATGGTCGGTCAGCTGACGGCCCGGACCGTCCCGGCCGTGCACAGCACCGCCTCACGCCGCTCTTAGCGCACCTTCGGTAGAGGGAGCCAGGCCGGAGAGGGGGTGGGCATGTTCGATTCCCGGGCGCGTCGGCGCCGGCTCCCCGTGCTGGTACTCGCCCTGGCGTTGTACGTGATCGTGCGCGCGGCGAACACCTCGCGGGGCGACTCGACGCCTCCGAGAGAGGGTTCCCCAGCCACGCGTCCCGCCTCCGCAACGCCTTCCACAGCGCCTTCCGCGACGACCCCTTCGTCGTACGACCCCGCCGACTACGCCTCCCAGGTCCGCAGCCGCGCCCGACAGACCGGTGTCAGCGCCCGGTTGCTGATGGCGATCCTCTACAACGAGTCCTGCAAGCCGCACGTCCCGTCCCTGGAACGGGCCTGGCAGAAGTACAAGCCGGACGCGGCCTTCGGCATCGCCAACATGCACCGCACCACCTTCGACGAGGTGAAGAAGGGCCGGGATTTCGCTGACCGGAGCTGGGAGGAACTGCCCGACGACCGGGACCTCGCCATCGAGGCCGAAGCCTGGTACCTGCACGACCTGGCGGCCGAACTGCCTGCCGACCGGACCGCCCCCTGCACCAAGGATGAACTGCTGGCCCTCGGCTACAACATGGGCGGGGGCAACATGCTCGCCTTCGCCCGGGGGGCCGCGCCGGTCAGCCAGGCCCGGTCCTGTCTCGACCGCCTGCGCCCGAACTGGGCCGAGGCGGGGCGGGCAGTGGGCGGAGGGTAAGGCGGCGGCTGAGCGGAGCCGGAGGCGGGAGCGGAGGCTGATTCGCCCCGATCAGGTTGCCGCAGGTTTCCATGAGATGCCTCACCTGTGAAAAGCGGCGGGCATTGTGCTGGCCGGTCCAGGGGTTTGTTAGATTGCGCAACTACGCAACCTAGGCGAAGTTCCCGCTTGGCCTGCCTGTACACCGCCGCGCACGCCCGGCCGTCCACCCCTCGGCCCGGCCTGACGGGCCCGACCCTTTCGTGGGAGTGGTAGATGAGCGACCGGTGGGACGGCCCGGGCGGTCAGGCCACACGAAGCCGCACCGGCCAGGTGCCGGGCCAACGGACGGACGGGGCCGGGGGAGCACCACGGCCGGGTGGCCGGGCAGCGGCCCGTGCCGCGGCCCGCTCGCGCGGGGGGAAGCGGTCGCGGCGCAGGGCGCGCCCCGTGCGGCGCGGCAGGCGGGTGCTGAAGATCGCCGGGATATGTCTGGCGCTCCTGCTGCTGGGCACGGCCGGCGCAGGCTGGTGGTTCTACCAGCACCTCAACGGCAACATCAACAGCGTGGCCCTGGACGGCAAGGGCGGTTCGGAGAAGGCCGACGCCTTCGGCCGTACCCCGATCAACATCCTGGTCATGGGGTCGGACGGCCGGACCAGCGCGGCGGACTGCAAACTGGGCGGCGGCTGCTCCCAGACCGGGGTGCAGACCGGCAACGGCAACGCGGACGTGCAGATGGTGGTGCACATATCCGCGGACCGCTCCAACGCCACCGTCATGAGCATCCCGCGCGACACCATGGTGGACGTCCCGGCCTGCAAGGACAGTAAGAGCGGCCAGTCCACGCCCGGCTACTACGGCCAGATCAACAGCGCCCTGCAGTACGGCCCCGCCTGCCAGGTGGCCACCATCCACCAGCTCACGGGCATCCCCATCGACCACTTCGTGAAGCTCGACTTCTCCGGCGTGGTGAAGATGTCCGACGCGGTGGGCGGTGTCTCCGTGTGCGTCAGCAGCAACGTGTACGACACCTACTCGCACCTGAAGCTCTCCAAGGGCACCCACACCCTCAAGGGCGAGGCGGCCCTGGAGTTCGTCCGTTCCCGGCACGGCTTCGGGGACGGCAGCGACCTCGGCCGTACGGTCTCCCAGCACATCTTCCTCAGCGCGATGATCCGGAAGTTCAAGAGCGCGGGCACGCTCACCGACCCGACCGCGGTCTACGACCTCGCCGACGCCGCCACCAAGGCGCTGACCGTGGACGACGGTCTCGGCAGCGTCAAGAAGCTGATCGCGCTCGCGGCCGACGTGAACAAGGTCCCCACCCAGCGGATGACCTTCACCACCATGCAGACCGCCCCGGACCCGGCCAACGCCAACCGGGTCGTGGTGGGCTCCGGCGCCAAGGCACTCTTCTCCAGCATCGCGAACGACCAGTCCCTGACCACCGGCTCCGGCAAGAAGGCCGCGGCGGCCTCCGCGACGGCCACGGCCTCCGCGGTGCCCGCGTCCGAGATCGCCGTGACCGTCGAGAACGGCACCGAGATCACCGGGCGCGCCTCCGACATCGCGACCGCGCTCACCGGCCAGGGCTTCAGCTCCGCCACGACCACGGCCAACGCGCCGAGCCCCGCGACGACCACCACCCTCACCTACGGCACCGGTCAGAAGGGCGAGGCCCAGACGGCCGCCAAGGCGCTCGGGCTGCCCGCCTCGCATCTGGAGCAGGGCACCGGCACGGGGCTGACGCTGGTGATCGGCAGCGACTGGGCGAGCGGGACCACGTATCCGGGCGGCTCGTCCTCGCCGGCGCCCGCCGACACCAAGGCCGCGGTCTCCAACGCCCACGCCCAGACCGCCGACGAGGCCAAGACCTGCGCGAAGGTCAGCCCCTACAAGACGGTCGCGCTCAACGGGGTCGCGATGACTCCGGCTCAGGCGTATGCGGCGGCGACGAACAAGAAGGACTCCGACGACTGAGGTGGCGTCAGGGCAGTTGGTTGTACAGTTGCGCAAGCTGGCAACAATGAGCGTAGAGAAAGGACGTGCGGGATGCTTCGCAACGGACTGGAGCCCTGGCACCTGTTGGTCGTGGTGATCCTGTTCCTCCTGCTGTTCGGTTCGAAGAAGCTGCCCGACGCCGCCCGCGGGCTGGGCAAGTCGATGCGCATCCTCAAGAGCGAGGCCAAGGCCATGAAGGAGGACGGCACCGCGCAGTCCTCCACCAACTCGGCCGAGGGCACGACCACGTCCTAGTCCCGCTCTGACCGGGGTCCAGCGCCCGACCCCCACCCTGGTCATGAGGCACGTCGGCGACGACCGCGTACTGCCCGAGCTGTGACGACGTCCCGTGCCGGGCGGGGCGAACGCTGTCGGTGGGGACAACTAAGCTCCCGCCCATGAGTGAGGCAGACGAAGGCCCCGGCAGACGAGTCGTCGACGGGCGCTTCGAGTTGGAGGCCCGCCTCGGCGGTGGCGGGATGGGCATGGTCTGGCGGGCCAGGGACCTCGTGCTGCACCGGATGGTCGCGGTCAAGGAGGTCCGGCCGCCCGACCGGGACCTCGCCGAGTACGACCCCGACGGCGCGCGGATGCTGCGCGAGCGGGTGCTGCGTGAGGCACGGGCCCTCGCCCGGATCGACCATCCGAACGTCGTCACCATCCACCACATCGTCGACGGCGGCGACGGCACCTACCCGTGGATCGTCATGGAGTTGGTCAGCGGCGGCTCGCTCGCCGACCGGCTGGCCCAGGGATCGATGCCGCCCGCCGAGGCGGCCCGGATCGGCAGGGGAGTGCTGGCCGCGCTGGTGGCCGCGCACGACGCCGGCATCCAGCACCGGGACGTCAAACCCGCCAACGTCCTGCTGAGGACCGACGGCCGCCCCGTCCTCACCGACTTCGGCATCGCCGCGATCCGCGAGGCGACCAGCCTCACCGCCACCGGCTCCATCATCGGCACGCCCGACTTCATGGCGCCGGAGCGGATCTCCGGGCACGAGGGCGGATCGGCCTCCGACCTCTGGTCGCTGGCGATGATGCTGTACACCGCCGTGGAGGGTCACCACCCGCTGCGCCGGGGCACCACCCTGGCCACCCTCGCCGCGGTCCTCCACGAGGACGTACCGCCGCCCGTGCGGGCCGGCGCCCTGGGCGACGTACTGATGAGCGTGCTCGTACGGGACCCCGCGGCGCGGCCGTCGTCCGCCGAACTGGACCGCCGACTGGCCGGGATCGAGTCGGGGCAGCCAGGTTCGGCGACCGGGTGGCACCAGCCCACCTCCTATCTGCTGCCACCGCCGTCCGCCGCCGCCACGGCCCCTTCGCACCCAGGGGCCCACGCCTCGCCGACCGCTCCCGTCCCGGGTGCCCCCGCCGGATTCGGGCCGCCGCCGGTCCACATCGCGGCTGGGCAGCCGACGACCTCGCCGGTTCGCGCGGTCCGTAAGGGGCGCCCCGGACTGAGCGTCCTGCTGAGTGTCTCGGGGGCCTCGCTCGCCGGTGCGCTGGTCCTGATGTGGTGGCTGTTGCCGTTCGGGAGCGACTCGGGTGGGTCGGGGGCCACGGCGGGCGCCGGCGGTTCGTCGGCCACCTCGGCTCCGGAGGCGACCGGTTCCGCGACCGCGGCCCCGGCCGCCCAGAAGCCGAAGGACACGAAGACCACGAGTCTGCTCACCCCGGCCGGTATGCGCACCGCCATCGAGGCGATCGAGCAGGAGACCGGCCGGGACAGGTTCGGTGACTTCACCGTCTACGACGAGTACGCGTCGGCCGAGGTGATGGTCAAGGGCAGCGACACCGCGTACGACACCTACACCTACCGTGTCGGACAGGGTGTGGAGAAGGGCATCATCAAGGGCAAGCTGACGGGTGGCGTCCAGCCCTTCGGCCTGGACGGCTTCAACTGGGACAAGCTGCCCGCGCTCTTCGAAGAGGCGGGGAAGAAGCTCAACGTCGACAAAGTGGACACCCGTTACGTGATGGTGCGGCAGCCCAACGACATCTTCGACACCCCTCTCGGCATGGCCGTCTACCTGAGCAACGAGTACAGCCAGTCCGGCTTTCTGGAGGCGGACCCCAACGGCAAGGTGACCCGGGTCGTGCCCGCGGAGGACTGACCGCACACGGTCCGGCTCACCGCTTGCCGAAGTGCGCGAGGTGCTCCGGGCCCGGCCGCCGCCGACGCACCAGGGTGTGGCCTTGATGATGCTTGCGAGTCCAAGGCCGGCGGCCGTCCGAGCAGAACCGGACAGCGCGTGCCCCCCGCCGACGCGCTGCGCGCCTGCACGGTCTCTCCGGCCTGGTCGAGACGGGCGAGGCCGTCGACCTGTGCGTCCTGGGCGCCCGTTGACGGATCTCGACCCGCACGACATCACGGCGGTCAGGGTGTGGCCGATGAAGGACTGCGGCACGCCCCGAGCGGCCAGTCCGTCCGGGTGGGGCAGGCCACGGCCGATACCGGCGACGGCAGTCGACGTAGGCCCGGCCGAAGGCGAACCGACGTCTCCGTACTGTCACGAGCCGCCCGCGGTCCGACATGACGGCCCTGACCCGCCCTCGCTCAGCCCACCGGCCGCACCGAATCCCGGATCACCAGCTGTGTGCTCAGCACGACATGGTTGTCGGACGCGAATCCGACCTCGCGCTCCAGGGCGAGACGTACGGCGGTGCGGCCCAGTTCCTCGAACGGGACGCGGACCGTGGTGAGCGCCGGGGTGAGGTCGGCGGCGAACGGGACGTCGTCGAAGCCGACCACGGAGACATCGCCCGGGACGCTCAGACCGGCCTCGCGCAGGGCGGCCAGCGCCCCCAGCGCGACCATGTCGGCCCCCGCGAACACCGCCGTGAACCCGACTCCCGAGCGGAGCGCCTCCCGGGTGCGGAGGTAGCCCGACTTCCGGGTGTAGTCACCGGTGGTGTCCAACTCCTCGGCGTGCGGCGCGCCATGGGCCCGCAGGGCGTCCTGGTGACCGAGACGCCGCTCCTCCGCGCTGCTGAAGCCGGGGACGCCACCGAGGAAGAGGACGCGCCGGTGGCCGGCCGTCAGCAGATGTGCCGTGGCCTGGAAGGCGCCGCCGCGGTTGTCGTAGTCCACGACCGTGGCCGGCACGCCCTTCGGCAGGGGCGGCCGGCCGCACAGGACCAGCCGGGAGCCCGCTGAGTCCAGTGCCTTGGCGTAGCCGGCCATCCGACGGTTGTAGGCGTCGTCCGTCACGGTGCCGCCGACGAGGACGACCGCCGCCGCGTGCTGCTCCCGCATGAGCTGGACGAGGTCGTCCTCCCGCCCGATGTCGCCCTTGGTGGAGCAGACCAGACTGAGGCGGCCCCGGTTGCCGGCCTCCTCCTCCACTCCCGCGGCGACATGGGCGAGAGACGGACCGGTGATGTCGCTCAGCACGAGGGCGATCGGTCCGGCGACCCGTCCGGAGAGTGCCTTGGCGTGGACGTTCACGACGTAGTGGAGGGATTCGACCGCGGCCATGACCCGCTCCCTGGTCTCCGTGGACACCGGGTAGTTGCCGGCCAGCGCCCTGGAAACGGTTGCTACGGAGACACCGGCCTTCGCGGCGACGTCACGGATCGTACTGGGCCTGTCGGCAGGCTTCCTCTTCCGCTTCGCCTTCTTCGCCCCCGGGGCGTGGGTCGGCCCTGGTTCCTCGTCAGTCACGGCTCCGACGTTACTGCACCGGTCGGTCTTGCGACTCCGCCGATCGGGAAAGTACCACCCAGAGGGAAAGTAAGCGTTTTCTCCCCCTCCGGGACACCCGCAACTGGCACTATCCGTACCTGGACGGCGCAGGAGAGCACGCGGACTTCACGTACGCCACCTACCGGGAGGGGAACGCCTGATGGGCCGGATCCGGCTGTTCCGCACCGACCTCGGACCGGCCGACGCCCCGGTCCCGGTGGACGGCTGGGGCGGGGACGGCAGGGAGTGGTCGCCGCACGCGGAGGCGCTGGCGGGGCGGTTCCGTGTCGTCGTACCGGATCTGCGGGGGCACGGCCGGTCTCCGGTGCCGGACGAGGGCAACACCCCGGTGGAGATGGCCGACGACCTCGCGGCCCTCGTCGACGGGCCGGTGACCGCCGTAGGGCACTCCATGGGCGGGCAGGTGGTCAACCTGCTCGCCGTACGGCATCCCGCCCTTGTCCGCTCCGTGGTCGCCCTGGATCCCGCGCACGGTGCGCACGGCGCCGAGGTGGACGGGATCCCGGCCCGGCTCGCCGCGTACCGGGAACGCGGGGCCCGGGAGGCCGCCGAGTTCGTGGCCGGAGCGTTCGCCCCGGACGCCCCGGCGGGTCTGCGCACGGCCCATGTCCGCACCATGCTGGGCACGCCCGACCACGTCATCGCCCAGGCGTACGCCGGTATGTACACCGATCCGGGCGCGGTCGGCATCCGGCCGCACAGCGAGGAGTGCCTACGGCTGCGCACCCGGCCCGCGTTGACCGTGTGGACCTCGCGGAAGGCGGCCGTATGGGAGCGCGGCACCCTGCACGCGCCCGGGTCCCGCGTGGAGCACTGGTCGGACTCCGGGCACTATCTGCACGAGGAACACGTCGACCGCACGATCCGGCTCCTCGCCGACTGAGCGGACTGGGGGGACCGGGCGGTCGACGGCTGACCCCGGTCAGCTCGGCTTCAGGACGACCGCCTGACCGCCCGCCGGGGCCATGGCCACGTTCAGTGTTGACTCCGAGGTGACGGTCTGGGTGCTGACCACGACAGGGGTCTGGTAGGGGCTGGCACCCGGGGTGCCGTCGCCGTAGACCGTCGCCGTGTAGGTTCCGCTGCCCAGGAAGGACAGGGGGAGCGACAGGGTCCGGGACGTCTCGTTGGTCATGGCGCCCAGGTACCAGGTGTCCCCGTTGCGGCGGACGACCGCCACGTACTCGCCGATGGACCCGGCCAGGGTACGGCTCTCGTCCCAGGTGGTGGGGACGGCGTTGAACCAGGGCAGTCCCGGCCAGTTCGCGGGGTTGGCGTACTTGGACGGCTTGTCGTACCAGAAGAGGAAGTTGAGCGGCTGGTAGTACACCGCGGCCATCGCCATCTGGTGGGCGTTGGTCGTCTTGTCCCGGGACTGGCCGTAGCAGATGGTGTAGTCGATCGGACCGCCGATGTTGCGGGCGAAGGGCAGCGTCACGTTGTGCGTGGCGGTCGGGAACTGCTCGTTGCCGCGGACGCCCTCCAGGCTGATCCAGTTGGGGTAGGTGCGCTCGTAGCCGAACGGCCGGACGTCGTCGTGCATGTCGATCAGCAGCCGGTGCTCGGCGGCCGCCTTCGCCCAGTCGGTGATCTGGTTCGTCATCGACTGCGTGCCGTCGTTGATGAAGCCGAGCTTGATGCCCTGGACGCCCCAGCTCTTGTAGAGGGCGAAGAGGGAGCCCGCGTCGGTCAGTGCGAGCCGGTTGACGTAGAGGAAGACGCCGACGCCCTTGCTCGTGGCGTAGGAGATGACCGACGGCAGGTCGATCGCCGCGATCGGCTTGGTCGCGTCGACGGTCGTGAACTCGGGGCCGTACCAGCCGGCGTCGTACTCGACGTACTCCAGGCCCCGGGCCGCGGCGAAGTCGACGCCCGCGAGGCCGGCAGCGGTGGTGAGCTCGCAGCGGAAGACCTTGCCCGGCTTGATCCACGAGGTGTCGGCGAGGACGTTGGGCGGGGCCAGGTTGAGCACCAGCTCGGCGTTGTCGATCAGTTCGGCGTGGGTGGAACCGATTACTGTCGCGCGCCACGGTGTGGCGAACGGAGTCGTCACCGTGCTGGCCGTCTCGACCGGGCCGGTGCCGCGGGCGGTGTGCTCCATCAGGAACGCGGCCAGGGTGCCCGGCCGGCCGTCGACCGAACTGAGCATCAGCCGGGGGAAGTCCAGCCGCGCGGACTCGCAGACGCAGGCGATGAGTCCGTCCGTGAGGTCGGCGGTCAGCGGCAGGTCGGTCAGCGGGCCGTTGTCGGTGGTGGCGGTACCGGTGACCGGGATCGAGCCGGGGGCCACCGGGAGGTAGGCGTTCTCGTCGCGGGCGCTGTAGACGGTGGTGCCGTCGGGGAAGGCGAACGTGGTCAGTTCGTCGGAGACGGTGACCGTGCCCTCGTCGAGCAGCAGGTAGCGCAGCGCCACACCGGTCCGGTAGGCGCGGATCTGTACGCCGAAGCGGATCCCCGAGGCGGTGTCCCGCAGGTCCCAGCGCTGCTCCTGGTAGTGGTCGGTGACGGTGGCGTTGCGCCCGTACACCGGGGTCCAGGTGGTGCGGGTGGTCGCCTGCCCGTCCTGTTGCACCGTCACATCGCTGCCGAGGACGGTCCCGTCGCTCAGTCCGAGGCCGAGGACGGACGTGTCGATCACCGTTCTGCCCTTGTGCTGGACGGACCAGCGCAGGGCTCCGTCCACCACCGACATCGTGATGGCGTTGCCGCCCATGCGCGCTGTCGCGCAGACGGAGTTGCTTGCGCCGGGCGCCTCGGCGGCCGCGTGCGCCGGCTGCGTGGCGCCGACGCCTGCCGCGGCCAGCCCCACGGTGACGGCCGTGCCCTTGAGGACGCCCCGACGGGACAGTGCCCCTGGCCTGCCCGCTCTCTCCGCGGTGGGCTCTTCCCGGTCCTCTGCGGTTCTCATCGTGGGAGGGGCCTCTCCATTGAGGGCCGCGTCGGCGCGCGGCTCGGTGCGGGCGACGGTCCGTCGATGCGGTGCCAGTAAACGTTTTCTGCCGAGGAACGTTGTACGCGCCGGGGGGAGCCGGGTCAAGACCTGCGGAGGCGTTCCGAGTCCGCGGTGAGTGTTGTGGTCGTGGCCTTCGGAGGCGTCGATCACTGTGCGGGCGGCCGCAGGCCGCTGCCGAGCCCCCTCATGAGCGGTGCTGCGCGTCAACCGGGAGGGCTCACGCGGTGGCAGCAGCCTCTTCGTCGCTTCCGGACCGGGCGGTGTCGCGGTCTCCGGCCAGGCGAAGTGCCGTCAGGGCCGCCAGTCCCGCCGTGACGCCGAAGGTGAGGGCGGCGGGAACGCCTCCGCGAGGAAGGCGAGCACGTGCAGTGGACCCCACACATCGGGGGTGTCGTCGATCGCCATGTGCAGGACCTGGCTCGCCAGCAGTCCGAGCACGGTCGCACAGACAGCGCCGGCGGCCATGACCGGTGCCGTGGTCCGGGTGAGCAGACCCGGCAGCAGACGCAGCGACCACCACACCACGGCCGGCACGAGCGCGTCGGCGGCCCGGTACAGCAGCCACTGGCCGAGCGGTGAGGCCGACGGCCCAGTCCAGGCGCCGAGCAGCAGCCACTCGCGCAGCAGGTCACCCGGCTCGGACAGCAGCCCGCCCCGCTGAACGAGGTAAGACGGGCCGGGACATCGACACCGCGTTCGCCCTGCACACCACCGTCCAGGACGGGCGGATCACCAGGTACCACCTCAACGCGCTGTCGCCAAGGCCTACTTCGACGAGTGCCCGTCGGGCCGGGTCACTCCTCCCAGCCGGCCGTCGCGGTCGCTCGTCGCCGCCACTGGCTCACGCCCGAGCCGTGCGGCTCCCAGCGGTGACAGAACTGCCTGAGCGATTCGCAGCGGGCCAGCATGGCGGCCTTCCGCACCGGCCAGGGCGGCACCTCACCGCCGTAGGCCCGAAAGAAGTGGCGTAGTGCCCGGCGCTGAGCGGGGTGGTGCGTGCGCACGATCCACTCGCACCAGGCCAGGTCCTCCACCGGATCTCCCAGGTGGGCGAACTCCCAGTCGACGACTGCTGTGACCGCGCGGGTGGAGGGGTCCAGCAGCATGTTGTGGGGACCGAAGTCGCCGTGCACGAGTACCTTGCCCGACTGGTCGGCGCCCGCCCGGAGCACGCTCGGGTCGGTTTCGTGCAGCCGGCGCAGCAACTCCCCGCAGCTCACCAGGACTTGTACCGCGTGCCCCGAGTCCAGGAGCTCCTGGCCCGGGGTGCCGGCCACGAAGCCGAGCGTGAGGGTGGCACCGTCCGCCGCCGCCACCACCGGCGGCACGGGCAGCAGGCCCCTGAGTCCCGTGAGCAGCACGCGTTCGCGGTGGAGTCTGAGCTCGGCGTCGGGCCCCTCGTACGTCTTCACCGAGCTTCTTCCACGGCGAGCTGGCCGCCGTCATGATCGGCACCGCGTACGCCGCCGCCGACGAGTACGCCCGGATCGTCGCCGCCCGCCCCCTGCTCCTGGAGCCCGACCGCACCCGCGCCGACCTGCACGACTACCAGCGCCACCTCGGCGAGGCCCTCGGCATGATCCACCTGGCCGAGGCGGCCCTCAGGCAGACCGCACAGGACTGGATGGAGGCATGCCGTCGCAATGTGAGCGGCGAGGCGCCCTTCACGCTCGTCGAGGACAACCTGCTCGCCCTGACGTTCCTGAACGCCGGCCGCATGGCCTGGGACGTGCTCCAGGGGGTCCTCTTCCGCACGGCCGGCTCCCGGCACGCCCGCGACGGTGAACGCATGCAGCGCTATTTCCGGGACGCGGCCACGTACTGGACCCACGTGGGGCCCGGCATGTACGAGCCCCTCGTACGGCGGGTCGGCTGCGACACCCTCGGCCTGCCCTCGGAGCACATCGCGCTGATTCCCTGACGTCCCGCACGCATGCTCTCGGCACGCTCGGGTACGCGAGCAGAACCGCGCCCCGGGCGATCATGCCCGCGGACGAGGCCGCACGACCGCCGCTACCAGGGGATCTGCCATGGACACACCCGCCAACGACAACATCGCCACACCGGCCCAGCGGGCGCTGGACGCGCTGACGCAGAACACCGACGACGCGACGGCGCTGAACACGCTCGCGACCAGCGACGTGCTCATTCCGGTCCCCGACGACGCCGGGGACGAGGACACGACCGTGGCGCTGCCCGTGCTGGAGCAGCAGGACGGCGCTCCCGTGGTGCCCGTGTTCACCTCGGAGACGGAGATGGCCGAGCTTCTGCCGTTCGTCTCCCGCTACCGTCTCGTCCCGCTGGGCGCACTCGCCGCGCAGTGGCCCGACGGCGATCTCTCGCTCTCGATCGACGCCAGCTCCACGCATCCGCTGACCCTCACCTCCGAGGGCGTGCGCACACTGCTGGCGCGGCCGCAGGGCTGATCACACACGGTGGGGCCCGGCCACCAGATGCGACGGAGGGGGAGCGGCCGGGCCCGCAGAGGGGTGCGGACGCTCCCGCTGTCGCACCCCGGTTCTCGCATCGGTAACGGGGATGAGCGGCGCCGACCCTGCTCATCCCCGGTGCGGTCTGCGATCGCCGTGCCCCGACCATAGGACCGATCCGGCAGGCCGTCGCTCCGGATTGCGTGGCGCATGGCCGCAAAGCGCGGCGGATCGGCGGGCGTGAGGGCTCACACGGCGCGCAGCGTCTGCGAGGGCGACTCCCCGAAGCGCTCCCGGTACCGCCGCGCGAACCGGCCCAGATGGACGAACCCCCACGCATGAGCCACGTCCGTCACGGTCGTCGTGCCCGGCGCCGCCGCCCGCAGCTGCCGGTGCACGCGTTGCAGCCGCACCTCGTGGACGTAGGCCATGGGCGACATGCCGACATACCTGCGGAAAGCTTCCTGCAGGGTGCGCAGACTGACCTGGGCGATGGCCGCGAGCCGGTTCGCGTCGTACGGCTCGGCGGGCAGCTCCTGCACGGCGTCCATGACCCGCTTCACCGACGCCGGACGCATCGCGGGCGGAGGCGCCGCCAACGTGTCCCGGAACGTGTGGTCGGTGGCCAGCAACATCCCCTCCAGCAGGGCCTGTTCAAGACGACCACGGATCATCGGATGGCTCAGCATCCCGTCCGGGACGTCCCGCTCCCGCAAGTTCCACATCGCGAGCCGCACCCAACTCAGGCCTGGCCCCCGGGAGACGTCCATGTACGGTCCGAACCGCGGCGGACGACGCACCGCCCGGCCCAGCAACACCTCCAACTGCCGTAGTAGGGCGGCCTTGTCGACCTTGACCGTGAGGGCCTGACAGTCGGCGGACCAGGTGTCGATGTGGATGTCGTGCTCGGGATCGAAGACCAGCGCCCGCCGCTCGGTGGCGAACTCCACGTCCGCGCGCCCCTCCTGGACGCTGAAGCAACCGCCGAAGGGCACGGCCACGTGGTACACACCCGGCTCGCCGAAGCTCATCCGCATCTCGGTCCCGAAGCGGATGTCGCCGACGGTGAGCGCGCCGAGCTCGACGACACTGAGCCGGGTGGCGAACAGCGAGGCCTGGCCCGCGACTTCGAGCCGCAGGTCGTAGTAGTGGGCCGCGATCGCGTCGTGCGCCTCCTCCACGGAGCTCGTCGCGTAGCTGCTGAACCCGGCGGCCCGGTCCTCTTCCACGGCCAAGGCGTCGTCAGCCCCTTCCCCGCTCGGTGTCTGCTGTTCAGCATGACCCCGCGCACGGCCGGTCATGCCGGGCAGGACACCACCCGGGTTTCACAGTGCCTTTCCGGGGTTGAGGATGCCTCGTGGGTCGAACACCTCCTTGATGCGGCGCTGCAGGGAGTGGGTGGCGGGCCCGAGTTCCTCGGCCACCCACTGCCGCTTGAGCACCCCCACTCCGTGCTCGCCGGTCAGCGTCCCGCCGAGCCTGAGCGCCAGCGCGAAGATCTCGCCGGCCGCCTCCCACGCGGCGTCCGGCAACCGGTCCAGGGCCCGGTCGACCACGATGATGGGGTGCAGATTCCCGTCCGCCGCATGAGCGATGGTGAACACGGGCACGTCGTGCCGGGCCGAGATCGCCCGGATCTCCCGCACGGCCTCCGCGAGCCGGGACCGCGGCACCGCGATGTCCTCGATCAGGGGACGGCCCAGCCGTTCCAGCGCGGGCAGCGCGAGCCGACGGGCGGCCAGCAGCGCCTCTGCCTCGGCGGGGTCCTCCGTCACCTCCACCGCCGAGGCGAGCGGCGCGAGCAGCCGGGCCACGGCCGCCGTCTCGGCCGCCGCACCCGCCCCGTCGCACTGCACCACCAGCAGCGCGGCTCCCCGCTCCCGCAGCGCCGGGTCGACGGCGTGCAGTACGGGCCCGTCGACGAGTTCGGCCAGCGCGGGTTCGACCCCGGCCCGGGCGACGGCGTACGAGGCCTCGGCCGCCGCCTCGAACGAAGGGAACCAGGCGGCGAGGGTGGCCGTCGCCACCGGGACCGGCCTGAGCCGCAGCGTCGCCGAGGTGATCACCGCGAGAGTGCCCTCCGAGCCGGTCAGGAGCGCGGTGAGGTCGTACCCGGTGACACCCTTGACCGTACGGCGGCCCGTGCTGATCACCGTCCCGTCGGCCAGCACCGCCTCCAGACCCAGCACACTGTCCCGGGTCACCCCGTACTTCGCACACCTGAGGCCGCCCGCGTTGGTCGCGATGTTCCCGCCGATCGTGGACAGCGCCGCACTCGCCGGATCCGGCGCGTACCGCAGCCCGTGTACGCCCGCCGCCCGGTCCAACTCGGCGGTGATCACGCCCGGTTCGACGACGGCGAGCTGGTCGTCGGCCGAGAGTTCGAGCACGCGGTTCATCCCGGAGAGATCCAGCACGAGGGCACCCTCGTCGGCGGTCGCCCCACCCGAAAGCCCGGTGCCCGCGCCCCGGGGCACGACCGGGACCCGCAGCTCGTGGGCGTGCCGGAGCGTGACGGTCACGTCCTCCGTGCGCCGGGCGTGCACCACGGCCAGCGGCTCGCCCCGGGGTCGGGTGCCTGAGCGATCGGTGGCGTGGGTGGCGAGCACGCCCGGGTCGGTGCTCAGCCGGTCGGGCGGCAGATCACGGGCGAGCAGCCCGAGGAACCGCGCCGACACGGTCGTTTCCGGTGCCGCTGTCATGGGTTCAACGCCTTCGTTCCGATCGCGAGCAGGGCGATGTCCTCCTGGGGCGCGTGCACCGGCGCGCACTGGATGTCCCGGAAGTGCCGCTCCAGCGGGTTGCCCCGGGACAACCCCGGATTCCCCAGCAGCCGTACGGCCGCCTCGACTGCCCGCACCCCGTGCCGGTCCGCCAACACCCGTGCTCCCAGGGCCTGTTCGGGCGTGTACGAGGTGTCACCGGCGTCCAGCTTCGCGGCACCGTCGAACACCAGCTGCTCGGCCGCCGCCAGCAGCACCTCGATCTCCCCGGCCGTACGGCGGAAGCGTTCCGTACGCGCCACCGGATGACCGAGGTTGGCGGGCACGCGCGCGTGGGCGAAGGTGTGGAAGAACGCCTGCGCGGCCCTGGCGACACCCAAGTAGAGGGCGGCGAGCGGGAGATGGAGCGCGGCGCCCGCCCGGTTGTCCTGCTCGGCGGCGGGCCCGTGCGGCCCGATCCCGATCACGTGCTCGTACGGCACCTCGACATCCCGGAAGGTCACGTCGTGACTACCGCTCGCCCGCAGGCCCAACTGGTCCCAGCGCCCGGTGATCTCGATGCCGGGCGAGTCCCCCGCCACCAGGAAGGTGCCCACCCGCGGTTCGTCCTCGTCGGTGGTCGCCCACACCAGGAACCAGTCGAGCCCCTCGGCCCCCGTCACGAACCGCTTGGTCCCGCTGACCGCCCACCCGTCGGCGGTCCGCCTGGCCCGGGTCGCGGGCAGCCCGCCCCGCGCGGGGGAACCCAGATCGGGCTCCACACGCGCGTGGTTGAGCAACACAGGACGCGCGAACGACTCCTTCACCACGCGCGCGTACAGCTCCTCGGGCCAGTGCGGCTGTACGGCCTGACGGGCGTGGTTGGTGAGCGTCATCGCCGCGATCAGGGCGACGGACGGGTCGGCCCGGCCCAGCGAGTGCAGGATGCGCGCGCTCTCCTCGACGCCCGCGCCCCGGCCGCCGTACTGCTCGCCGATGGTGGCGGTGAGCAGTCCCGCCTCGTGGGCGATGCGCAGGGACTCGGCGGGGAAGGCGGCCGATCGGTCGTACTCGGCTGCGAGGTCGGCGATGCGCTGGGTCACAGTGCCTTCTCGAGGTCGGCGTTGAGCTGGGTG
The DNA here is from genome assembly GCF_040651535.1 of Streptomyces sp. NPDC048420. Classification (NCBI taxonomy): domain Bacteria; kingdom Bacillati; phylum Actinomycetota; class Actinomycetes; order Kitasatosporales; family Streptomycetaceae; genus Streptomyces; species Streptomyces sp. NPDC048420. Next base: position 479,138 of record NZ_JBEZKG010000001.1, read on the forward strand.
GTCCAGAACGACTTCACGTCCAAGTGCTGCTTCAGCGCTCCGAGTTCGGTGAACGCGTCGGCGACCTTCTGCTGTGAGGCGACGGCGTCGTCGCCCACCGTGCGGGCCTGCGTGGGGCGTTGCGCCTGCGCGTCCGTGAGGTCCTTCTTCGCCTGGGCGAGGGGCTGGTGGGTGGCGTCCGCGGTGACCTGGGCGAAGCCGTCCAGGTGGCCGTCGCGGACGTAGGCGTACGCCTTGGTGATCCGGGCGATCAGGTCGGCGGCGGCCGCCTTCTGCTCCGGGCTCTTCAGCACGCTGTCCCGCGCCGACCAGAGGAAGTTGCCGGACAGGATGTCCTTGCCGGAGCCGACCGTCGTGGCGCCCTGCTGGTGGGCGGTGATGATCGAGGTGCCGTAGGAGGCGAAGGCGTCGATGCCGCCGCCGTTCAGAGCGGCCAGGCCGTCGTTGGGCAGAAGCGGCTTGGCGTCGATGTCGGACCACTTCAGGCCGGCCTGCTTCAGCAGCTCGTACAGGAAGTAGTGGGCGGTGGTGTTCTGGACGTAGCCGACCCTCTTGCCCTTCAGGCCGGCGATGTCGGTGACCTTGGAACCCCTTGGGACGACGACCTCCTGGTTCAGGGTCGCGCCCTTCTGCACGGCGACGACCTTGAAGTTGGGGTCGCCGTCGGCGGCGGCGAAGACCGGCGGGATCTCGCTGGAGGACGCGAGGTCGAGGGCTCCGGCGCGGACGGCCTGGAGCTGCTGGTCACCGCCCTGGAAGAGGCTCCACTTGACGCGGTAGGGGGTGTCGTCGAGGTGGGCGTACTTCAGCACCGCCTCCTCGGTCTTCCAGCCGGTCGCACCGACGTTGAGGGTGACGGTGGGGGACTCGGCCCGGGCGTCGCCGCCGCATGCCGTCGCGAAGGGCAGGAGCAGGGCGACTACGGCGGCGGACGTGCGCAGGGAACGTCGGAACAACACGGGCTCTCCATCAGGCAGCGTGGGCGCCGGCGGCGCGGTGGGCGAGTTCCTGCCGGACCAGCGGCAGGACGTGACGGGCGTAGTCGATGGCGTCGTTCAGCGGGTCGTAGCCGCGGATCGACAGCAGGTCGCAGCCGATGTCGACGTAGTCGAGCAGGGCCTTCGCGACCGTCTCCGGGGAGCCGACCAGTGCGGTCGAGGCGCCGGCCGCGTTGGTGGCGACCGCCGGGGCGGTCCACAGGCAGCGGTCGTGGAGCTCGCCGCGGTCGGCGATGTCGAGGAGCCGCTGGGAGCCGACGTTGGCCGGGCGACCCGTGGTGCGGTAGTGCCGCAGCAACTCGGTGTTCTTCGCCTGGTCCTTGAGGACGCCGAGCGTGCGGTGGGCCTTCTCCCAGGCCAGCTCGTCGGTGGCGGCGATGATCGGGCGGAACGACACCCAGATACGGGGGTGCGGGCGCCCCGCGGCGTCGGCGACCGCGTTGACGGCGGCGATCTGCTCTGCCGTCTCCTTCAGCGGCTCGCCCCACAGGCCGAAGATGTCGCCCTGCTGCCCGCCGACCCGGTAGGCGTCCTGGGAGGAGCCGCCGACGGAGATGGGGATCAGCCCTTTGACCGGCTTCACGTCCGAGTAGTAGCCCTCGAACCTGAAGTACTTGCCCTCGTGCGAGACCGGCCCGTCGGCCTGCCACACCTTCCGCAGGATCTGGATGTACTCGTCCGAACGCTCGTACCGCTCGGTCTTGTTGAGGTAGTCGCCCTCCCGGCGCTGCTCCTCGTCACTGCCACCGGAGATGATGTGGACGGACAGCCGCCCGTCGCTGATCCGGTCCAGCGTGGCGAGGGCCCGGGACGCGTGGGTCGGGAAGACAACACCCGGCCGGTGCGCCAGGATCGGGCGGATCCGCTCGGTGTGGGTGGCGACGAACTGGGCGATCTGGAAGGCGTCCGGGGACGCCGAGTGGTAAGCGACCAGGGTGTGGTCGAAGCCGCCGTCGTCCAGGGCGCGGGCGTACCTGCGCAGATGGTCGCGGTCGAAGCCGGTGCGGCTCGTGGCGGCGGGCCCCGAAGCCCCGCTGTCGGTGTGGACGGCGCTGATGAACTCGACAGGCATGAGAACTCCCTTGTGGCGGCGACTACTTGAGAAGTGACGTGTCGGCCGACTTCGCCACGTCGACGTTCGGTTCCAGGACCCCGATGCCGTTCATGAGGTCGGCCACGCCCTGGACGGTGCTGTTCACGTCGTCGGTGATCGGCAGGACCTTGCCGTACGCCGCCGAGGCCAGTGTCCTCGCCACGGTGGCGTCGGCGCCGTTACGGGTCTCGATGGCCTTGGCGTAGGCGTCCTGGTGGGTGCTGGTCCAGGTCAGGGCCGTACCGAGGCGCTTGAGGAAGTCGGTCAGCGCGGCCTTCTTCGACGAGTCGGCGAGGGCCTTGTCGGAGGCGTTGATGAACCCGATGCCACTGACCCGGCCGTCCGCGCCGTCCACCAACAGCTTGCCGCCCTGCTCCAGACCGACGGCCTGGTAGACGCCGAAGGTCGCCCACGCCTTGATCTTCCCGGAGGCGAACGCGGCCTGTGCGTCGGTCGGCAGCAGGTACTGGACCTTGACGTCCTGGTAGCTCAGGCCGTTCTGCTTGAGCACGTTGGCCAGCAGATACTCCGAGACACTGCCCTTGGCCGAGGACACCACGACCTTCTGGCCCTTCAGGTCCTTCACACTGTCGATGCCGGAGTCCTTGCCGACGACGATGCCGACATGGGTGCCGTCGTTCTGCAGAGCGGCCACGTTCTTGATCTGCACTCCACCGCTGAGGGCCTGGAGGGCCGGCAGGTCGGCGGAGTAGCCGGTGTCGGCGGCACCCGCCTGCACGGCCTGGTAGAGCGGGGCAGCGCCCTCGAACTCGGCCCATTTCACCTTGTACTTGGCGCCCTTGAGGGCGTCCGAGGCGGCGACGATGGTCTGGAGGGTCTTGGCCTGGTCGCCGACGGTGAGGGTGACCTCCTTGGACGAGGCCTCGGCGGAGGAGTCGGCGCCGCAGGCTGTCAACGCCAGCAGGGCGGAGAAGCTCAGTGCGGCGGTGGCGAGTCTGCGGATCACGAGGGGGTTCCTTCCAGGGTGCGGGTCACGCCGAGCCAGTTCAGGAGGCGGGCGCGCAGGGAGACGAACTCGGGGGCGGTCAGATCACGGGCGCGGGGCAGGTCGATGGTGAGCTCGTGGGCGATCCGGCCCTCGTCCATCACCAGGACCCGGTCGGCGAGCAGCAGCGCCTCCTCCACGTCATGGGTGACCAGGAGGATCGCGCAACCGTGCCGCTGCCACAGCTCGGCCACCAGCTGCTGCACCCGGCCCCGGGTCAGGGCGTCGAGAGCGCCGAACGGCTCGTCCAGGAGCAGCAGTTCGGGCTCACGGACCAGGGCGCGGGCCAGGGAGACGCGCTGGGCCTGGCCACCGGAGAGCGTCTTGGGCCAGACGGTCGCGCGGTCCGCGATGCCGACCTCGTCGAGCGCCTTCGCGGCCAGCGCGCGATCGGGTCGCCCGGGAAGTCCGAGGACGACGTTCCGCCACACCTTCAGCCACGGCAACAGCCGCGGTGACTGGAAGGCGGCGCTGCGCCGTGCGGGTACGGTCACCTCGCCGCCGATCTCCTCGTCGAGCCCGGCGAGGATCCTCAGCAGCGTCGACTTCCCGCAGCCGCTGTGCCCGAGCAGGGCCACGAACTCACCCTCACGGATGTCGAGATCGAGCTCGTGCAGGACCGTGTTGCCGTCGAAGGCGCGCGAAAGTCCGCGTATTTCCACGCTGTTGGGCATGTCTAGGCCTCGCCCTCGAAGTTGGCCCGCCACGTGAGCAGACGGCGGGAAAGGATGCGTACGGCGAAGTCGCAGGCGAGTCCGAGCAGCGCGTACACGACGAGGCAGAGCACGATGACGTCCGTACGGAAGTACTGCTGGGCGTTGCTCATCAGATAACCGAGCCCCGCGTCCGCGTTGATCTGTTCGGCGAAGACCAGCGCCAGCCACGCGGTGGACAGCGCGTACCGGAGCCCCACGAGCGCGCCGGGCAACGCGCTCGGCAGGATCACGTACGTGATCAGGCCGAGCCTGCCCAGGCCCATCATCCGTGCGGCCTCGACGAGTTGGGCGTCGGTGGAGCGGATGCCGCCGTAGATGTTGAAGTACAGCGGGTAGGTCACGCCGAGCGCGACCAACGCGATCTTCGGGGTCTCCTCGATGCCGAACCAGATGATGAACAGCGGGATCAGACCCACCCACGGGATGGCCCGGAACATGCCCATCGAGGAGTCGATGACGTCCTCGCCGAGCCGGAACAGCCCGGCGAGGAGGGACAGACTCAGAGCGATCGTGGCGCCGATGAGGAAGCCGGTGGCGGCCCTGCGGCCCGACGCGGCGATGGCGCTGGGGAGTTCGCCGTTCTTCGTGAGCTCGACGGCCTGCTCGATGACGTCGACGGGCGAGGCCAGCACGGACTCCGGGAGGACTCCGGTGGCCGAGGTCAGGAACCACAGGAGGACGAGACCGACGGGGCCCGCTGCCCTTCGCACGGAACGGGGGACCGCGAAGCGGCTGCCGCTCTTCGTGGTGCCGCGGATGGTGACCCGGGCGGCTTTCGCCGGGGCGGCCTGTTGCAGCACCGGTGTGTTCGTCGTCATGGCCGGCTTCCCTTCGTGGCCGGTCGTTCCGGGTCGGACGACCAGGCGGACCAGGAGCCGGGGAAGAGGGCGGCCTCGAACCCGGCGATCTCCAGCGCGGCGATCTGATGGGCCGCGGTGACGCCCGAACCGCAGTACACGCCGATGCGCTCCGCTGTGCCGGCGCCCCGCTCCTCGAACCGCTTGCGCAGTTCCTCGGCCGGCAGGAAGGTGCCGTCCGCCGCGAGGTTCTCGCCGGTCGGCGCGGACACGGCACCCGGGATGTGACCGGCACGCGGGTCGACCGGCTCCACCTCGCCGCGGTACCGCTCCCTCGCCCGCGCGTCCAGGAGCAGCCCGGACACGGTGAGTTCGGCGGCTCCGTCCGCGTCAACCACGGGCAGCGCACCCGCCCGCAGGACGACGTCACCCGGCGGCGGATCGGTGGGCAACCCCGACTCCAGGGGCAGTCCTGCGGCCCGCCAGGCACCGAGCGCCCCGTCGAGCAGGGTCACCGTGCCGAGCCCGGCGTACCGCAGGAGCCACCAGGCCCGCGCGGCGGCCGTGTTGCCCAAGTCGTCGTAGACGACGACGGGTTGGCCCTGCCGGAGACCCCACCGGCGTGCCGCCTCCTGAAGGTCCTCGATCGAGGGCAGCGGATGTCGGCCGCCGTCGGGGCTCGGGGCGGACGCGAGTTCGGTGTCCAGGTCGACGTAGACCGCGCCCCGGATGTGGCCCTCGGCGTAGTGCTCGCGGCCGTGCGGATCACCGAGCGCCCAGCGGACGTCGAGCAGGGCCGGGGGAGTGTCCGAGGCAAGCAGCTCGCGGAGTTCCGCGACGGTCACGGTGACGGTCATGCCCGCTCCTCGGCGATCGGCGGCAGCTCGGGGGACAGCCGCAGCCGCTCCAGGAAGAGGACGACCGTGGCGGCGACGGTGCGGTGCAGGGCGTCGTTGAGAAGGTCGTGCCGACCGCCGTGGAACAGGACGGTCCGCGCACCCGCGTACGCGGCGAGGGCCTGGTCGACCGGGCTCACCGTGTCGTCCTCGCCGTGCAGGGCCAGGACGGGGACGTGTACGCCGTCGAGGTGGGGTCCGGGCAGCTCGGGAGCCGAGCCGAGGGCGCCCCGCCGGAATTCCGGGTCGTTCGTCAGCCGCCCCTGGTGGGTCGGGCACGCGGTGCGGGCCTCGACCTCAGCCTGCCAACTCCCGGGCGTCCAGGGGGAGGTGGGCAGTCCGGCCAGGATCAGGGCGTCGACGTCCACGGTCCGCTCGGCGGCCAGCCGGGCGGCGTACAGCGCTCCGGTGTCCGAGCCGACCAGCACCTTCGGGCCGGGCAGTGACTCGTCGGCGAGCAGTTTGGACGCCTCGTCGAGGACGGAGGGGTCGGCGGAGGCGTCGCCGAGGGCGCGGACCCGGTACGCGTCGAAGGCGAGCCGGCGGCCGAACCGCTCGTACACACCGCCGTGTTCACCACGGCCGGCCAGCACGATCAGGGTGCCGCGCGCGGCGAGACCTTCGGGTTCGTCCCAGGAGAAGGAGGAGGGCATGAGGGGGCAACTCCCGTGTCAGGGCAGGGAAATGTGCAGACAGGAGGAGCTGTCACGGGTCAGCAGGAAGTGAACGTGATCAGCTCAGAAAGAGACGCGGCCGGAGGCCGCGGGGAGGTCAGCGACAGCGCGCGCTGCACGCCACGCCGAAGTCGATGACTCGGCGCTGCGTCAGAAGGGCAGCAGTAGTGGTCGCGTGCAGCATGCGTTCATGATGACCGACCGTGACGGACCGCGTCCAACGACGATTCCGCATCGAAACCGATCAGCTATCGCGATCGATCGACCCTAGCGGCTAGTGTCACGGCATGCCCCAACCCGTCCTGGACATCGTGGCCCTGCGCAGCCTGACCGCGATAGCCGACTGCGGCGGCTTCCACCGCGCCGCCCAGGCCCTCGCCCTGAGCCAGTCCGCGGTCAGCCAGCATGTGCGCAAGCTGGAGAAGATTCTGGGGCGTCCGGTCGTCGAGCGTGAGGGCCGCGGAACCCGCTTCACCCCCGAGGGGCGCCTCCTCCTCGAACAGGCCCGCCGGATCCTGGCCGTCCACGACGAGGCCGTGCGCACCCTCCTCGGTGCCGACGGCGACACGGTCACGATCGGCTCCACCGAGCACGCCGCCGACCAGTTCCTGCCGAGGCTGACCGCCGCCGTCGAGGCGGTCCGCCCGGGTTGCCGGGTGCGTTTCCGCATCGACCGCTCCGCGCGGCTGGTGGAGGCCGTGGAGCGCGGCAGCGTCGATGTCGCGGTGTACGTCACCGAGGCCGCCGCGACCGAGGGCACCCGCGTCGGCGGCCTGCCGCTGACCTGGCACGCCGTACCCGGCTGGGAGCCGCCGCGGGCGCCGGCCCCGGTGCCGCTGGTGGCCATCGAGGACCCGTGCGCGATCCGCCGCCGCGCCATCGCGACCCTGGCCGCACGCGGGGTACCCGCCACGGTCGTCGGAGACGCCGGCTATCTCGCGGGCGTCCTGGACATCGCCCGCACGGGCCAGGGCGTGGCACTGCTGGCGGCGGTGGGCCCCGCCCCCGACGGCCTGACCCCGTACGAGGGCCTGCCCGACGTCACCCCGATCCCCATGAGCGCCCTCGCCCGACCGGGCGCGGACCCGGCGACGGTGGAGGCGGCGTTCGAGGCGGTACGGGGCCTGCTGGCTTAGCGGGCGCCAGGGCCGCTCCGCTCTCAGGCGTCGTCGAGCATCCGGGCCAGGACGCCCCGCTGAAGCGGCAGCACCTCGGTATGCAGTGCACGGCCCTTACGGGTGAGCGAGACATACACCCCGCGTCGGTCCTCCACGCACATGGACCGCTCCACCAGCCCGTCCTTCTCCAGCCGCCCGATCAACCGCGACAACGCACTCTGGCTGAGATGCACCCGCCCGGCCAGATTCTGCACCCGGCACTGATCCCCCTCGCGGGGCGACTCCGTGGCGAGGATGTCGAGCACCTCGAAATCGCTCGCGCCCAGTCCGTGCGGATGCAGCACGCGGTCGATCTCGCACATCGTGCGCGCGTGCACCGCCAGGATGTCCCGCCAACGCTCCTCGAGACCGGTCTCGACCGTTTTCACCGCCATACATGCACGGTAACACCGATCCGGCCATTCATTGAGTGCGCAACTAGTGCACGCGCAAGGAGTTGGTCAGTCCTGAGGGTCCTGGGTGATGCCGACCAGGTTCCCGTCCGCGTCCCGGACGAAGGCGATCAGCTTGCCGCCGCCGACGTCCTGGACGTCCTGCAGTGTCTCCGCCCCGGCGGCCACGAGCGCCGCGAGGGTCGCCCGGATGTCGTCCACGTGCCAGTAGGGCACCGGTCCTGTCATGCCCCGGGCGTGCCCGTTGGGGTCGAGGCCGACGTCCTGCCCGGCGTCCTTGAAGCCGACGTAGTACGGCTCGTCGGCATACGGCTCCACCCCCAGTAGTGCGCTGAACAGGGCCTTCGCCGCGGCCAGGTCCTTGACGGGGTAGATGATCGTCTTGAGGCCCGCAGTCATGGTGTGCTCCTTCGTGAGGTGGTCCCCGACGTTCCGCGTCGGTGGTCTCACGCTAGGCCGGGGGAGGGGAGGGCCGCTTCTCCGATCCTGACCGGTCACCGTCCGCCCGCCCCGACGCACCGGGGCTCACGCCGACTCCCGCCGCACCAGCTCCGTGGGCAGGATCACCGCCGCCGGATCCTCGCCCCCCAGTTGCGCCAGCAGCACCCGCACCATCTCGGCGCTGATCCGGTCGTAGGGCTGGCGGATGGTGGTGAGGGCGGGCGTGGCCTCCGTCGCCGCGATGGAGTCGTCGAAGCCGCCCACGGGGACGTCCTCGGGGACCCGGCGGCCCGCCCGGCGCAGGGCCGTCAGGGCGCCCAGCGCCATGAGGTCGGAGGCGACGAACAGGGCGTCCATGTCCGGGGCCCGCGCCAACAGCCGCTCGGTGCCCTCCTCACCCGCGGTCCGGCTGTAGTCGCCGGAGACGACGAGCCGCTCGTCGATCTCGATGCCGGCCTCGGTGAGCACCTCCTTGTAGCCCGCGAGGCGGTCCACACCGCCGGGTGAGTCCGGCGGACCGGTCACGATGCCGATCCGGCGGCGGCCAAGGGACAGCAGATGGCGCACCATGTCACGGGCGCCGTCGCGGTCGTCCGCGGCCACGTAACTCACCTTCGAACCCGACCGCATGGGCTTGCCGCACTGCACGACGGGCACGCCCGCCTTGTGCAGCTCCTCGGCCACCGGGTCGGCGGAATGGCTGGTCACCAGCAGCACGCCGTCGAGGTGGCCGGCCGTGATGAACCGCTTGATCCGGCGCCGCTCGTCCTCGGTTCCCGCCAGCATCAGCAGCAGCGGGATGTCGTGCGCGGCCAGCGCCTGGGTGCAGCCGCGCAGCAGGACGTTGAAGTTGGGGTCCTCGAAGAACCGCTCCTGCGGCTCCGTGAGCAGGAAGCCGACCGAGTCGGAGCGTCCGGTGATCAGGGAGCGGGCGTGCCGGTTGACGACGTACCCGGTCTTGCGGATGGCTGCGTTGACCGCCTCCAGGGCGGGAGGGCTGACGTAGTGTCCGCCGTTGAGCACACGCGAGACGGTGCCCCGCGAGACCCCGGCCTCGCGGGCCACGTCGTGGATCGTCGGCGGTTTACGCCGGCCCCCCGCATTGTTCATGGTCAAGACTCTAAGGCCCGGGAGGGCGCGAAGGAGGGGCTCGTACGGCGGGGACGGCAGCGGCGGCATTCCGACGCTCTGGGATCGTGCACAGAAAAGTCTCACCGAAAGCACTTGGCAAGCCTCGTCCCTGTACGGTTACCTTGGGCCGCACACCTCTGGAGCCGTGTGTGCACGTTCCCATCCACTCGAAACGGGAGAGACCATGCCGGAGACCACCCCCAGGGGCCTCACCAGGCTTGCCTTCGGCGGGGACTACAACCCGGAGCAGTGGCCGGAGAGCGTCTGGGACGAGGACGTCCGGCTGATGCGCGAGGCCGGGGTCACCATGGTCAGCGTAGGGATCTTCTCCTGGGCGCTCCTGGAGCCGGAACCCGGCGTGTACGACTTCGGCTGGCTGGACCGGATCATCGACCTGCTGCACGCGAACGGCGTCCGTGTCGACCTCGGTACGCCCACCGTCGTACCGCCCGCCTGGTTCTACCGCGCCCACCCCGACGCGCTGCCCGTCACGGCCGACGGCAACCGTCTCGCGTTCGGCTCGCGTGGCGCCATCTGCCACAGCGACAGCGCCTACCGCGCGGCCGCCGCGAACATCACCACCAGGCTCGCCGAGCGCTACGCCGACCATCCCGCCCTCGCGATGTGGCACGTGCACAACGAGTACGGCGTCCCCGTCTCCGCCTGCTACTGCGACTCCTGCGCCGCCCACTTCCGCCGCTGGCTGGAGACGACGTACGGCGGAGTCGACGGCGTCAACGAGGCCTGGGGCACCGCCTTCTGGGGCCAGCACTACACGAGCGTCGAGCAGATCGAGCCACCCCGCACCGCGGCCACCGTCGGCAACCCCGGCCAGGCGCTGGACTACAAGCGGTTCGCCGACGCCACCATGCGCGAGAACTTCGTGATGGAGCGGGACATCCTGCACCGGCTCTCCCCGGGCGTCCCGGTCACCACCAACTTCATGACCGCGCTCAGCCAGTGCGACTCCGTCGACTACTGGGCCTGGGGCCGCGAGGTCGACATCGTCACCAACGACCACTACCTCATCACCGACGGCCGCCGCACCCACGTCAACCTCGCGATGGCCGCGGACCTGACCCGCTCGGTCGCGGGCGGCGCACCCTGGATCCTGCTCGAACACTCCACCTCCGGTATCAACTGGCAGCCCCGCAACCCCGCCAAGGCCCCCGGCCAGATGGCCCGCAACTCCCTCGCGCACGTGGCCCGCGGATCCGAGGGCGCCATGTTCTTCCAGTGGCGCCAGTCCCGGCGCGGCGCCGAGAAGTTCCACTCCTCGATGGTCCCGCACGGCGGCACCGACACACGCGTGTGGCGCGAGGTCGTCGAACTGGGCGCCTCCCTCGACTCGTTGAGCGCCATCCGCTCCACCCGCACCCAGGCCGACGTGGCCGTCCTGTGGGACTGGCACTCCTGGTGGGCGCAGAACCTGGACTGGCGGCCCAGCGTGGACCACGACGCGCGCGAGCGCGCCGACGCCTTCTACGAGGCCCTCTACGACCGCCACCTCACGGTCGACTTCGCCCACCCGGAAGCCGACTTGTCGGCCTATCCCCTTGTCGTCGTACCGGCTCTCTATCTGATGACGGAGACCGCCGGGAACAACCTCAGGGAGTACGTCGAGAACGGCGGCACCCTCGTCGTCTCGTACTTCTCCGGCATCGTCGACGAGCACGACGCCGTCCACGAGGGCGCCCACCCGGGCGCACTGAGGGACGTTCTCGGTCTCACCGTCGAGGAGTTCTCGCCGCTGCTCCCGGACCAGCTGGTGCGCATCACCGGCCCCGACGGCTCCGAGCTCACCGGCGACGTGTGGACGGAGTTCGTGGTGCCGCGCGGCGCCGAGACCGTGTGGACGTACGCCGACGGCCTGACCGCGGGCCACCCCGCCGTCACCCGGCACCGCCTCGGCGAGGGCACCGCCTGGTACGTCTCCACCCGCCTGGCCGCCCAGGGCCTCGACGCGCTGCTCGGCTGGGCCGCGGAGGACGCCCAACTGCCCTCCCGCGCGGACCTGCCCGACGACGTCGAGGTTGTGCGACGCAACGGCGAGGCCGGTTCCTTCGTCTTCGTGGTCAACCACACCGCGGCCGAGGCCAAGGTGCCCCTGGAGGCGGGGGGCACCGAACTGCTCACCGGAGAGCCCGCGGCGGGCAGTCTCGCCGTCCCGGCGGGCGCCGTCCGGGTCGTACGACTCGACGGCTGAACCGACTCCCCTCCGCCCGCGAGACCACGAGCCGCGGGCGGAGGGGGCCAGTTCGATATCGGACAAGCTCGGCGACTTGGGGACACGGCGGCTCCGGCTGCGGGACAGTGGGCACACCCGGTTTCAGGAGGCTCGGACGGAGGCGCGAGCGATGCTGAGAACTCCCACCGGCGAGATGCGCCTGGCCATCCTGGAGTGGCTGAAGGACCCGGCTGCGCACTTCCCGCCGCAGCGGCACATCGACCCCGTCGAGGACGGCGTCAGCGCCGACGCTGTCGCGGGCAAGCTCGGGGTGCCCCGCTCGGTCGCGGAGACCCACCTGGGCCTCCTGGTGAACATCGGCCTGCTGCGCGCCAGGAGAATCCGGTGGCGGACCTACTACCGTCGGGACGAGATGCGCATCGCGGAGGTGGCGCGCATGTTCGAGAAGGGCTGGTAGCGACCGCACCGGAAGGGCACCTCATGGACCGTCCCACCGCACTGACCCCACGCCACTACGTCGCGATCGGCGGCCGCGGACCCGAGGACGTCGTCGCCGACGCCCGCGGCCGGATCCTGACCGGAGTGGAGGACGGCCGCATCCTGCGCGTCGACGGCCTCACGGAACCCCTCGCCGCCCGCGTCGAGACGCTCGCCGACACCGGCGGCAGGCCACTCGGCCTCGAACTCCTCCCGGACGAGGGCCTGTTGGTGTGCGACGCCGAACGCGGACTGCTGGGCGTCGACCTCGCCGACGGCACCGTACGCGTCATCGCCGACGAGGTGGCGGGGGAGAGGCTGCGGTTCTGCAGCAACGTCGTCGCACTCTCCGACGGCAGCGTGTACTTCACCGTCTCCAGCCGGAGTTACCCGCTGGACCTGGGGGTCCCCCCACGCCCTCAAGGCAGTGGGGGAGGATCGGCGACATCGTCGAACACACCGGGACCGGCCGCCTGCTGCGCCTGGCACCCGGCGACGACACCCCCGAAGTCCTCCTTGAGGGGCTGCAGTTCGCCAACGGCCTGGCCGTGAGCGCCGACGAGTCCTTCCTGGCCGTCGCCGAGACCGGGGCGTACCGCCTCACCCGCTACTGGCTCGAAGGACCGCGGGCCGGCCGCAGCGAACCCCTCGCCGAGAACCTCCCCGGCATGCCCGACAACATCTGGCGCGGCGGACCCGACGGCCCCATCTGGGTCTCCCTCGCCGGCCCGCGCGTACCCCCGCTCGACCTGCTGCACCGCGCCGCCCCGCCGGTCCGCCGAGCCGCCGCCCGCGCGGCCGTGCGCGCCCCCTTCCGGCCGACCGGCACCATCGGCGCCCTCGCCGTCGACGACCACGGCGAGACCGTCCGCCCCCACTCTCAACTACGTTCGAGCGGGGGGACCCCCATCCTCACCCGGCACCGGTCCCGCTTCCGCATGGTCACCAGCGTCTGTGAGGCCTCCGGGCACCTGGTACTCGGCAGCCTCTGGGAGCGCGGCATCGCGCTGTGCGAGCCGCCCGCCGCGAAGTGACCCCGGCAGGCACCCGGCGTTACCCTGGTCCTCGGTCGCGATCACCCTCGCGGCACGGCGGTGGGGCCCGCCGTACCCGAACCGCGGCGAAGGCGCCGCCAACGGTCCCTACTTGCGATGGAGCGCGCCCGCATGCCCGGGCCCCGGCGAGTAGGAGAGACACGACCATGACAGCCCCGGAGAGCCTCCGCACCCCCACCGGGCCCCCACGCCAGGCCGTCTGGCAGGGCCAGGCACCCGTGGTCGCGGTGGTCGCGCTCGGCGGCGCCCTGGGTGCCACGGCCCGGTACGCCCTCGCCCTCCACTGGCCCGCCCAGCCCGGCGGATTCCCCTGGGCGACCTTCTGGACCAACGTCGTCGGCTGTGCCGTCATCGGCGTGTTCATGGTCGTCATCACCGACGTGTGGGCCGCCCACCGCCTGGTCCGCCCCTTCTTCGGCACGGGCGTCCTCGGCGGCTTCACCACCTTCTCCACCTACGCCGTCGACATCCAGAAACTCGTCGACCACGGCCACCCGGCCACGGGTCTGGCCTATCTCTCCGCGACCCTGCTCGCGGCCCTCACCGCGGTGTGGCTCGCGTCCCAGGCCGCCCGCCGCGTCCTGAAGTGGAGGCAGCCATGACGAGGCTGACCGGCAACGCCCTGCGCGTCACCGTCCACATCGGCGAGAACGACACCTGGCACCACAAGCCCCTCTACACCGAGATCGTGCACCGCGCCCACGCAGCGGGGCTCGCGGGGGCGAGTGTGTTCCGCGGCATCGAGGGCTTCGGCGCCTCCTCCCTCATCCACACCTCCCGGCTGCTCTCCCTCAGCGAGGACCTGCCGGTGGCCGTGGTCATCGTCGACACGGAGACGCGCGTACGGGAGTTCCTGCCGCAGCTCGACGAACTCGTCACCGAGGGCCTGGTCACCCTCGACCACTGCGAGGTCATCCGGTACGTCGGCCGGGACGACAGTCGGGACCGGACTCAGGACAAAGCGGGCACGAAGGGTAAGAAGTCGTTGTGAACTGGCTGCTCGTCATAGCGGGTGCCGTGGTCGGTGCCCCGCTCCGCTACCTCACCGACCGCACGGTGCAGTCGAGGCACGACTCGGTCTTCCCCTGGGGCACCTTCGCAGTGAACGTCACCGGCTGTCTGGTCCTCGGCCTGCTCACCGGCGCGGTGGCTGCCGGGGCCGCCGGATCCCACCTCCAGCTGTTGCTGGGCACCGGTCTGTGCGGGGCGCTGACGACGTACTCGACGTTCTCCTACGAGACCCTGCGGCTGACGGAGACCGGGGCGCGCTTCTACGCCGCGGTCAACGTGGTCGCGAGTGTGGTGGCGGGGTTGGGAGCGGCCTTCGCGGGCGTGGCGCTGGCGCAGGTGGTGTGGGCGTAGGAATCGGTCCTCGCCCGGGTGTAGTAAGACTGACCCCGCCGCACCCGCGTCCCCTGAGAAGAACTGGATCCCATGAGCGTTATCAGCGTCGGTCAGGCCGTCGTCCTCGGAGCCGTCGAGGGGGTGACCGAGTTCCTGCCCGTGTCCTCCACCGGCCATCTGAAGATCGTCGAGGGGCTGATGAGCATCCCGGTCGACGACGACGCCGTCGTCGGGTTCTCGGCCGTCATCCAGGTCGGCGCGATCGCCGCCGTGCTCGTGTACTTCTTCAAGGACATCGTGCGGATCGTCTCCGCGTGGGGGAGGGGCCTGGTCAACAAGGAGGAGCGCTACCACCACGACTACAAGTTCGCGTGGTGGGTGATCGCCGCGACCATCCCGATCGTCATCGTCGGTCTCGCCGCCAAGCCGCTCATCGAGGGGCCGCTCGCCTCCCTGTGGGTGGTCGCGGGCTCCCTGATCGTCGGCAGTGGTGTGATGTGGGCGGCGGACCAGATGGGCCGGCACAAGCGCGGTGAGGACGACACCACCTTCAAGGACGCCATGCTGGTCGGCAGTTCGCAGATCCTCGCCCTGCTCTTCCCCGGCTTCTCCCGCTCCGGCGCCACCATGTCCACGGCGCTGATCCTCGACCTGGACCGCGTGGCCGCCACCCGCCTCTCCTTCTTCCTCGGCATCCCCGCCCTCACCGGCGCCGGCCTCTACGAGCTCAAGGACGCCCTCGGCGCGGGCGTGGGCGCGGCCCCGCTCGCCGTGGGCACGGCCGTCTCCTTCGTCGTCGCCTACGCCTCCATCGCCTGGCTGCTGAAGTTCGTGGCCAAGCACTCCTTCAACGCCTTCGTGATCTACCGGATCGTCGTCGGTCTGCTGCTGTTCGGGCTGCTGGCCACGGGCACGCTCAGCAGCTGAGGCCGGGGGCCGGGGTGGGCGGCACCTCCGCGCGCACGCCGAACGTGCTTCCGCGGTGTCGTCGGGGTCGCGCTGGCCGTTGCGGTCGTGAGCCGCGGCAACGCGAGAGCGACGATGGCCGCGGCAAGCTCCGCCATGGCGATCCAGCCGGCCGTCCTGCTCGCCCCGTCGTCCGCCGGTGGCGCGGGCGGCCGCTGTCGTCGACGTTTGCGACCGTGCGGCCGCTGCCCTGGGCGAGACACCGGGCGACTGGTTGCGGACAAGAGTGCGAAGGGGTGCCGGCACTCGGCCACCCCGCTCCTGTCGCCGTGGGCGTCGGCGGAGCCCGCTGGTGATCGCCGGCCCCGGGCGCGGTTGTCGGCCATGCAGCCGGCGTGTCGTTTCGTTCGGGCAAGGATGTGCCGTACGGCGTCGGCGTGATCGGCGAGGGCGTCGTAAGGGACGACCGTGCGTCGGCGGAAGTGTCGAACCCGGTGTCGATGCCCTGTGCGGATCTCTCCAGAGGTTCGTCACTCCCGGCCCCCACCCCTTGACAGCCCTTCCCGCCACCCGGAGTATCACCCCTGTGAACCTGTCAGACAGCCGGACAGCCAGTCAGCCCCCGCGGCGCATCAGCGCCATGGAGGCGGTGCTGGCGCATCTGCGTGGCGCCATCGAGCGCGGGGAGTACGCCATCGGCGACAAGCTCCCCTCCGAGGCGGAGCTCTGCCGCACCCTGGAGATCAGCCGGCCTGTGCTGCGCGAGGCCCTCAGGGCCCTGCAGACCATGGGGCTGACCGTCTCCAAGACCGGCAAGGGCACCTTCGTCGTCGCCAACGCGGTGGAGGACCCCACCTTCGGCGACTACGCGGCCAGCGACCTGCTGGAGGTGCGCCGCCACGTCGAGATCCCGGTCGCCGGGTACGCGGCACAGCGCCGCACCCCGGAGAACCTCGACCACCTGGCCCACCTCCTGGACCGGATGGAACGCGAGACCGACACCACCGCGTGGGTCGCGATGGACACCCTCTTCCACCTCGCCGTGGCCGAGGCCGCCCAGAACCCGGTCTTCCGCCGGGTCATCGAGGAGATCCGGGACGCACTGGCGCGTCAGTCGGCCTTCCTCAACGAACTGGGCGGCCGCCGGGAGCAGTCCAACCGCGAGCACCGCGCGATCGTCGAGGCGCTGATCGACGGTTCCGAGCACGACGCGGTGGAGGCGATGTCCCACCACCTCGACCGCGTCGAGACCACCCTCACCGACATCGTGCGTTCCCCGAACACGGGCACGGACACCCCCACGGAAGGCGAGCCCCAGGCGTGAGCGAGCAGTCCCTGCGCGACGGCGTGCAGAAAGGTTCCGGTCATGTCGACGCCGGAGACGAGGGATACAGCAAGTCCCTCAAGTCACGGCACGTCAACATGATCGCCATCGGCGGCGCGATCGGCACCGGCCTCTTCCTCGGCGCCGGCGGCCGCCTCGCCGACGCAGGACCGTCCCTGTTCATCGCCTACGCGGTCTGCGGACTCTTCGCCTTCCTCGTGGTCCGCGCCCTCGGCGAACTCGTCCTCTACCGGCCTTCTTCCGGCGCCTTCGTGTCGTACGCCCGGGAGTTCCTCGGCGAGAAGGGCGCCTACGTCGCCGGCTGGATGTACTTCCTGAACTGGGCCACCACCGGCATCGCCGACATCACCGCCGTGGCCCTCTACACGCACTACTGGGGCATGTTCGCCGACATCCCGCAATGGGTGCTCGCGCTCATCGCGCTCGCGGTGGTCCTCACCGTGAACCTCATCTCCGTGAAGATGTTCGGTGAGCTGGAGTTCTGGTTCGCCATCATCAAGGTGGGCGCGCTCGTGGCGTTCCTGTTGATCGGCATCTTCCTGCTGGCCACCCAGCACCCCATCGACGGCCACCACCCCGGCCCGTCCCTGATCACCGACAACGGCGGCATCTTCCCGAGCGGCCTGCTGCCCATGCTGCTGATCATCCAGGGCGTCGTCTTCGCCTACGCCTCCGTCGAACTCGTCGGCGTCGCCGCGGGCGAGACCGAGAACCCCGAGAAGATCATGCCCAAGGCGATCAACTCGATCATGTGGCGCGTCGGCCTCTTCTACGTCGGCTCGGTCCTCCTGCTCTCGATGCTGCTGCCCTGGAACAAGTACACCGCCGGCGAGAGCCCCTTCGTGACCGTCCTCTCCAACATCGGCATCCCCGCGGCCGGCGGCGTGATGAACCTCGTCGTCCTCACCGCGGCCATGTCCTCGCTCAACTCCGGCCTGTACTCCACCGGCCGCATCCTGCGCTCCATGGCCATGTCCGGCTCGGCACCGAAGTTCACCGGCGTGATGAGCCGCAGCCAGGTCCCCTACGGCGGCATCCTGCTCACCAGCGGCGTCTGCGTCCTCGGCGTCGGCCTCAACTTCGTGGTCCCCGCCGACGCGTTCGAGATCGTGCTCAACTTCGCCGCGATCGGGATCCTGTCCACCTGGGGCATGATCATGATCTGTCACCTGCTCTTCTGGCAGAAGACCGAGAAGGGCGACCTCACCCGCCCCGGCTACCGACTGCCGGGATCCCCCTGGACCGAACTCGTGACGCTGGCCTTCCTCGCCTCCGTCCTGGTCCTCATGTACGCCGACGGCGGCGCCGGCCGCACCACCGTGCTGTGCCTCCCGCTGATCGTCGGGGCCCTGGTCGCCGGATGGTTCGCCGTCCGGGGCCGGGTCTCAGCCAAGTCCACCACCGGCGCCGACGCGTGATCCGCGAGGCGCTCTCCACGAGAAGGCAGTGATGTACAGCAGTCCTGTTGCGGACGCACCCCTTGTCCGTGAACCCCTGCACGCTCCCGTCGCCCACCTCATCCGCGGTGGACTGATCGAGGGCACCCACTACGGCTCAGTCGTCGTACTCGACGGCGACGGGGGTGTCCGGTTCCAGCTCGGGGACATCGAGGCCGCGTTCTACCCCCGGTCCGCCCTCAAGCCGGTCCAGGCCGTGGCCATGGTCCGGGCCGGGCTGCCGCTCGACGGTGAACTCCTCTCGCTCACCGCCGCCAGCCACTCAGGCGAGGAACGCCACCTCACCGGGGCCCGGAAGATCCTGGAGCTCGCGGGCGTGCCCGAGGACGCCCTGCGCAACGTCCCGGACATGCCCTTCGACCCCGCCGTCCGGGACGCGTGGGTGCGTGCGGGCCGTGCGCCCTCGCGGCTCGCCCAGAACTGCTCCGGGAAGCACGCGGCGATGCTGTACACGTGCGTGCTCAACGACTGGCCGCTGGAGGGGTATCTCGATCCCTCGCATCCGCTCCAGCAGGCGATCGCGGAGATCGTCGAGGACCTGACCGGGCAGCGGATCGCGCGGGTGACGGTGGACGGTTGTGGCGCGCCGCTGTTCTCCGTCTCGCTGCACGGGCTCGCCCGGGCCGCCGCACGGATCACCTCGGCGGTTCCCGGCACGCCCGAGGCGCGCGTGGCCGATGCGATGCGGGAGCATCCCGAGATGGCTTCCGGGGCCGGGCGTGACGTGGCCGCGTTGATGAAGGCCGTGCCCGGGCTGCTCGCCAAGGACGGGTTCGAGGGCGTTCAGGTGGCCGCGCTTCCCGATGGGAGGGCCGTTGCCGTGAAGATCTCCGACGGGGCGAATCGGGCGCGGGTGCCGGTTGTTGCGGCGGCGCTTGGCCGTGTCGGGGTTTCGCCCTCGCTGCTCACGGAGTTCCAGGGTGAGGCGCTGCTCGGAGGAGGCCGTGAGGTCGGTCGAGTGAAGCCCGTTCGTTCGCTGGAGCCGGTTGTCGTGTCCGCCTGCGCCTAGGAGACAGCCACATCTCTCGCATGGCGACCGCGGGTTCGTGGGGGCTGGTCGCGCAGTTCCCCGCGCCCCTGAAAAAACTCAACTGATCCCCTTTGGAAGAAGGACCCGTACCCTCATGACCGCAGTCGTCAGCCGCCGTGAGCATGATCTGCTCGGTGACCGGGATGTTCCCGTCGATGCCTACTGGGGTGTGCACACCCTGCGTGCCACGGAGAACTTCCCCATCACGGGTACGCCGATCTCGGCCTACCCCCATCTCATCGATGCCCTCGCCGCAGTCAAAGAAGCAGCCGCCCTCGCCAACGAGGAGCTCGGGCTGCTGGAGCCGAAGAAGGCCGCCGCCATCGTCGAGGCCTGCCGGGAGATCCGGGAGGGGAAGCTCCACGACCAGTTCGTGGTCGACGTGATCCAGGGCGGTGCCGGTACCTCCACCAACATGAACGCCAACGAGGTCATCGCCAACCGGGCATTGGAACTGCTGGGCCACGAGAAGGGGCAGTACGTCTTCCTGCACCCCAACGAGGACGTCAACCTCGGGCAGTCGACCAATGACGTCTACCCGACCGCCGTCAAGATAGCGACGGTCTTCGCGGTCCGTGGACTGCTCAACGCGATGGCTGTACTGCAGGACTCCTTCGCCCGTAAGGCCGTCGAGTTCCGTGATGTGCTCAAGATGGGCCGTACACAGTTGCAGGACGCGGTGCCCATGACGCTCGGTCAAGAGTTCTCGGCCTATGCCGTCATGATGGACGAGGATCGCAGCCGTCTTGACGAGGCTGTCCAGTTGATCCATGAGATCAACCTGGGGGCCACGGCCATCGGGACCGGGCTCAACGCTCCCGCCGGGTACGCCGAGTCGGCCCGTCGCCACCTCGCAGAGATCACCGGACTCCCTCTGGTCACCGCCGCCAACCTGGTCGAGGCGACCCAGGACTGTGGTGCGTTCGTCCAGATGTCCGGTGTGCTCAAGCGGGTCGCCGTCAAGCTCAGCAAGAGCTGCAACGACCTGCGGCTGCTGTCGTCGGGGCCGCGCGCCGGTCTCGGCGAGATCAACCTGCCGCCCGTACAGGCCGGTTCGTCGATCATGCCCGGCAAGGTCAATCCGGTGATCCCCGAGGTCGTCAACCAGGTCGCCTTCGAGGTGATCGGCAACGACGTCGCCATCACGATGGCCGCGGAGGCCGGACAGCTCCAGCTCAACGCGTTCGAGCCGATCATCCTGCACTCCCTCTCGGAGTCGATCACCCACCTGCGCGCCGCCTGTCTCACCCTCGCCGAGCGTTGTGTGGACGGCATCACCGCCAACACCGAGGCGCTGCGCCGGACGGTCGAGAACTCGATCGGCCTGGTCACCGCCCTCAACCCGCACATCGGCTACACGGCCGCCACGGACATCGCCAAGGAGGCGCTCGTCAGCGGCCGGGGAGTGGCCGAACTCGTCCTGGAGAAGGGCCTGTTGCCCGCCGAGACGCTCGCCGACCTGCTGCGGCCGGAGGTCGTCGCGGGCACCGGCTCGCCTCGCGCCTGACAGCCCCCACCTGCGGTGACACGCACCAGAACCGGCCCGGAGGCACAATAGTGATCATGGCAACGACGTCGTCGCTCACCTTCCAGCCGGTCCTGGAGCGCATCGCCGAGGAGATCGAACGCACCCCGGGCCGGGGCCGCGCCGCCGACTACATCCCGGCGCTCGCCGCCTGCGACCCGCGCAGCTTCGGCATGGCCGTCGCCGAACTCGACGGCACGGTGTACGGCGTGGGGGACTGGCGGGAGCCGTTCTCCACCCAGTCGATCACCAAGGTCTTCACCCTCGCGCTCGACCTGGCCCGCGAGGGCGACGAACTGTGGGAGCACGTGGGCCGCGAGCCCTCCGGCAACCCCTTCAACTCCCTGGTGCAGCTGGAGTACGAGAACGGCATCCCGCGCAACCCGTTCATCAACGCCGGCGCCCTCGTCGTCACCGACCGCCTTCACAGCCGTACCGGAAACGCGGCGGGGGAGTTGCTGTCCTTCCTGCGCGAGGAGAGCGGCAACCCGGCCCTGGACTTCGACGAGGACGTGGCCGCCTCCGAGTCCGCCCACGGTGACCGCAACGCGGCCCTGGCCCACTTCATGGCCGCGTACGGAAACATCGACAACGACATCCCGGTCCTGCTCGACCAGTACTTCCGTCAGTGCTCGATCAGGGCGTCCTGCGCCGACCTGGCCCTCGCCACCACCTTCCTGGCCCGCCACGGCATCCGCGCCGACGACACCCGCCTCCTCACCCGCAGCCAGGCCAAGCAGATCAACGCGATCATGCTGACCTGCGGCACGTACGACG
The DNA here is from genome assembly GCF_040651535.1 of Streptomyces sp. NPDC048420. Lineage (NCBI taxonomy): Bacteria > Bacillati > Actinomycetota > Actinomycetes > Kitasatosporales > Streptomycetaceae > Streptomyces > Streptomyces sp. NPDC048420. The sequence goes on from NZ_JBEZKG010000001.1 coordinate 500,564, forward strand.
CGGCGGGCGACTTCGCCTACCGGGTGGGGCTGCCGGGCAAGAGCGGAGTGGGCGGCGGTGTGATCGCGGTGGTGCCGGGGCGTTGCACGCTGTGCGTGTGGAGCCCTGGCCTGGACGAGCGCGGCAACTCGGTGGCGGGGGTGGCGGCCCTGGACAGGTTCACGACGCTCACGGGCCTGTCCGTGTTCTGAACCGCCCGCGCACGACCGGCCCGCACCCGACCACGCACCGGTCACACCCCGGTCTCCACCCCGTCGCCTTCCAGCCACCCAAAACTGACACGCTGCTGACGTGTTGGCCAAAGTTCCCGTCGATCTCCGCCGCTGCCAGATCCTCGGTCTGGTCGGCACCGCCTTCCTTGCCGCAGGAGGTGAGACGGCCGGCGCCCTCCCCGTGCGGGAGTTGCTCACCCCGGCCTCGCCCGGCGCGGCGCTCGGACTGGTCGGCGCCTACTTCGGTGTCGTCCTCCTGATAGCCGCCTGGCTCCTCCTCGGCCGCCTGGTGCGCGGCGCCGACAAGAAACCCAGCACGCGCGAGCTCATGGCCGTCCTGATCATCTGGTCGGCCCCACTGCTGCTCGCGCCACCCCTGTTCAGCCGGGACGTCTACAGCTATCTCGCCCAGGGCGCGATGGCGGACGCCCACATGGACGTCTACAGCCAGGGGCCCGCCCTCCTCGGCGGACCCCTCGCCGACGAGGTCGCCCCCATGTGGCAGAACACGGCCGCCCCGTACGGCCCGGTATTCCTGGGCGTGGCCTCCGTACTGGCCAAGGCGTCCCGCGAGGAACTCCCCGCCGGTCTGCTCGGGATGCGGCTCGTCGCCCTGCTCGGCGTCGCCCTGATGGCGGCCGCGCTGCCCCGTCTCGCCCGGCACAGCGGAGCCGACCCGGCCGCCGCGCTCTGGCTCGGCGCCCTCAACCCGCTGGTGCTGCTCCACCTGGTCGCGGGCGCACACAACGACGCGGTCATGCTCGGCCTGCTGGGCCTCGGTCTGGTCGCCGCACTTGGCCGGTGGCCGATCCTCGGCGCCGTACTCGTGACCCTGGCCGCTCTGGTGAAGGCGCCCGCCGCCCTGGGGCTCGCCGCGATCGTCGTACTGCGGATCCGGGCCGGCGACCACCCCGCGAAGGCTGTCCTGAAGGCCACTGCCTCGGCCGCGGTCACCACCGTCGTCGCAACGGCCGTCGCGGGCACCGGCTACGGCTGGATCGGCGCCCTCAACACCCCGGTGTCGTCCGGGAACTGGGCCCTGACCAGCCTCCTCGGCCGCGCCACCGAGGCCCTGCTGGAGCGGCTCGGCAGTGACCTGGCCCCACTGGCCGTCCCCGCCTGGCACGCCTTCGGCGTCGTGACCGCCGTCGTCGTCATCGGCTACATATGGCTGCGCCTGCGCCCGCGGCCCGTGTACGCCCTGGGCCTGAGCCTCGCCACCGTCGCCGCCCTCGGGCCGGCGATCCGCCCCTGGTACGCGCTGTGGGGGCTGTTCCTCATAGCGGCCGCCGCACCCAGCGCCTCGGTACGGCACCGGGTGGCCGCCGTGACGGGCGTGCTCGCCCTCGCCACCCTGCCGAGCGGCGGCCCGGCCGACGCCGGACAACTCGTCCTCGCCGTCTCCGGAGGCGTGCTCGCCCTGGTCGTACTCGTGCAGGCACTTCAGACGGCCCAGGCCCCGGCGACGGGACACACGGCATGAGGACACCGACCACGGACCGCGGCCGCTTGCTGCCGGCCCTCGCCGCCGTTACCGCCGTCACCGTCTTCACCGCGACCGTGCCGCTCCTGCGCGACTGGTTCGATCTGCGCGTCTACCACGGAGCCGTCGACACCTGGATCCACCACGGCGGACGGCTCTACGACTACCGGGTGCCGGGGACGACGTACGGCTTCACGTACCCGCCGTTCGCGGCTGTCGCCATGCTCCCGATGGCCCTGCTCGACCTGCGCACGGCGATCGTGGTGGGCCTGCTGCTCAACCTGGCGGCGCTGGCTGTGGTGATGCGCCTGCTCACCGGCCGGGCCTGGCGGCGCTACGGCTGGTACGGCTGTGCCCTGGGCGCCTGTGCGCTCGCGCTGTTCGAACCGTTGCGCGACACGTTCAGCTTCGGGCAGGTGAACCTCCTGCTGCTGGCCCTGGTCCTGGTCGACGCCTGGCTGCTCGCCACGGGCCGGGAGCGCCGGGCCGGCATCGGCATCGGTCTGGCCGCCGCGGTCAAGCTCACCCCGGCGCTCTTCATCGGCCTGCTGCTGGTCGCCCGGCGCTGGCGCGCGGCGGCGGTCGCCACGGTGGTGGCCCTCGCGGCCACCGGGTTCGCGGCCGTGGTCGCCCCCGACGCCTCGCGTTTCTACTGGACCGACGCCCTGTGGGACACGACCAGGGTGGGCCGCCTGGACTACGTCTCCAACCAGTCGCTCCAGGGCATCCTGGCCCGGCTCGGCGAAACGGACCGCGCGGTGTGGGCGGTGGCCGTGCTGCTGACCCTGGGCGTGTGGGCCGTGCGGGCGCGGCGGGCCGTGGTGGCGGGGGACTGGGCGGCCGCGTTCGCGCTGACCGGGCTCACCGCCTGTCTGGTCAGCCCGATCACGTGGGTGCACCACCTGGTGTGGCTGCTGCCGTCCTTCGCCGTCCTCGTGCGCACAGGGCACGCCCGGGTCGCGGGCGCCCTCTACGCGGTCATGTGCACCAGCGTGGTGTGGCTGTGGTTCGACGACGCGTCCGGCATCGACGGCTTCCTCGGCAGCAACACCTACACCTGGATCACGCTCGGCCTGCTGCTGTGGCTGCCGGTGGGTCAGCCCCGCGCCGCCCGCCCGAACCGGGACCGCAGCGCCAGCGCCATCGATCCCGCACCGAGCCCGGCGGCGCCCAGGATGGCCCAGGTCTCCAGCCAGCCGGGCCCGCCGTCCTCCGGCGACACCGCCGCCGCGACCGGCACGGCCTCGGGACCCGGCCGGGGCTTCGCCCGCAGCGCGTCCAGTGAGCCCACCGGATCCACCCGCCCGGCCGCCCCGAATCCCCAGTCGAGCAGCTCGCGCGCCTCCTCGTAGACCGCGAATCCGCCGCCCTCCTGCGGGTTCATCACCGTGACCACCAGCGTCCGGTCACCCCGGCGAGCGGCGGCGACCAGCGTGTTGCCGGCGTGGCTGGTGTAGCCGTTCTTGATGCCGAGCAGGCCGGGGTACCGCTCCACGTCGTCGGCGCCGGTGAGCAGCCGGTTGGTGTTCTGGATGCCGTACGACCGTCCGCCCCGGCCGGGGAACTTCGCCTCGGCCGTGCCGCAGTACCGCGCGAAGTCCGGGTTGCGCAGTCCGGCCCGCCCGAAGACCGCGAGGTCGTAGGCCGAGGAGACCTGGCCCGGGGTGTCGTAGCCGTCGGGGGAGCGGACGTGGGTGTCACGGGCGCCCAGGGCCCGCGCCTTGGCCTGCATCCGGGCGGCGGTCGCGCGCCAGCCGCCGCCCAGCCGGGCCAGGACGTGCACGGCGTCGTTGCCCGAGTTGAGGAAGACCCCGCGCCACAGGTCGGCCACCCGGTACGTCCGTCCCTCGGCCACCCCGACCAGGCTGCTGCCGGGCCCGATGCCGGCCAGCTCGTCCTCGCCGACCCGGTGTCTGAGGCCGCCGGGCAGCACCGGCAGCACGGTCAGGGCGAAGAGGGTCTTGAGGGTGCTGGCCGGCGGCAGCCTGCGGTGCGCGTTGTGCGCGGCCAGCACCTCCCCGCTGTGGGCGTCGGCCACCACCCACGACAGCGCGGACACGTCCGGGACCCGGGGCACGCCCCGGTGCGGCCGGACCTGGGTGCCGGAGCGGTAGAGCAGGGCGGGCGACGCGGCCACGGCCCGTGGTCCGCCGGGTGCGTCGGGGTCCGAGCCCGGGTGGGCGGCCGCCGTCGCGGAAGCGAACACCAGCAGGCCCGAGGTGCACAGAGCGCAGGCAGAGACGGCCATCCGGGAGGGAAATCCGATTGTCATACCGCAAAGCTAGGAATGGATCCGCCCCGCGTGGCGCTGCCCGGGCCGGACGGCGGGCGCGAGCACCCGGATGGCACAGGGCGGGCACCGCTACGGCGTGCTGCCGCCCAGGTCCTCGGTGATGGAGCGGGTGGCCGAGATGAGCAGGGTGCCCAGCTCGGGGAGGCGTTCGCGGGTGACCCGGGTCGCCGGGCCGGAGATGCTGACGGCGGTGGTGACGGCTCCCGTGTGGTCGTGGACGGGGGCGGCGACGCACCGGATGTCCTGTTCGTTCTCCACGTCGTCGACGGCGTACCCGCGCTCGCGGATGAGGTCGAGCTCGGCGAGGAGCCGCTCGGGGGAGGTGATGGTGGTCGGGGTGCGGGCCGGCATGCCCGCCGCGATCACCGTGCCCAGTACGTCGTCCTTGGCGTGCGCGAGGAACACCTTGCCGGTCGCCGTGCAGTAGGCGGGCAGCCGGCCGCCGATGCGGGAGTGCATGCGGACCGCGCGGGGACTCTCGACCTTGTCGATGTAGACGATCTCCGGCGGGTCGAAGCTCACCAGGTGGACGGTCTCGCCGCTTTCCTCGGCGAGCCGGTGCAGTACGGGGGGCGGTGATCTGCCGGGTGTCGCGCCGCTCCAGATAGGCCTGACCGAGCAGGGCGTTCTGCGGCCCCAGACGGTAGCGGCCGGACTCGGGGTCCTGGTCGACCAGGCGTACGTCCTTGAGCGGTGCGACCAGCCTCAGCACGGTGCTCACTTCGGCGCGGCCTATCTGAGCGGGTTCGCCATCAGCGTCTTCGGTGCGGCCCTGCTCGCCCTCACCCCCTATCAGGGCGCCTACATCGCGGAGGTCTTCCGGGCCGGCATCGAGGCCGTCCCGCGCGGTCAGTGGGAGGCATCCCGGGTGCTCGGCCTGAGCCGGGTGCAGACCTTCGGCGGGGTGATCCTGCCCCAGACCCGGGCGATCGTGCTGCCTCCGTTGGTCGGCCAGTACCTCTCCCTCATCAAGGACACCTCGATCGCCGTGGTCATCGGCTACGTCGAACTCGTCCGCCAGGGCCAGGCCGTCATCGACCGCGTGGGCGACCCGACCTCGTCGTATCTCGCCGTCGCCGTCCTCTACTTCGTCATCTGCTATCCGCTGTCGGTCCTGGTACGGCGGATGGAGAGAAAGGCTGTCACCGCATGACGACCACGACCACGGACCGAGGGGTGGCGAGCGCCCGCGTCTCCCTGTCCGGAGTGCACAAGAGCTTCGGGGTCCTGGAGGTCCTCAAGGGCGTCGACATCGGCGTCGAACCCGGTGAGGTCGTCGTCCTCATCGGGGCCAGCGGCTCCGGCAAGTCGACCCTGCTGCGGATCATGTGCGACCTGGAGCGCGCCGACAGCGGCGAGGTGTGGGTGAAGGACGTACCGCTGCATGACCGCAAGCGCGCGTCGGAGATCTTCGGCCATGTCGGCATGGTCTTCCAGCAGTTCAACCTGTTCCCGCACAAGACCGCGCTGGGCAACGTCACTCTGGCGCTGTCCAAGGTGCGCAGGCTGGGCAGGGCGGAGGCCGAGGAGCGCGGGCGGGCCGCGCTGGCCCGGGTCGGTCTCGCCGACAAGGCGGACTCCTACCCCGCCCAGCTCTCCGGCGGGCAGCAGCAGCGGGTCGCCATCGCCCGGGCGCTCGCCATGGACCCGGCGATCATGTTCTTCGACGAGCCGACCTCCGCCCTCGACCCCGAACTCGTCGGTGAGGTCACCGGTGTCATGCGCTCGCTCGCCGAGGAGGGCATGACGATGGTCGTCGTCACCCACGAGATGCGGTTCGCGCGGGACACCGCCGACCGGGTCGTCTTCATGGACGGCGGGGTCGTCCTCGAACAGGGCCCGCCTGAGCAGGTGTTCGGCTCTCCCGCCGAGGCACGGACCCAGCAGTTCCTGCACCGGGTGCTCGACACGTGAGGTCTCGCGACGCCATGGAGGTCGTCTGCCTCGGCGAGACGATGGCCGTCCTGGTCCCGCACGACCAGGAGCCACTGGAACGGCAGCACGTCCTGCGCCTGGAGGTGGGCGGCGCCGAGTCCAACATGGCCTGCGGGCTCGCCGCTCTGGGGCACCGCGTGGCCTGGGTGAGCCGGGTCGGCGACGATCCGCTCGGCCGGCGCGTCCTGGCGGACCTCCGAGGCCGTGGGGTCGACGTCCGCGGTGTCGAGACCGACCCGGACCGTCCGACCGGCGTGTACTTCAAGGACACCGGTCCGACGGGCACCGGCACGTACTAGGACCGCAGGGGCTCGGCAGCCACCCGCATGGGACCGGCCCTCGCGAACGCGTGCCATGCCCCGCTGCTGCACCTCAGCGGCATCACATGGCCCTCTCCGACAGCTGCGCGGAGCTGGTCACGGAGATCGTCGTCTGCAGGGCGGTCCCGGGTGCGACCGTCTCCTTCGACGTCAACCACCGTCCCGCCCTGTGGAGACCGACCCGGCGACCGCGTTGCTGGAACCGGCCCGCCGCGCCGACATCGTCTTCGTCGGACGCGACGAGGCGGAGACGCTCTGGGGTACCGCCAAGCCGGAAGAGATCCGAGAGCTGCTCGCACCGGCCGCCGTCATCGTCGTCAAGGACGCGGAACACGGCGCCACGGCGTACACCGCCGACGGCGGGGAGGTGTTCGTGGCCGCACCGGACTCACGGATCGTCGAAGGTGTCGGCGCGGGGGACGCCTTCGCGGCCGGATATCTCGCGGCCCATCTCGAAGGCAGAGAGGTGGCGGTCGCCCTGCGCCTGGGCGATCTGATGGCCGCCGCGGCCCTGGCCACCGGCGGCGACGTGCCCACGGCGCCCGACCGGGCCGAACTCGACCGGCTGCTCACCCTCGACGACGAGGAATGGCAGGCGCTTCGACTGGGCTAGCCGGCGGGCAGCGTCGGCTGGATCCGCCGCAGGAACGTCGCGTTGTCCGGGGTCTCCCGCATCCGCTGGAGAAGCGTCTCCAGGTTGCCCTGGCCGTCTCCGCTCTGGAGAACCCGCCGCAGTCCCCGTACGGCGGTCAACTCCGCCTGAGACAGCAGGAGTTCCTCCCGGCGGGTGCCGGAGGGGTTGATGGCGACGGCCGGGAAGACGCGCCGGGAGGCGAGTTCGCGGTCGAGGCGCAGCTCCATATTGCCGGTGCTCTTCAGCTCCTCGAAGTAGAAGTCGTCCGCGCGGGAGCCGGTCTCCACGAGGGCGGTGGCGAGGATGGTCAGCGAGCCGCCCTCCTCGGTGAGCCGGGCGGCGCCGAAGAACCTCTTCGGCCCGATCAGCGCGGTCGCGTCGACACCGCCGCTGAGGGTACGGCCGTTGCCGGGAGCCGCGTTGTTGTGGGCCCGGCACAGCCGGGTCAGGGAGTCGAGCAGGATCACGACGTCCTCGCCGGCCTCGACGAGCCGCTTGGCCCGCTCGATCACCAGCTCGGCGAGCGCGATGTGCTGCTTGGGCGTGCGGTCGAACGTGGAGGCGTACACCTCGCCGCGCACGGAACGCCGCATGTCGGTGACCTCCTCGGGGCGTTCGTCGAGCAGTACCACCATCAGGCGGCACTCGGGGTGGTTGCCTGCGACGGCTGCCGCGATCTGCTGGAGCAGCACGGTCTTGCCGGTCTTGGGCGGGGCCACGATCAGCCCGCGCTGGCCCTTGCCCACAGGTGCGATCAGGTCGGCGACCCGGCCGGTCAGCCCGGCCGCCGGGTGTTCGAGACGGATCCGCTCACGCGGGTGCAGCGGGGTGAGGTCACCGAAGTGACGGCGGTTCTTGTCGGGCGTACGGCCGTTGACGCGGGCGACCTCGGTGAGGGCGCGCTGGGTGCCGCGCACCCCGTCGACGACATCGCCCTTGCGCAGGCCGAACCTGCGGATCAACGCGGGGGAGACCTGGAGGTCGGAGGGCGTGGACAGCAGGTCGGCGGCGCGCAGGTGCCCCTTCCCGCTCGCGTCGACGTCGAGGACGCCGGTGACGGCGCGGACCGGGGGCTGCTGCTGGACTGGAGGGTGTTCGAGAGTGGTGGTCATGGTGGTCGGTCCTTTCGAGGACGGTCGGCATGAGGCATGCGGAAGGAAGGGGAGAAGCCGCGAGAAGGAAGGCGTACGACGCCTTCGGGCGGCGGAAGACAGCACCCATGAACCTGTGAGCTGCTGAAGGAGAGGCCGGTCCATCGACCGGCGAGGTGAAGAGAGAACTGGCACCGGCGCCCTCGAACGGGCGTACACAGGTGCTAGCAGGACGGTACCACGGAGGTTCAGCGCGTGGCGAGGAGTCCGTAGAGAAGCGGGATCCGAGGCTCGGGAAGTCGCCACCAGCCGGACGGCGTGTGCCGCATCTGCGGCCAGCGAGGCCAGGGCAACTCGTCGCTCTCACGGAGTCGCCGCACGCTCAGTCCCGCCTCCGTCAACGCACCCAAGACCTCTCCTATTCCGTGCATCCACTCGAAGCTCTCCGTGGCCCCCTCGACGGCCGGACCGTCGGTGTAGGTGCGGGTCGCGTCCCGGCGCACCGGCCCGCCGCCGCCCAGATAGTCGTGCCGGAGCAGCAGCTCGGGCCCCTCGCCGGGAGCGGGCTTCGGGCCGAGGGAGTTGAGCAGTGGATGGAACTCCACCACGTACAACAGTCCGCCGGGGCGCAGCAGTTGACCGATCACGTCCGCCCACCGCGCCAGGTCGGGGAGGTAGCACAGCGCGCCCTTGCCGGTGTAGACGACGTCGAACTGCCGCCCTCCCAGTGCGTCGACGGCGTCGTACACGTTCGCCGGCACGTACTCCACGTCCACGCCCGCCTCCGCCGCGATCTCCCGAGCGGCCGCGACGGAGGCCTCCGAGAAGTCGAGCCCCACCGCCCGGGCCCCACGACGGGCGAAGGCCACCGTCTCCGTGCCGAGATGGCACTGCAGGTGGAGCACGTCACGGCCGGTGAGCTCGCCGAGGTCCTCCCACTCGAACGCGGCGAACCAGCGCTCCGGATCGAGGTCCTCGTCGAGGCCGTAGAACCGGCTGGCGAGGTGGACGGGGGTACGGGCGTCCCAGTTGGCCTGGTTGACCCGCATCAGCCGCGCGTGCTCGTCGGACGTCATGAGCCCATCCAATCGCGAAGCAGAGCTTTTCCGCGCCCCTGTGTCGATTCGAGCCGGTCCCGTTCGTCGGGTGGGTGTAGGAAGCTCATGAGGACCGGGAGGATCCATGAAGTACATGCTGCTCGTCTGCGGCGACGACACCAACGACGCCTCGGACATGGCCCCCGTCGAACCCTGGGTCGAGGAGCTCGGAGACCGCGGCGTACGGCGGCACGGGCACCGGCTCGCGCTGCCCGCCGACGCGGTCACCGTGCGGGTGCGAGGCGGTGAGGTGCTGCGCACCGACGGGCCGTTCGCGGAGACCAAGGAGTACGTCGCCGGCTTCGACATCCTGGACTGCGACAGCCTGGAGGAGGCGATCGAGGCGGCCGCGAAACACCCCGTGGCGACCATCGGCGCCATGGAGGTACGGCCGTTCTGGGAGGACGAGGACGCCGAGGGGGAGATCCGGCGCCTTGAGGCCGAACTGACGGAGGCGGCCCGCACGGGGGACGTCGAGCGGACGGTCGCCTGCCACGCGCAGGACGCCGAGGTCGTGTCGAACGGTCGGCCGTACAGGGGCGTCGAGGCGCTCCGCAAGCTCTGGGTGGAGACCGGGCCGGTCACCCGCGAGGTGCTGGAGTTCCGGGTCCACGTCGACGAGAGCATCGCCTTCGGCCACGCCCTCGTCCGTACCGACGACAGGCTGCTGCGCGTCACCACCGGCTACCGCAACAACGGTCCGCGCTGGCTGATCGTCCACCAGCACGTCACGGAGGCCACGTCATGAAGTACGCCCTGCTGATCTGCACCCCCGTCGGCGGCGAGGAGCTCAGCCCCGCCGAGATCGCCGACGACCCCCGCTTCGCCTCCTACATCGAGGAGGTCCGCAGCCGGGACGTCGTCAAGGGTGGGGCCCGGCTGCGCCCCGCCTCCGACGCCACCACCGTGCGCGTCCAGGGCGATGAGGTCCTGCTCACCGACGGCCCGTTCATCGAGTCCAAGGAGTACATCGCCGGCATCGACATCATCGAGGTCGCCGACCTGGACGAGGCGATCTCCCTCGCCTCCCGGCATCCGGCGGCGCTCGGTGGCGGTTCGGTGGAAGTGCGGCCCGTGTGGGAGTGACTCCGGAAGAGGCCGTCGCCGCCGCCTTCCGCGAGGAGTGGGGCCAGGTCGTCGCCACCTTGATCCGGGTGACCGGCGACTGGGACCTCGCCGAGGAGTGCGCGCAGGACGCCTTCGCCCAGGCCCTCGACCGGTGGCGGCGCGACGGCGTCCCGCGCCGCCCCGGCGCCTGGCTCACCACGACAGCCCGCAACCGGGCCATGGACGTCCTGCGCCGGGAGGCCGTCGGGGCGCGGAAACTACAGGAGGCGGCGATGCTCACGGCCCCAGAGGAGCCGTACGACGACAGCGGTGTCCAGGACGACCGGCTGCGCCTGATCTTCACCTGCTGTCACCCCGCGCTGCACATCGAGGCCCGCGTCGCCCTGACGCTGCGCACCCTGGCCGGGCTGACCACACCGGAGATCGCCCGCGCCTTCCTCGTCCCCGAGGCGACCATGGCGCAGCGCCTGGTGCGCGCCAAGAGGAAGATCCGCAACGCCGGCATCCCCTACCGCGTCCCGCCCGCCCACCTCCTGCCCGAGCGCACGACCGGCGTGCTCGGCGTGATCTACCTGCTGTTCAACGAGGGATACGCGGCCACCTCGGGCGCCGATCTCGTACGACGGAACCTGTGCGCGGAGGCCATCCGGCTGGCCCGGGTCCTGGCCCGCCTCATGCCCGACGAACCCGAGGCCCTCGGCCTGCTGGCGCTGCTGCTCCTGCACGACGCCCGCCGCGAGACCCGCGTGGACGGCGCCGGCGAGCTGGTGACCCTGGAGGACCAGGACCGCTCGGCCTGGGACCACGCCGAGATCGACGAGGGCGCCGCCCTGCTGGAAACGGCGCTGCGGCGCGGCCGCCCCGGGCCCTACCAGAGCCAGGCCGCCATCGCCGCCTGCCACACCACCGCCGCCACGGCCGAGGAGACCGACTGGGCCGATATCGCCGCCCTGTACGGCGAACTGGTCCGCTTCGTGCCCTCGGCCGTGGTCCGGCTCAACCGCGCGGTCGCCGTCGGCATGGCCGAGGGCCCCGACGCAGGACTGGCACTCGTCGCGGAGCTGGAGCGGGAGGGCGAGCTGAGCGGCTACCACCTGCTCCCGGCCACGCGCGCCGACCTGCTGCGCCGCAGCGGCCGTACGACCGCGGCGGCAGTGGCCTACGAGCGGGCGCTGGAGCTGGTGGAGACCGACGCCGAGCGGAACTTCCTCGAAAAGCGGCTCGCGGAGTGTCGATCCGGTTAGAGGCCGTTCGTCGGTGGGGTGAAAGGCAACCCCGAGACACCCGGAGGCACCCATGACCGCCGCCACCGACATGCCCGCCACCGACTCCCGCCGCTGGTACGCCCTCTGCCTGCTCTGCGTCGCCGGTTTCATGGTGATCCTGGACGCGCAGATCGTCGTCCTCGCCCTGCCGTCGATCGCCGACGGACTCGGCTTCTCCGCGAGCGGCGCTCAATGGGTCATGAGCGCCTATCTGCTCAGTTTCGGCGGACTGCTGCTGCTCGGCGGCCGGATCGCCGACCTGCTGGGCCGCCGCCGCGTCTTCATGACCGGCACCCTGCTGTTCGGCCTCTCCTCGCTGCTGTGCGGATCCGCCGGATCGGCGTCCGTGCTCATCGCCGCCCGCGCGGTTCAGGGCGTGTCCGCCGCCGTCATGGCGCCGACCGCGCTGTCGATCCTGCTGAACACCTTCGAGGAGGGACCTGAACGCAACAAGGCCCTCGCCTTCTGGTCCGGCAGCGGCGGGTTCGGCGCGACCGCCGCCCTGCTGATCGGCGGACCCCTCACCGATGTCCTCGGCTGGCAGTGGGTCTTCTTCCTGAACGTGCCCGTCGCACTGGCCCTGCTGGTCCTGAGCCCGGTGCTGCTGCGCGAGAGCCGCACCGGGACCCGCACCCGCTCCTTCGACCCGATCGGCGCCCTCACCGCCACCGGCGCCCTGGTCGCCTGCGTGTACGCCGTCGTCGAGGCGCCCCGCGCGGGCTGGCTGTCGGCCCGTACGACCGGCCTGCTGGCCCTGGCCGTCGTGCTCGCCCTGGTCTTCCTGCGCACCGAGTCCAGGTCCGCGGCCCCGCTCGTCCCGCTGCGCCTGCTGCGCTCCCGGACGGTGAGCGGCGCCAACCTGGTCGTCTTCCTGCTCGGCGCCGCCTGCTTCGGGATGTCGTACACGCTGTCCCAGTACGGCCAGGGCGTCCTCGGCTGGTCGCCGCTGCACTTCGGCCTCGCCAACGTCGTGATGCCGCTGGGGGCGGTCGTCGGGTCGTACGCCGGACAGGCCCTGGTCACCCGGACCGGCGCCCGACCGGTCGCGGTCGGCGGACTGGCGGCGACCGCGCTCGCCGCGCTGCTGCTGACCGGGGTGCCGGTGGACGGCGGCTTCCTGCGCGACCTGCTGCCCGCGCTGCTGCTGTTCGGGCCGGGTGTCGGCGCCTGTGCGGTGGCCGGGTCGATCGCCGCCCTGACCGGTGTCGGCGAACGGGACTCGGGAGTCGCGTCCGGCATCCAGACGGCGGCCTTCCAGATCGGAGGGGCGTTCGGGGTCGCCGTGGTCACCTCCGCGACCGTGTCGCACACGGTCGGCAGCGGGCGGCTCGCGGCCCTGACCGCGGGCTACCAGGCCGCCTTCACCGCGTGCGCTGTGCTCGCCATGGTCGGCCTGGCCTGCGCCTTCGCGCTGCTGCGCGCCCCGCGCATCAAGACGCCGCCGCTGGTGCGGGAAGCCGTGGTCACGGACCGTCGAGTGCGTCCGTGACCGCCATCAGCGGGCCGTGCGCCGCATACCCGCCGCCACCGCGTGAGCCTGCGCGGGGGTTCGAGCCCTGCCGATCGCCTCCGTCACCGCCGGGACCCCCCGGCAAGCGGATGGGAGACGTACCCCGACGGTTACACCCTCTCGGCGGAGGACGCCCGCGCCTCCGCCTTCTTCGCGATCTCGTCGAACTGCGCCCCCATGGCCGCCGCCAGGGCCTGCGCGCCCGACAGCGGACGGACCATCACCATCAACCGGTCGATCCGACCGTCCTCGTCGAGATGGATGAAGTCACAGCCGTCCAGGGCCCGTTCACCCACCCGGGTCGCGAACACCAACGCGTGGTCACGGCCGTCCTCGCTGCTGAGCTCGCTCACATAGCGGAAGTCCTCGAAGACCTTCACCACCGCCCCCAGGATCGCCGCCGTGATGGCCTTGCCCTCGTACGGCTTGAACACCACCGGACTCGTGAACACCACGTCCTCGGCCAGCAACGCCTCGACGGCACCGAAGTCACCGGCTTCGACCGCTTCTCGGAACGCTCGCATCGAGCCTCCATAGTCAATTTGTTGAGTAAGTGTGGAGTAGATTAATCACCGGCTGCTAGCGTGTCCACATGTCGCTCAAGTACGCCGTTCTCGCCGCCCTCCTGGAAGGCGAGGCCTCGGGCTACGAACTGTCCAAGGCCTTCGACGTCTCGCTGGCGAACTTCTGGCCCGCGACCCCGCAGCAGCTCTACCGCGAGCTGGAGCGACTGGCGCAGGACGGGCTGATCGAGGCGCGGGTGGTGCAGCAGGAACGCAGGCCCAACAAGCGGCTGTTCACCCTCACCGAGACCGGCCGGAGCGAGCTCGGCGCCTTCGCCGCCGAACCGCCCCGCAGACCGGCCGCACTCCGTGACGAGTTCCTGATCAAGATCCAGGCCATGGACGGGACCGACCCCGAGGTCACCCGGGAACTGGTGGAGGAGCGTCTGTCCTGGGCCCGCGGAAAGCTCGCCCGCTACGAGCGGTTGCGGGACCGGCTCCTCGACGGGCGCACCGAGGAGCAGTACCTCGCGGAGGCCGAGCGGATCGGCCCCTACCTCACGCTCATGGGCGGAATCGCCTTCGAATCGGACAACGTCCGCTGGTGCGAGCGCGTTCTCGTCATTCTGCGGCGCCGCGCTCCCCTAAGCTGACGCGGATGTTCAGCCCAGAAGGCCCCAGCCTCCGCGAACTCGCCGTCCAGGCGCTGTCGTCCGTCGAGCGCGGCTACGACCTGCTCGCCCCCAAGTTCGACCACACCCCCTTCCGTACGCCGGACTCCGTACTGGACTCCGTCGCCTCCGCGCTCCGGCGCATGGGTCCCTTCGACGCCGGGCTCGACCTGTGCTGCGGTACCGGCGCCGGGGCAAAGGTGCTGACGAGGGTCTGCCGGGAGAGCGTCACAGGAGTCGACTTCAGCGCCGGAATGCTCGACGTGGCCCGGCATCGGACCCGCTCCGGGGGGCCACGCGTGTCCTGGGTGCGCGGTGATGCGCGGGCCCTGCCGTTCGCCCCCGCCTCCTTCGATCTCGTCGTGAGCTTCGGCGCCTTCGGTCACTTCCTGCCGCGAGAACTGCCCGGCCTGTTCGCGCAGGCCCGTGAGGTGCTGCGCCCGGGCGGCTGCTTCGCCTTCCCGATCGTCGCCCCGCCCCGCCCCTCGTCCCCCGCCTACTGGATGCTCCTCGGCTTCGACGCCGTGATGCGGGTGCGCAACGCCCTGTGGCGGCCGCCGTTCGTCATGTACTACCGGGACTTCCGGCTCGGGGACGTACGGCGGGAACTGGAACGGGCCGGACTCCAGGTCGAGCTGCACGCCCTGCCCGAGTTCGGAGAACGCGGGGACGGCAGCCCACGGGTCCGCATGGTCGTGGCGAGACGTCCGGCCTAGTCGGTCCGGATCGGCCCCCTGCGGCGGTCCTGGGAGGAGCACGCGGCGGCCATGCCACCGGGGTCGTCCTGGTGGCCGTACGCGGGCGGGTCGGCCGGTGAGCCCGTCCGGTCCGCCCGCTGACCGGCCACCAGGACGGACTGCCGGTCGTCGTCGGTTCGGCCCTCTTCGGCTTGGGGCGCTCCGGGACCGTACGACGGTCATCGGCCCCGGACGTGCCGGGGCCGTCCAGCGGTGCCAGGAAGTCGCGCGGATACCAGGTGTCGCCGTCGGCCCCGGGACGACCCAGGCCACGCCGGGGAGGTCGACCCGATCGGCCTGCTCCACCCATGAAGCCCGGCCCCTCCCCGCTCCCGAGCCATCCGGCGTCCTTCGCCCGGCAGTTGGAGACAGGGCAGGCCACCGCCGATCTTCCGCGGGCCGGCGGTGACCGCGCGAAGCTGCTCGCCTCCACACCCTGTGGCCCGTGCCCGGCGCGGAACTGCCGGCGCCCTCGACGAAACGGCCGTCAGTCCCGTGTGATCCGCGCCGAGGGTCCGTGAGCCCGACGGCGGAACCCCGCCGTCACAGTGCGCTGTACAACGCGTCGACCAGCGCCATCTTCCGGGGATCGTCGGCGATGTGCGGGCCCATCCGGTTCATCACATACCCGAGCGAGACCCCCGCGTCCGGATCGGCCAGCCCGCAGGAGCCGCCGAAGCCGTCGTGTCCGTAGGCTCGCGGATTGGGCCCGTACGAGCCGTTCGGCCCGCTGAGCCACAGGCCGAGGCCGAGCTCCGTGTCCCTTCCGAGTCCGATGCCCAGCACCAGGTCGCGGCAGCCGCCCTGACCCTCGCGCACCCGCTCGGCCATCTCCGGGGACAGGACCCGGTGACCGTCGTACGAGCCGCGGCCCGCGAAGATCCCGTAGAGCGCGGCGACCGCCCGGGCGGTGCCATGTCCGTTGGCGGCGGGGATCTCGGCAGCCCGCCACTCGGGCGTGTTCGCCTCACTCGCCCCGGCGATGGGATTGGCCAGTGCGGCGATCGCCGCGGGCGTCAACTGGGCGAAGATGGCGGCCTGTTCGCTTGCCGACGCGGCCGGCGGATGCACCAGTTCGGCGACCCGCCCGGTCTCCTTCTGCGGCAGCCCGACGGTGAAGTCGATGCCCAGCGGTCCTGTCACCTCCCGCTCCAGGAACGCGCCCGGCAACAGCCCCGAGACCCGCCGGACGACCTCTCCGACCAGGAAGCCGTACGTGAAGGCGTGGTACCCGGCCGCCGTGCCCGGCTCCCACCAGGGCTCCGTCGCCGCGAGCCGCCGGGTCGTCAGCTCCCAGTCGCAGAGCTCGGCGAGGGAGTGGGGCTCACGCAGCCCGGACAGCCCGGCCCGGTGCGACAGCAGGTGCCGTACGAGCACCTTCTCCTTGCCCGCCGCGGCGAACTCCGGCCAGTAGGTGGCCACCGGGGCGTCGAAGTCGAGCAGCCCCCGGTCGGCGAGGAGGTGGGCGCACAGGGCCGTCGGACCCTTCGTCGTGGACCACACGTTGACCAGCGTGTCGTGCTCCCACGGCCGGGTGCGGGCCGCGTCGGCCCAGCCGCCCCACAGGTCCACCACCGTCTCACCGCCGACCGTGACGCTGACCGCGGCGCCCAGTTCGTCACGGTCCCGGAAGTTCTCCTCGAACGCCGTCCGCACCGCCGCGAAGCGCTCGTCGCAGTGGCCATGGGCGGTCGGCTGGTGCTCGGACATGGACCCTCCGTCGTCGCCGGAAACCCGGGTCGCGACACTGCGACCCGGGAACCGGAACATACCGACTGGTCGGACTGAAGGGAAGATCTCCGGCAGGACTCAGGCGTACGAACGCAGCCAGCTCAGCTTCGCCGCCTCCTGGTAGGGGCCGCCGCCCTCGTGGTCGTTGAAGTCGTAGACCTCGATCGCCTTGTCGTCGTGCGCCCAGGAGTTGAAGGCAGCGAAGACGGTGGACGGCGGGCAGGTCTGGTCCTCCAGGGCCGCCGAGAAGAGCGCCGGGGCGCGGCCGCGGCTCGCGAAGTGCACGCCGTCGAAGTAGGCGAGGGTGCCGAGGACGTCCTCGAAGCGGCGGCGGTGCGTCTTGAGGTAGAGGCCGATCTCCCGGTACGGGTGTCGGTCCGTCAAGGTGGCCGCGCGCGGGAAGTCGCACAGGAACGGCACGTCCGGGGCGACCGCCGCCAGGTCCGGGACCAGACCGCCCACCGCGATCGAGATGCCACCGCCCTGGCTGCCGCCGAGCAGGACCGTGCGCGCCGGGTCGGTCAGCGGGTGCGAACGGGCCGCCTCCACCGCGCGCACGCCGTCCGTGAACACCCGGCGGTAGTAGTAGTTCTCGGGGGCGTCGATACCGCGGGTCATGAACCCGGGGTACGCGGGCGCGCCGGCCACCGGGTCCGCGGTGCCACCGCCGCCGCCCCAGGCGCTGCCCTGACCGCGGGTGTCCATCACGAAGTGCGCCCGGCCGGTCGACGCCCACAGCAGATGCTCGTGCGGCAGGCCGCGGCCGCCGCCGTACCCGATGAACTCCACCACCACCGGCACCGGGGCGGAGACCTCGGCGGGGATCGTGAACCAGCCCTTGACCGGGTGGCCGCCGAACCCGGCGAACGTCACGTCGTACACCTTGACCGTGGACAGGCCGGTGTCGACGAGTTCGAAACGGGCGTCCAGGTCGTGCTCGCGGGCCTCCTGAAGGGTCTTGGACCAGAACGCGTCGAAGTCCTCGGGCTCGGTGGAGTCGCTGTGGTACTCGCGGAGCTCGTCGAGGGGGAGGTCGAACAGGGCCATGTAGGACCGCCTTTGCGAAGGATCAGTGCCGGATGATCACACCGTACGTGGGTGGTCGGACGAATCGCCAGGCCTTTGCGTGACCGGCTGGCTACGCTGACGCCATGTCGACAGTCGTGGATCTGCTGGTCAAGGACGCCGGGCTGCTGGTCGTGGACGGGGAGCGGGAGATCGCGGGCGGCTGGCTGGCCGTCGCGAATGGTCGGGTCACCGCGGTGGGGAGCGCGGGCACCGAACCGGAGGCCGCGAGGACCGTCTCGGCGGCCGGACGTCTCGTCACCCCGGGCCTGGTCAACACACACCACCACATCTACCAGAACCTCACCCGCTCCTACGCCCCCGCGGTGGGCGGCTCCCTCTTCGACTGGCTCACCACCCTCTACCCGCTGTGGGCCGCCCTCGACGAGGAGGCCGCGTACGTCTCGGCGTACGTCGGCATGACCGAGCTGCTGATGGGCGGCTGCACCACCTCCTCGGACCACCTCTACGTCCATCCACGGCCCCGCCTCGTCGACGCCGAGATCCGCGCCGCCCTCGACATCGGCTTCCGCTTCCACGCGACCCGGGGCTCGATGACCCGCTCGGTGGAGGACGGCGGGTTGCCGCCGAGGAGCGTCACGCAGACGGAAGAGGAAGTCCTCGCCGACAGCGAACGGCTCATCAGGGCGCACCACGACCCCTCGCCCGGCGCACTGATCAGGGTCGGGCTCGCTCCCTGTTCGCCGTTCTCCGTCACCAAGGAGCTGATGACGGCGACCGCCCAGCTCGCCGAGCGGTACGACGTCCGGCTGCACACCCACCTCGCCGAGGACCGCGACGAGGACACCTACTGCCTGGAGACCTACGGCTGCCGTCCCGTCGAGTACTTCGAGGAGACGGGCTGGATGAGCGAGCGGACCTGGGTCGCCCACTGCATCTACCCGAACGACGCCGAACTGCGCCGGCTCGCGGCCGCCGGCGTCGGGGTGGCGCACTGTCCGAGCTCCAACATGCTGATCGGCGGCGGGACCGCGCGGGTGCGGGAGATGCGCGAGCTGGGGATGCCGGTCGGCATCGGCTGCGACGGCTCGGCCTCCACGGACCACGCCTCGCTCTGGATGGAGACGCGGGGCGCACTGCTGCTCGGCCGGTACCGGGGCGGGCCGGGTGCGATGACCGCGCGGGACGCTCTCGACCTCGCGACCCGGGGCTCGGCCCGTTGTCTGGGCCGCGCGGACGAGATCGGTCACCTGCGGCCGGGGGCCTGCGCCGACCTGGTCGTCTGGGACCTGCACGAGGTGGCGCTCGCGGGCGCGCTCACGGACCCGGTCGAGGCGTGGCTGCGCTGCGGGCCCGCTCGCGCGTGGACCACGGTGGTGGCCGGCCGGATCCTCGTGGACCGCGGCGAGCCGCTGCTGCCGGGCCTGCCGGACGCGCTGCGGACGCATCGGGGGATTGCGCGCCGGATGCAGGAGGGGGTGGCGTAGGGCCGGGTGCCGCCCGGGTGGGCGGCGATTCCCAGTGAGACCCCGACCGTGACCACGTTGGTTCGTGCGGAGGCGGGGAGGCGGGGAGGTGGCGGGGTCGGTCTGGGCCAGGGGTGGCGTATGAGCGTGCGGTGTCGGTTTGAGCCGGGAGCCGGGAGCCGGGAGCCGGGAGAGGGGAGCCGGGAGCCCGGTGGTGGCGGGGTCGGCCTGGGCCGGAGGTGGCTCACTCATGCGGTGTCGGCTGAGCCGGGGCTGGGAGCGTGGGCCGGGGGCGGGGTAGCGGCGGTATCGACCCGGGCCGGAGGCGGCTCACCCAGGCGGAGCCGGGAGCCGGGAGCCCGGTGGTGGAGGAGTCGGTCCGGGCCGGAGGTGGCTCACCCCTGCGGTGTCGGCATGTGCCGGGACGGTGCGCAGTGCCCCGGGCCGAACCCCACGGCAGCCTTTCTGCGCTCGGCGAGGACCAAGGTGGGAGCCGGTCATGGCCGCTGTACGGGCGGTCAGGCCCGGCGGCGGGTCCACTGCGGTTCGGTGAGGGCCCAGTCCCGCTCCCACTCGGCAAGTCGGTGGCGGCCCGCCGCGCCGCGTACCAGGGAGTGCCCGAGGAGGATGACGGCGACGGCCGCCCCCACGCCACAGGCGCCCATCGTCACGGTGTGCTGCCAGATCGCGGTCTCGTCGGGCGGCGGGGCCACGCTCCGGCCCCGGGAGTCGAACCACACGTCGACCTTCTCGCCCTGCTCGGTACCGCCCGGGACCCGCGCGGTGGCCGTCTTCACGACGCCCCCGGCCTCCGCCCAGCGCACGGCCACCCGGTACGAGCGCTCGCGGCCGCCCTGGACCGCCGGCGGCGAGTCAGGGACCTTGCCGACGACCTCGGCGTGGACGCGATGGCGTTCCGCACGCTGCGCGCTCGCCACCGCACGGGCGTCGTCATGGGCCCACCAGCCCACGACCGCGCCCACCAACGGGGCTACCAGAATCAAGAGAAGAGCGACGGTCAGGACCGTCCACGCCTCGACGACGTCCGACCGGCGCCTGAGCGGATTGCGCCGCCAGCGCCAGCCGCGCACCCGGGTTCGCATGTCGACCTCCGCACCACGCACGCCTGCGAGTGGCACAGGTGTAGTACCCCTCTACCCGCTGCGTTCACTTGTGGGATGGCGCACATTCGCATGGAGTGCGCAGGCGCACCGCCCGTCAGCCGAAGCGTTCGATCCGGATGCGCTCCACCGGCTGACCGGCCTCCACGAGCAGCCGCGAGGCATGCTCGGCGAACGCGTTGGAACCGCACACATAGGCCTCCCATCCATTATCCGGCTGATCGGCCAGGAACGGCGCCACATGTGCTGCGGTCATACGTCCCACCCGCACACCCTCCGGAGCCCTCCGCGTGTACACCGGGGTCGTCTCGGGCCCGAACTCCCGCGCGTAGATGAGCTCCTCGGGACCGCGCGCCGACACCAGCAGCCGTAGCGGCACGGACAGACCGAGCCCCCGGTGGTGCCGCACCATCGACATCAGCGGTACGACCCCGGACCCGGCCCCGATCAGCAGCGCGGGCCGGTCGCCCGGCCAGGCGAAGAAACCGCTCAGCGGCCCGCGCACCTGGACCTCGTCACCGGGCTGGGCCACCGTGTGGAACCAGCCCGAGACCTCACCGCCCTCGACATGGTCCAGGGTCAGCTCGATGTGCCCGGAGTCCTCGGGCGCGGACGCGATCGAGTAGTGCCGCTGGGCCGTGTACCCGTCCGCGGCGGTCAGCCGCAGCATCAGGTGCTGGCCGGGCAGATGCCCCTGCCAGTCGGGCACGGCGAAGCGGAACGTCGACGCGTGCGGGGTCTCCCGGCGGATCTCGGTGAGCGTAGCGGTCTGCCACTCGGAGGCGGCCCGGTTGCTCACGGCGATACGCCCGGGCACCGCGAACCGCGTGACGGGAGCGGAGGCGGGGGAGCGCAGTGTCTCAGTCACCGGAGTACCTCTGCTCCTCCCAGGGGTTGCCCCGCTCGTGGTAGCCGTTCTGCTCCCAGAAACCCGGCTCGTCGTGGTCGAGCAGCGTCAGCCCCGCGACCCACTTGGCGCTCTTCCAGAAGTACAGGTGCGGCACCAACAGCCGGGCGGGCCCACCGTGCTCGGCGGGCAGCGGCTTCCCGTCGTACTCCCAGGCGATCCAGGCCTGCCCGCCCGTCAGGTCCGCGAGCGGCAGGTTGGTGGTGTAACCCGTGTGCGAATAGGCGACGGCATGGGTGGCGGACCCATGTGGCCGCACCACATCCAGGAAGGCGTCCAACGAGACGCCCGCGAACCGCACCCCGAACTTCGACCAGCTCGTCACACAGTGGATGTCACCCTCGTAGACCGACCCCGGGAGCGCGTGCGCCTCGTCCCAGTCCCAGGTGCGGGGTTCCTCGACCAGGCCGTCCACGCGGAACGTCCAGTCGGCCGGGGACAGGTCCGGCGTGACCTCCGCGGAGAGGACGGGCCAGTCGTCGCCCGCGTCGTACTGGCCGGGCGGGAGCCCGGGGTTGGGGACGCGGGGGCGTCCGGTGAAGCCTCGGGTGACGTTCATGCATCAACCGTACGCTGTCGCCCCAGGTGCCCCGCTCCAGGTCAGTTCCCCCATCATTGCGGCCGTATGAACACTGCGGGGGCGCGGGAATAGCCGCCGCGCGCCGGTCCTTGGCGCTGGAGTGCCGGGACGGTGCCCCGGTGACGGAGCGAGGAGAGTGAGGAACCAGATGGCTCAGCCCGTGCGGTACGTCGAGGATCACGCGTCCGGCGAGGGGGACACGAAGGTCCCGCACGTTCTCGACAACCCCGCCCTGGCCTCCCTGACCGGCCCCCACGCCCACTTCGCCGAGAAGCGCGGCCGAGTCCTGCGCTACCCCCTCGACGTGTCCCCGTGGGTGGCCCTGCCCGACGATCCCGACGCCGGCGACTGGTCCGATGTCGCGGCGCTCGTGGGCCCCGGCGCCGAGGTGGCGCTGGCGGGTTTCACCGGCCGGGTACCGGACGGCTGGGAGATCACCTTCCACGTCGACGGCGTGCAGTTCGTGGACGACGGCCTCGCCGCCACACCCGACCCGGAGGCGGTCCGGCTCGGCCCCGCCGACGTGCCGGAGATGCTCGACCTCGTCGCCCGCACACAGCCCGGACCCTTCCTGCCCCGCACCATAGAGATGGGCACCTACCTGGGCATACGCCGGGACGGGAGGCTCGTCGCCATGGCGGGGGAGCGGCTGCACCCGCCGGGCTGGACCGAGATCAGCGCGGTCTGCACCGACGACGCCGTCCGCGGCCAGGGCCTCGCGACCCGGCTGGTCCACGCCGTCGCACACGGCATACGGGAGCGCGGCGAGACCCCGTTCCTGCACACCGGCGCGGGCAACACCCGTGCCGTCCGGCTCTACGAGTCCCTCGGCTTCCGCCTGCGCCGCAGCACCGCCTTCCTCGCCGCACGGGTGCCAGGTCAGCCGGACCGCGGCCAGGCGTTGTAGCGCACGAGGTATCCCGCGAAGCGCTCCAGGTCCTCCTCGGACCACTCCGCGAGCCGTTCGCCCACGGCCGCCCGGCGGCTCACGGTGACCTGGCCGAGGATGTCCCGTCCGGCCTCGGTCAGATGCAGGACCTGGACGCGGTGGTCGTCCGGGTCGGTGCGCCGCTCGATGAGTCCGGCCCGCTCCAGCCCGGCGACCTGTCGGCTCACCGTGGACTTGTCCAGGGCGTAGTGGGCGGCCAGGTCGGTGGCGCGGCAGCCGTCGCGCTCCTCCAGATGCCCGAGCAGGGTGTACGACACCAGCGACAGCTCGGGATGCAGGCGCCCTGCCGAGGCCCGGGCGCGCCGGGCGAAGACGGTCATCTCGTGCTGGATGGTCTCCACGGCTGTGGCTGTGTCCACCTGGCCTCCCTCGCAGTGCTGGTTGCAGCTGGTTGCAGAATACAACTCATGGGGGAAGGGGGCCCGGACCGGTCGGGCCGCCGGTGTAGGGTGGCCGTCCGGCTGAGGGAGGTCCCAGCCGTGAGAAACCGAGGAGGTGAGACCCGTCAACGCTGTGTCAGATCGGGTGCTCTCCCCTCGAACCGGCGCGGATCACCGCCTGTAGGTGACCGCTGGAGCGCCCTTCGGCTCTCGAAAGGCTCCCGGCTTCCATGCCTCCACGCTCTCCCCTTTTTCCCTGGTCCACCTCTCCCGACTCCGTCGTCGCCGCGCTGCGCACCGCGGGCTGTGTCTTCGCCGAGGACGAGGCCCGGCTGATCCTCGCCGCCGCCCGTACTCCGGACGAGCTGGCCCGCATGGTGGACCGCCGGGTCGCCGGACACCCGCTGGAACTCGTCGTCGGCTGGGCCGAGTTCCGCGGACTGCGCATCACCGTGACACCCGGCGTCTTCGTGCCCCGCCGCCGCACCGAGTTCCTCGTCGAACAGGCCCTCGTCCAGGTGCCGGACGCCTCCGTCGTCGTGGACCTGTGCTGCGGTTCGGGTGCCGTCGGGGCCGCGCTCGCCGCCGCGCTGGGCCCGGTCGAGCTGCACGCCGCCGACATCGATCCGGCCGCGGTGGACTGCGCTCGCCGCAACACCGCCGAGGCCGGCGGTCGCGTCCACGCCGGCGACCTTTTCGAGGCCCTGCCCGCCGACCTGCGCGGCCGTGTCGACATCCTCGCGGCCAACGTGCCCTACGTCCCCACCGACGAGGTCGGCCTCCTGCCCGCCGAGGCCCGCGACCACGAGCCCCAGGTCGCTCTCGACGGCGGCACCGACGGCCTGGACATCCTGCGCCGGGTCGCCGACGAGGCCCGCGAGTGGCTCGCCCCCGGCGGGTGTCTCCTCGTCGAGACGAGCGAACGCCAGGCCCCCGCCGCCGTCGAGGCTTTCCACCGGAGCGGTCTGACGACCCGCCTGGCGGTCTCCGAGGAGCTCTACGCCCACGTCGTACTCGGGACCCGGAGGTAGAGCGAGCGCGAGTCAGTGGTGGTGGCCGCTCCGGCCGAGGGTCTCGACGGGAGTCGCGCCGGGGCGGGTCCACTGCGGCACGGGACGGCTGGTCGGACCCCAGGTGGCGTTCCCGTCCGCGTCCGAGCGCCACGACCAGCAGGCGTCGCCTCCCTCGGGCCACTCCGGGGGGTTGTCCTCCCACGCCTCGCCGCGGCCGTAGGGCGTCATGTCGAGCAGTCCGAGGGCCGGGTTGACCCGCTCGTTGCCCCGACCCGTCGTGGAGTAGGTGAGGAACACGCGCTCGCCGTCGCGAAGGAAGCAGGTGAGATACCCCATGTCCCCGCCGGCCGGCCCCTCCACGCCCCGCACCGAGTACCAGGGCTGGGTGTACCCCATGAACTCGACATAGGGGGCCACCTCGTCCCACGGGCCCGTGGTCAGGACGGCGAACGACACGCCGCGGGCGTGGAGATAGACCGAGTCCTGCAGATGCCAGGCCGTGGTGGTGCAGCCCTCGCACTGACCCTGGTGGGGGGCGCCGTCGTACCACATGTGCTTGTAGACCACGAGCTCTTCGCGGCCCTGGAACAGGTCCAGGAACGGGACCGGTCCGTCGGGTCCCACGACCTCGACCGTGCCGTCGAACTCCACCATCGGCAGCCGTCGGCGGGCCGCGGCGATGGCGTCGCCCGCACGGGTGTGGGCCTTCTCGCGGACCAGCAGTTCGTCGCGGGCGGCCTGCCAGGTGGCCAGGTCGACGACGGGCGGGCGGCCGGGCAGCGCTTTGGACGAGTTGTCGGGTGCGGTCGTCATGGGTCCTCCGTGAAGTCTCGTTCCGGGCAGCGTCGTACGACGCTCTACGAGGGTCGCCAGAAGAGACTCGCGCCGCAGCCCGAACTCATCGCGATCGGGCCGACAGTCGTCAGGCCCAGCTAGGTGCCCACACCCCGGCGCCCGGCGGTTCGGGACGGGTGGCGTGGAGGTGGTCCCGGAGGGCGCCGAGGGCCGGGTGCGGGTTGTCGGCCCGCCAGATCAGGGAGTGCGGGTAGACCGGCGTGGGCCCGCGCACCGGGATCCGCCGCAGGTCCTGGTCGGCCGGCCAGACGAAGCGGGTCAGCTCGCCGACGAGGGTCGCCAGGGACGGGGAGTCGGCGATGGTGTCGAGGAGGGGGTCGGTTCCGAAGTCGGGGCCGGTGACCTCGATCGTGAGCCCGAAGGCGGCGGCGAGGTCGTCGTAGTACGTGCCCCACTCGGTCCCGGTGACGAGGCCGGGCATCCAGATGCGGTGCCCGGCCAGCGCGGCGGGCTCGACCGCTCGGGCGGCCGCGAGCCGGTGGTCAGGACCGGTGAGCAGCTGGATGGGCTCGTCGTAGACCCGCATGGACGTGATGCCGTCGGAGGGTTGCCCCGCGGACCGGGGTACGGCGCGGAAGGAGGCGTCGATCGTGCCGGACCGGATCGCGGCGAGGGCCGCGTCGGCGTCGAAGAGGGTGACGACGTCGAGCTCGGTGTCGGGGTGGGTGCGGTGGAAGGCGCGCAGCAGTTCGGCGGGTGCGAGCCGGCGGCCGATGACGTCCACGCGCAGGGCCCGGCTGCCCGGCCGCACCGAAGCGGCCGCGCGTTCCGCGGCCCTCAGGAGTTCGCGGGCGTGCGGCAGGAAGGCCTGGCCGTCGATGGTGAGCCGGGTGCCGCGCGGGGCTCGGGTGAACAGGCGCGCCCCGAGGTCCTTCTCCAGTGCGGCGATCCGCTTGGACACGGCCTGCTGGGTGACCGCCAGCCGGTCGGCGGCTTCCTGGAACCGCCCCGCGTCGGCCACGGCGACGAAGGTTCGTACGGCGTCGAGATCCATGCGGGCAGCCTAGGCCGTCACCGGGACAACCCCGGGTTGTGGCCGCCCGGTCCGGTGGTTGTTTGATAGGCAGGCCCGGCACTCGGTTGGATGGCGTCGGTCAACGCGAGGTTGTCGGCGAGGGGGTTCGGGGCGTGAGCGGGAAACGGTCGCTGGGACGGCGGTTCGGGTGGCTGTGGGCGGCCTACGCGGTCAGTGCGTTCGGCACCTCGCTGTCGTTCGGCGCCTTCCCGCTGATCGCCGTGGTGGTGCTGCACGCGGGTCCCGCCGCGGTGTCGGCGCTGGCGGCCGCGGGACTCGCCGTCGGGGCCGTGGCGGCGGTGCCGCTCGGGCCCTGGGTGGAGTTCCGCCGTAAGAGACCGGTGATGGTCGCGACGGACCTCGTCCGGTTCGCCGCACTGCTGAGCGTCCCCGCCACCTACGCGCTCGGCGTGCTCAGCTTCGTCCAGCTCCTGGTGGTGTCGGTGCTCGTGTCGGCGGCCGACATCACCTTCAACGCGGCGTCCGGGGCCTTCCTCAAGCATCTGCTGCCCCGGGAGGACCTGCTGGCCGCGAACGGGCGGTTCGAGGCCACCACCTGGACCAGCATCGTGCTCGGACCTCCCCTCGGCGGAGTCGCCATCGGGCTCTTCGGCCCGGTGACCACCCTGCTGGCCGACGCCGTCAGCTACCTGCTCTCGGCGCTGGGCATCCGCGCGGTCGGCGGCGGCGAGCCGCGGCCCGCGCCCGGCGAGAGGGTGAAGGGCTCGCTTCTGGAGGGCTGGCGCCACATCCTGACCAGCCCCGCGCTGCGCCCGTGGTTCTTCAACACGGTCCTGGTCAACACCCTGATCATGGTGCCCGTCCCGCTGCTCACCGTCCTCATGCTCGGCCCGCTGGGCTTCGCCCCCTGGCAGTACGGTCTCGCCTTCGCGGTGCCCTGCCTCGGAGGTCTCCTCGGCTCCCGGATCGCCCGCCCCCTGGTCGCCCGGTACGGACGGCACCGGGTCCTGCACGTCTCCGGTGTCCTACGCGTGTGCTGGCCCCTCGGCCTCGCCTTCGTCGGCCCCGGGACCGCCGGGCTGCTGCTCGTCATGGCCATCGAACTCGGGGTGATCACCTCCTGTGCTGTCTTCAACCCGGTGTTCTCCACCTACCGGCTGGAGATGACCCCCACGGACCGGGTGGCCCGTACCCTCACCGCCTGGTCGGTCACCGGCAAACTCACCACCGCGGCGCTGACCGCGCTGTGGGGCCTGCTGGCCGGTGTCACCGGAACCCGTGAGGCGATCGCGCTCGCCGGCCTCCTGCTGCTGGCCACCCCGCTCCTGGTGCCCCGGCGACCCGCCGGCGCGCCCGAGGAGCGTCAGGAGGCCGTGCCCTCCGCCAGCGGGCCCTCGTGACGCCGGTCTCCGGGAGGGCCGCCACCTCCCCGGGGCCGGGCCATTGCCGTGTGCTGTCAGAGGACTTCGAGGGCGACGGCGACGAGGAGGCACCGCACAGGTAACCGTGTCGCCGACGGCCAGGACGCCGCCCGAGCTCGCCCGGGCCGCCGCTCCCGCGGTCCTGCGCAGACCGGAGTGCTCCGGCCCGCCCGTGACCACCTCTGTGTCGTCCCTCAGGTCACCGGCGTCTGCACCCGCGCGATCAACAGCGCCACGTCGTCGGAGTTGTCCGGCTGGTGCAGGGTGCGCAGCAGCAGGTCGCAGACGTCCTCCAGCAGACCGTCGGGACCGTCGAGCAGGTCCAGGAGCGCGTCCAGGCGCTCGTCGAGCGGGTGCTGGCGGGTCTCGACGAGGCCGTCCGTGTAGAGGACGAGCCGGTCGCCGGGTGCGAGGTCGACGGTGGTCGTGGAGAAGGCGACTCCGCCCACGCCCAGCGGCGCCCCGGTGGGGAGGTCGAGCAGCTCCGGCGGACGGCCCGGACGCAGCCGTACCGGTGGCAGATGCCCGGCGTTGGCGATCCGGCACTGTCCGAGGCGCGGATCGTGCACGGCGTACACGCAGGTGGCGATGGCGTCGTCCAGGCCGTCGGTGATCCGGTCGAGGTGTTCGAGGAGCTTGGCCGGGTCCAGGTCGAGCGAGGCCAGGGTGTTCGTCGCGGTGCGCAGCCGGCCCATGGTCGCGGCGGCGTTGATGCCGCTGCCCATCACGTCGCCCACCACCAGGGCGGTCTTGCCCTCGTCGAGCGGGATCACGTCGAACCAGTCGCCGCCGACCTCAGCGGTGGCGCCGGCCGGCTGGTAACGGGAGGCGACCTCCAGGCCGCCGGTCACGGAGGGGTGACTGGGCAGCAGGCTGCGCTGCAGGGTGAGCGCGGTGTTGCGGGCGTCCTGGTACCAGCGGGCGTTGTCGATCTGCACCGCCGCGCGGGCCGCGAGCTCCCGTGCCAGAAGTACGTCGTCCTCGCCGAACGGCTCCTGGTTGTCGACGCGCTTGAGATCGAGGGCGCCGAGCACCTCCCCGCGCGCGATGAGCGGTACGGCCAGATAGGAGTGCACACCGGCCTTGGCCAGCAGCGCGGCCGCCTCCGGTGAGCGGGCGATACGGGCGAGGTCGTCGGGCCCGACCCGCGGCACGAGGACCGGGCTCGCCGTGCGCACGCACTCGGTGACCAGGCGTTCGGGGGCGTACCGGGCCACCTGCCCGGGCGGATCGGCCGCGTTGAGGGCGTCCGGGGCATCGGCCGCCTCGACGGCCAGCGGGCGGATCACGGCGGGCTCTCCGAGGACGAGGGTGCTCGGTCTGCCCTGCACCACCGCCTCCAGCAGGTCCACGGCCGCCACGTCCGCGAGCTCCGGCACGGCCACGTCGGCCAGCTCACGGGCCGTGCGGTCCAGGTCCAGCGTGGTGCCGATACGGGCGGAGGCGTCGGCGACCAGCGCCAGACGGCGCCGGGCGCCTTCGGCCTCCACGGTGGCGAGATGCTGCTCGGTGACGTCCAGGACCGAGCCCGCCACCCCGAGGACGGTTCCGTTCGCGTCCTCCAGGCGGTACAGGGACACCGACCAGGCGTGCTCCGAGTCGGGGTCCGCGGGCGTGCGGCCGACCGTGTGCTGGTCGACGAGCGGCTTGCCGGTCCGCATCACCTCCAGGGCGGCCGCCTCGAACGCGGCCACGTCGAGGTGGGGCAGAACCTCGCCGATTTTCCGCCCGACGTGCTCCGCGGCCGGTACTCCGTTCAGCTGTTCCAGCGCCGGATTCACGGACACGTACCGCAGCTCGGTGTCCAGGACGGCCAGTCCGATGGGGGACTGGGAGACCATCCGCGTCGACAGGGCCACGTCCCGCTCCAGCCGGCGCACGGTCCGCTGGTCGGCGCACAGCCCCAGCGCGTAGACGTCCCCGTGGTCGTCAAGCAGCCGCATGTTGCGGAACTCGACGAGTTTGGTGTCGCCGTTCTTGTGCCGTACGGGGAAGGCTCCGGCCCAGCTCTGTCCGGTCTCCATGACATCGGCGAACAGCTTGACGACCAGGTCGAAATGCTGCTCGTTGATCATCAGATGGGCCGCGTACTGCCCCAGCGCCTCCTGCGCGGTGTAGCCGAACAGCTCCTCGGCCTGCGGGCTCCACAGCACGATGCGGCCCTCGGTGTCCGTCACCACCGACGCCATGCCCAACTCGTCGAGCAGCCCGCTCGGCCGTACCGTCCCGCGCGCGGGCTCCCCGCCCTCGGACACGGGTATTCCGGCTGCACCCATTGCACGAACCGCCTTCGACCGTTCTCGCGGCACGCCGTACCCCCGTGCCGACTCCCCTGTTCTACCGCGCTCAACCGTCTCCAGGACCACGCGGTGGTGTTCTTCCACCATCTCTCAACACGGGGGCGCGCGTCCGGCGAAGTGCGCGGGGTGATGAAAACCTCTCGTTCATCATTTTGGTCTGTACATGACCATCCCGAGGGCGCCAGACTGACCGCCGAGCCACCCCACCTCCGCCCCAGGAGCATCAGGAGACACCCATGCCCCCGCGCGCCAGACAGCGTTGTCACGCGGTCCTCGCCGCCCTCGTCACCCTCACCGCGACGGCTCTCCTGGCCGCCGCCCCGCCTGCCTCCGCAGCCGACACCTGGACCGAGACCGGCTCCGACCGCGCCGACCCGCTGACCGAGAGCCAGGGCCTGACCTCGGTCGAGGTTCCCGCCGGGGCCGCCAACCGGTACACCGGCATCGGAACCATCCCCGCCGGGGTCAGCAGCCGCGGCTGGAACCACGTCGGCGACCCCGACGCCTCCTACGACGGCCACTACATCGAGCCCTACCAGGCCGACTCCGGCACCGCGAAGATGTACCGGGTGCAGGCGCCGGACGGGAGCTGGTCCGAGTACGTCCACGCGCTCGGCTCCGGCGAGGCGCTCAACAACTCCTGGGTCGCCATCTCGCCCGACGGACAGTGGATGCTGTCGGGTGAGTACGGCACCATGAGCCGCTTCCTGGTCTTCCCCACGCCCGGCGTCAACGCGAGCACCTCGCCCTCGGCCAACCTCCCGCAGGCGGCCACCGTCACCCTCGACCACGCCGTACGGGACGTACAGGGCTGCGACTTCCTGAGCGCCACCCAGCTGCTGTGCTCCTCCGACGACCCTGCGGGCACGCTGTTCGGCTACACCAAGCCGCTCCTGCAGATCGACCTGTCCGCCGCCCCGAGCGGCACGGCGAACGTCTCCGGCCATGTCACGGCACTGCGCCAACTGCCCCTGCGGAGCTCCTGTTCCGGCGAGTTCGAGGCGGAGGGCATCGACTACGACCGCCGTGACGGAACCCTGCGCGTGATCGTCGTCTCACCCGGCTTCTGTGTGCTGACGGACAGCAAGACGTACCGCTTCACCAGGAGTTGAGGCATTCACGGGCGGGTGCCGGCCCTCGGTGAAATGGGGGTCGGCACCGATGGCGGGGCCCGGCGACCGGATGCGACGGTGGCACAAACACCCCACTGCACAAAGGGAGACTTCGCATCCACCCCCGTGAGACACAGCACGCACGTCCGTCCGCGCCCCCGGGGGAGGTGACCCGTGGGACACGCTGACACCCTGCTCGCGATGGGCGGCGCCTTCCTGGCCGCCGCCTTCCTCGCCCGCCTCGGCGGCCGGATCGGACTGCCGACCATCCCGCTGTTCATGCTCGCCGGCATCCTGCTCGGCCCGCACACCCCCGGCATCGTCCTGGTCGAGGACGCGCACGACTTCGAGATGCTCTCCGCGCTCGGCCTGGTGCTGCTGCTGTTCTACCTGGGCCTGGAGTTCCACGTCGACGACCTGCGCACCGGCGGAAAGCGCCTGTTGGCGGCAGGCGGCATCTACCTCCTGGCGAACGTCGGCGCGGGGCTCGGCTTCGGATTCGCCCTGGGCTGGGGGAGCCGGGAGGCACTGGTGCTCGCCGGCGTCCTCGGTATCTCCTCCTCCGCGATCGTCACCAAGGTCCTGATCGATCTGGGGCGGATCGGCCGCCCCGAGACCCGGCTGATCCTCGGTGTGATCGTGGTGGAGGACATCTTCCTCGCCCTCTACCTCGCCGCGCTCCAGCCCGTCATCAGCGGCGCCCGAGGTCCGATGGAGGTGCTCCTCCAGGCGGGCAAGGCCTTCGGGTTCCTGCTGGTGCTCGCCGTCGCCGCCCGGTACGGCACCCGCTGGATCGGCCGACTGATCCACGTGCGCGACAACGAACTCCTGGTCATCAGCTTCCTCGGCGCCGCCGTCCTCGTCGCCGGCGTCTCCGAGGTCCTGGGCGTCGCCGACGCCATCGGCGCGTTCATGGTCGGCCTGATCCTGGCCGGCACACCCTCCGGGCCCCGCATCCGCCGACTCGTGCACCCGCTGCGCGACGCCTTCGCCGCGATCTTCTTCTTCGCCTTCGGACTGTCCATCGACCCCGGCGTCGTCACGTCGGTCGCCGGACCCGTCGCCGCCGCGGCCGCCGTGACCGTCGTGATGAACGTCGTCGCCGGCCTTCTCGTCGCCCGCCTCTACGGTTACGGCGCCCAGCCCGCCGCCGACATCGCCACCACCCTCGTGGCCCGGGGGGAGTTCGCCCTGATCCTCGGCGCGATGGCGGCCAGTGCGGGACTCGACGCACGTCTGGCGCCGTTCATCGCCGGGTATGTCCTTGTCCTGGCCGTTCTCGGTCCCGTGGCCGCGGGGCGGGCCCAACTGCTGGCCCGGGCCCTGGGGTCCCGTCGTCGTGCCCGGACGCCCGGGGACGACACCTCGCCACAGCCGGTCTCCGTCGGGGTGGGTGCGGACGCCGAACGGTAGCGGACGTTCGCCGTGCGAAGGAGGAGTCATGCGCCAGCCCGACGACGAACACCTGGTCGACCTCGCGGCCCGGCTGGAGCGTGACGACCCACGGTTCGCCCGTGCGCTCGGGGCGGGCCGTCCCGCCAGGCCCCGCGAGTACCGACGCGCGGGCGCCTGGGGGACCCTCGCCCTCGCCCTGACCCTCCTGGCCGTCGGAATGGCTCTGCCGGAAGGGATTCTCGTGGCCACGGGCCTGGTGCTCGCCGGGATCGCCCTCCCGTTGTTCGATCCGCACCGGGACCGGCCCCGCCGCTGAGTGGGCCGCGGGTAGTGCTCGGTGAAAGGTGGTGCTTTTCTGAGGGTGTGGCGCGGTTCGCGGGGAACCCGGCGGTACCGGTCATCGCCATGAGAGGAGCGACCACGATGGATCGTGAGCGAGCGCACGACGAGTCCGTCTCGCTGGAGATCAGCGGATGCAGCGCGGACGACGCCCGGATCGTCTTCGACACGCTGAACACGTGTTTCGAGTCGGACCGGGGTGCGGACGAGGTGCCGCAGCAGCTGCACGAGACGCGGCCGATGGTGTGGCTGGGGACGTTCGAGGTGACCGAGGCGCGGTCGTGTCCACCGCCTGCGCGGTTGTCGTCCTCTGTGGAGGCGGATGCGCAGGGCGGGTACTGGGCCATCGAGAGGCTTCGGTCGACGTTGGATTCGATGTTCACGGTGCGGGATCTTGCGTCCGCCTCCGGGGATCAGGAGCGGGAGCTGCATGTGCGGCTGGAGAGCCGTTGATTGCCTGGGGTGTTGTGATCAACCCTGGCGCACCGGCACCACCACCATCTCGGCGACGTTGACGTTCGGCGGGGCTGCCACTGCGAAGGCGATCGCTTCCGCGATGTCCGTCGCGGTCAGGGGACTCACGTCGGCGCGCATGCGGGACAGGGACGCACGCGTCTCGGTGTCCTGCATGTCCGCGCCGAGCTCCGTGGCAGTGACGCCCGGTTCGATGTTCTTCACCCGGACTCCGCGCGGGCCGAGTTCGGCGCGCAGATTGCGGGTGAGGTGGGAGACGGCCGCCTTGGTGGCGCAGTAGACGGACCAGTCCGGGAAGAGGAGGTGCCCGCCCACTGAGCCGACGTGGACGAGGTCCGCCGGACCGCCGCCCGCCGCCGCGGCCAGGAGCTGGCCTGTGAAGGCGCGGGAGGTGTGCAGCAGCCCGCGCAGGTTGATGTCGATCATGTGGTCCCACTCGCTGATGGCGGCCCGCTCGAAGGGAGCGCCGAGCATCGCACCTGCGTTGGCCACGACCAGGTCGACAGCGCCGAGCGCCGTGGTGACGGCGCCGGCCGCCTCCGTGACGGCCTCGGCGTCGGTCAGGTCCACGGTCACGGGCAGGACCGAGCCGGTGGCGGTGCGGCGCAGGTCGTCGGCCAGCGTCATGAGCCGGTCCTCGCGGCGGCCCAGGAGGGCCACGCTCGCCCCGGCGTCGGCGAGACGGCGTGCCGTGGCCGCGCCGATCCCGCTGGAGGCGCCGGTGACGACCGCGACGCGGTGGGTGAGGTTCTGGGTGTGTGTCATGCCCTCCACGGTGGGGTGGGCCCGGCCCCGGGACCAGGCCGTGCCTCCCCGAGGAGAGCGGATCGTAGGAGTACCGCGGCCACCCTGAGGGCCCTCGTCGTGGCAGGGCCGGGCGTACGGTCGACGGCATGGACACCGACAACCCGCTCGGCCGGTTCCTCCGGGCCCGCCGCGCTCTCGTGAGCCCGCAGGACGCGGGGATCCCGGCCGGTGGCCGGCGCCGGGTGGCGGGCCTGCGCCGGGAGGAGGTCGCCCTGCTGGCCGGGGTCAGCGGGGACTACTACGTCCGCCTGGAACAGGGCCGCGAGCGCAACCCCTCCGTTCAAGTGGTCGACGCGCTGGCCCGGGCCCTGGGTCTGGAGGCCGACGCCGCCGACCACCTGCACCGCCTGGCCCGACCCGTCGCGGCCCGCCCTCGCGGCCGTACCCGGGCGGAACGGGTCAGCCCCGTCCTGCTGCGGATGATGGAGGGCTGGCACACCACGCCGGCCGTGGTCCTGGGGCGCAGCCTCACGGTGCTGGCCCACAACTCCCTGGGCCGTGCACTGTTCGCCGGCCACACCTACAGCGGAGACCTGATGCGGCTGGTCTTCCTCGATCCGGACGCCCGCACCTTCTATCCGGACTGGGACCGTGTGGCCGTCAACAGTGTGGCCGGGCTGCGGGCCAACGCCGGAACCGACCACGACGACCCGCGCCTGATCGCCACGGTCGGTGAACTCTCCCTCAAGAGCGAGGAGTTCCGCAGGCTCTGGGCCCGCCACGACATCCGCCAGAAGACCCGTGAGACCAAACGCTTCCGGCACCCGATGGTCGGCGAACTGGCCCTGGACTACGAGTCGTTGACCGTCAACAGTGCCCCGGGCCAGCAGCTGGTGGTCTACCAGGCCGAACCGGGCAGCCCGTCCGAGCAGGCGCTGTCCCTGCTGGGCAGCCTCGCGGCGGTCGAGATCCCCTCCGAGGACGGCGAGGAGACCATCGACTGAGGTGACCCTGCGTGGCTAGTATCACCCCGGCCCGGTTGTGCAACTAGTTGCATAAACGGCTCGTGGTCCTCTACAACAGAGAGGCACGCCACCGCCACGGAGGGGCCCGATGAGCCGTTACCCGCACCTGCTGAGCCCGCTCGACCTGGGCTTCACCACGCTGCCCAACCGCGTCCTGATGGGCTCGATGCACGTCGGCCTGGAGGAGGCTGAGCGTGGCTTCGAGCGCATGGCGGAGTTCTACGCGGCACGCGCGCGTGGGGGAGTGGGGCTCATCGTCACCGGTGGCATCGCGCCCAACGACGAGGGGCGGCCCTGGGAGGGCGGTGCCAAGCTCACCACCGACGCGGAGGCCGAGCAGCACCGGGTCGTCACCGAGGCCGTGCACCGTGAGGGCGGCCGGATCGCGATGCAGATCCTGCACTTCGGCCGGTACGCCTACCACCAGGACCTCGTCGCCCCGAGCCCCCTCCAGGCGCCGATCAGCCCCTTCCCGCCCCACGAGCTCAGCGACGCCGACGTCGAGCGGACCATCGAGGACTACGCCCGCGCGGCCCGGCTCGCCCGGCAGGCCGGCTACGACGGCGTCGAGATCATGGGCTCCGAGGGCTACCTCATCAACGAGTTCATCGCCGCGCAGACCAACCACCGCACCGACCGCTGGGGCGGCTCGTACGAGAACCGCATGCGCTTCCCGGTCGAGATCGTGCGACGGGTGCGCGAGGCCGTCGGCGAGGACTTCATCATCGTCTACCGGCTGTCCATGCTGGACCTCGTCCCGGGCGGCTCCACGCTGGACGAGGTGATCACGCTCGCCAGGGCCGTCGAGGCCGCCGGGGCCACCATCATCAACACCGGCATCGGCTGGCACGAGGCCCGCATCCCCACCATCGCGACCTCGGTGCCGCGCGGCGCCTACACCTGGGTGACCAAGCGGCTCATGGGCGAGGTGTCCGTCCCGCTGGTGACCACCAACCGCATCAACACCCCCGAGCTGGCCGAGGAGTTGCTCGCCGACGGGTGCGCGGACATGGTGTCCATGGCCCGCCCGATGCTCGCCGACCCGGAGTTCGTGAACAAGGCGGCCGAGGGGCGTCCCGAGGCCATCAACACCTGCATCGGCTGCAACCAGGCCTGCCTGGACCACACCTTCAACCTTCAGATCACCTCCTGCCTGGTCAACCCGCGCGCCTGCCACGAGACCGAGCTGGTGCTGTCCCCGACCCGGCTGCGCAGGCGGGTCGCGGTGGTGGGCGCGGGGCCCGCCGGACTGGCCTGCGCGGTGAGTGCCGCCGAACGCGGCCACGAGGTCACCCTGTTCGACGCCGCGAGCGAGATCGGCGGCCAGCTCAACGTCGCCCGCAAGGTCCCCGGCAAGCAGGAGTTCGACGAGACGATCCGCTACTTCCGCCACCAGCTCGACGCCCACGGCGTGGACGTACGGCTCAACACCCCCGTTTCCTCCGGTGACTTGGACGCCTACGACGAGGTCGTCGTCGCCACCGGCGTCAGCCCCCGCACCCCCGACATCCCGGGTGTCGACCACCCGAGCGTGGTGGGCTACCTCGACGTGCTGCGCGACGGCGCCCCCGTCGGCGACCGGGTGGCGATCCTCGGCGCCGGGGGCATCGGCTTCGACGTCGCCGAGTTCCTCACCGACGGCGGCGACAAGGCGCACGAGGACCCGGCGACGTACTTCCGCCAGTGGGGCGTGGACATGGACTACTCGGCACCCGGCGGACTCGCCGCCCCCGAACGCCCCGCCCCGCCCCGCACCGTGCACCTCCTCCAGCGCAAGACCAGCAAGGTCGGCGCCGGGCTCGGCAAGACCACCGGCTGGATCCACCGCACCGAGCTCAAGCACCGGGGCGTCACCATGGTCCCGGGCGTGCGCTACGACCGTGTCGACGACGCCGGACTGCACATCACCGTCGGCGAGGAGAGCACCGTCCTGGAGGTGGACACCATCGTGCTGTGCACCGGACAGGAACCGCGCCGGGACCTGTACGAGGAGCTCGTGGCCGCCGGTCGCAGCGCGCACCTGATCGGAGGCGCCGACGTGGCCGCCGAACTGGACGCCAAGCGGGCCATCAAGCAGGGCACCGAGGTCGCGGCGGCCCTCTAGTCGAACAGGCGCCGTCCCTAGGATGACCCCATGTCACTCCCGCACGCGATCCTCATCGCTCTGCTCGAAAGGCCGTCGGCGGGGCTTGATCTGACCCGTCGGTTCGACAAGTCGATCGGCTACTTCTGGTCGGCCTCGCACCAGCAGATCTATCGCGAGCTGGGAAAACTGGAGGCGGAGGGCTACATCCGGGCCCTGCCCGCGGCCCAGCCCACGCGGGGCCAGAAGAAGAGCTACGAGGTCCTACCCGCCGGCCGTGCCGAACTCGAACGCTGGACGGCCGCGGCGCAGGACCCCAAACCGCACCGGGACGCCCTGCTGCTGCGGCTGCGCGCGGCGGCCGTGGTCGGCACGGAGGGCCTCGAAGCCGACCTGCGCCGCCATCTCGACCTGCACCGGCGGCAGTTGGCCGAGTACGAGGAGATCCAGCAGCGCGACTTCCCGCCCGGCAACGACAGCGCGCAGGCCAGGCTCCAGCACCTGGTCCTGCGCGCGGGCATCGAACTGGAGACCTTCTGGACCCGGTGGCTCACCGAAGCCCTGGAGGAGTTCGCCGAACTCCCCGACAAGTAGGGGCCTTTCAGAGGCGGTACGGCCGCGAGCGGCGACGCAGGAACCACGCCGTGGCCACTGCGCCGAGTGCCACCAGGCCGCCGCCGGCCGCCAGTGTCAGGGTGCCGTAGTCCTTGGTGGCGCCGCCCAGACCGCCCATCACACCGCGGGACGGGGAGGCGGAGGCCGTCGCCGAGATCGTGGGCGTCGCCGACCCCGAAACGATGATCGACTGGGTGCCCGCGACGCTGTTGTCGAAGGCGCACATCACGATGACCGTGTACGTCCCGGGGCTCACGCTCGACCAGGCCGCGGACTGGAGCGAGGTGGTCCCCGACAGGGCCGCCTGGCGGCCCTGGCTGAAGTTCGCCTGGCTGCTGGTGAGCAGCGAGGCGGTGCCCCAGCCGCCGGTGGGGGCGGTGCGGGAGCAGGCCGTGGTCGTGACGGAGACCGTCGATCCGGAGGTGCTCACGGAGATGCCCGGGGCAGCGGCGGCCGGCCCGGCGGTCAGGGCGAGCGGCAGCGCGGCGACGGCCGCGACGGTCAGGCCGGAGCGGAGAAGTGGCTGAGTAGTGCGCATGGACTGCCCTCCGGCGGCACGGTCGGCGGTACATCCGTGGCGCCGCCGAGGTGGGGGAAGGCCCGTGCTGCCTCAGGGAAAGCCAACGTGCCCGTCGCCCGGCCCGCATGCGGAGCTCCCCCGGTCAGGTGACGGGGTCGTTCGTCCGGCGTAAACGCGACGGGCCGGTCACGGAGCCGCGGGAGCGCCCGTAGTCACGGTCCGCTCCTCCGACAGGCCGCCCCAGGTGCCGTCGGGCAGCCGGGCCCGTATGCGCACCCGGTGGCTCTCCCCGGCCTCGCGGCCCAGATAGAAGCTGTACGTCGCCCTCCCGCGCGGAGGCGTCCCGCCGAACACCAGCGAGGTGGCCGCCGTGCCGTCGAGGTGGACCCGGTACTCCGTGACGACACCGTCCGT
Organism: Streptomyces sp. NPDC048420; assembly: GCF_040651535.1. NCBI lineage: Bacteria > Bacillati > Actinomycetota > Actinomycetes > Kitasatosporales > Streptomycetaceae > Streptomyces > Streptomyces sp. NPDC048420. Next base: position 538,832 of record NZ_JBEZKG010000001.1, read on the forward strand.
AGCGGGCGGCACCCAGGCCAGGTCGAGGTAGTACGCGCCGTCACCGCCCAGCCGTGTCGTGGCGCGGAAGTCGGCCGGTGCCGTGGCCCGGCCGTCGTCGCTGCCGGGCGTGGTCAGGCGGATGGTGGCTCCGGCCGGCGAGAGGTTGTCGGCCGCGTCCCGGGCACGGACGGTGAAGGAGTAGTGGGTGCCCGGACGCAGCCCAGTGACCACGGCCGCAGTCTGGTCGCCGCCCACACTGTGGATCTTGCTGCCGCCCTGGTGGATGTCGTACGACACCACGTCCCGGTCGTCCGTCGAGGCGGACCAGGACAGCTGGACGGCCCGGCTGCCCGCCGCCCGGCCCGTCAGGTCCCCGGGGCGGGTCGGGGCCGAGCGGTCCGCCACCGCGACCGCGGGAGTCGTCGCGCGCACCTCTCGGCTGGGCGGGCCGAGGCGTCCCTGGGTGTCGCGGGCGCGCACAGTGAAGACATACGGGGTGGAGGGCTTGAGCCTGGTGACATCCACCATGTGCTGTGAACCCGGCACATCCTCGATCTTCGTGGGGCCGCGATACACCTCATAGCGATCGACGCCCTCCGCCGAGGGCACGGCGTTCCACATCACGTGCACGCTGGTCGCGCTGCCCGCGGCGGCGGTGACGCCCACCGGCGCGGCGGGCGGTCGGCCGCTCTCGCCGCCGTCCGGCCCGGCCCACGCGCAGGAGGGGACGAGGACGAGTACGGCGCAGAGCCGGAGGGGAACGGGAACGACGCGCACGTCTCTGCCTCCAGGAGAGGGCACCACGGCAATGGTCCGGACCAATATGGCGCCGGAGGGGTGCGCGCATCAAGAGGGCGGACCGTGTGGGTCCGCCCCGGGGGGAGTTACGTATGCTGAAGCCCTTCAGGGCTGAACTCTCTTGAGAGAAAGAGGAGTTCTGGCCGGTGGCGTGGGTTGCTGTCGTCGCTGTTCCCACGCCGGTACGGGTGGCCGGGAGGCCGGAGTCCGTCGAGGACTCGGGCCCCCGGGCCCCTGCCCCGTCCGGACCCCCTGCGGTGGCCGCACTGCTGAAACAGCATCAGATTGGGCTGAGTGTGCGTCACCGTTCTCCAGGAGAGGGTCCCTCATCGTGCGTGTCCAGTCGCTGACGCTGGCCGCGGCAAGCGCCGCCCTGCTCGCTCCGACGCTGTCTCCCGCCGTGGACCTCACCGCCGCCCGTATGGGACCCGCGGCCCAAAGCGAGGGCGATGTCCAGGCCGCCGACCTGCTGGCCGGGGTGCGGGACTGCACCCCCGTCTCGCGCGGCCGCTACCGCAGTGACGAGGACAAGCCCGCGACCATCCCGGTCTGCGGCACCCCGGACGCCGTGTTCTGGAAGGCCGACATGGACATCGACTGCGACGGTCGTCCCGGGCTCCTCTGCAACCGCCGCACCGACCCGCTGTTCTCCGACGCCACCGCGTTCCAGCAGTCCGACGGCCGCTATCCGAGTGCCGAACGCCTGCCGTACATCGTGGTCCCGGCACCGAGCGGGATCTGGGACTACCGCGACCACGGGGTGCGCGGCGGAGCGGTCGCAGCCGTCGTCCACGAGGACCGGGTGCAGTACGCGGTCGTCGGGGACGTCGGCCCGCAGAACATCATCGGCGAGGCCTCCTACGCCACCGCGAAGGCCCTCGGCATCCGTGCCGACCCGCGCGGGGGCGGCACGGACTCCGACGTCACCTACATCGTCTTCAAGGACACGAAGGTGACACCCATCGAGGACCACGAGGCCGCCGTGACGCTCGGGGAACAGTTGGCCCGCGAGTTCGTACAGGGGGAGTGAGCGCCTCCGGTTCGGGGCTGCGCCACCTGGCCTCTGGGAGGGGCGCCCGTCACACCTTCCGGTAGGTGTAGGCCTCCGCGGCCGCCGCCTCCACCGCCGTGAGGTCGGCGCCCGTCGCCGCCGTGACCACCGCGGCCACCGCCCCCTCGACGAACGGGGCGTCCACCAGGCGGGTGCCGTCCGGGAGTTCGTCGCCCTCCGCCAGCAGCGCCTTGACGGTGAGCACCGAGCTGCCGAGATCCGTCAGGACGGCGACTCCGGCGCCCCGGTCCACGGAGGCGGCCGCGGCGACGATCAGTTCCGCGCTCGTACCGAGCCCGCCGCCCTCGGTACCGCCGGCCGGAGCGACGGGCACCTCCGTGCCGCCGCCCGCGAGCCCTTTCGCCAGCTCCGCGACGGACGCGGCGACCTCCGCGCTGTGCGACACCAGCACGATCCCGACCAGCCGAGCGTCACTCACCGGAGGCCTCGGCGACTTCGCAGAGCGCGGCGATCAGCAAGGAGGCCGACGTCGCACCCGGGTCCTGGTGACCGATGCTGCGCTCGCCGAGATAGCTCGCCCTGCCCTTGCGGGCCTGCAACGGCGTGGTCGCCAGGGCCCCTTGCTCGGCGGCCGTCCGCGCGGCGGCGAAGCCGGTACCGAGCGCGTCGACGGCGGGCACCAGCGTGTCGATCATGGTCTTGTCGCCCGGCGCGGCCCCGCCCAGCGCCATGACCGCCTCCACCCCGGCCCGCAGCGCCTCGGTGAGCTGCTCCGCACTGACCTCGGCCGCCTCCCCGAGCGCCTTGCCGGTCCGCCGCAGCAGCGTCCCGTACAGGGGCCCCGATGCGCCGCCGACCGTCGAGATGAGCTGCCGTCCGGCCAGGATGAGGACCGCGCCCGGGGTCTCCGGGGCCTCCTTCTCCAAGGTGGCGGCCACCGCGGTGAACCCGCGCTGCAGATTGCTGCCGTGATCGGCGTCCCCGATGGGGGAGTCGAGGGCGGTGAGCCGTTCCGCCTCGCGGTCGACGGAGGCGGCGGTCGCCGTCATCCAACGGCGGAAGAAGTCGGCGTCGAGCACTGGATCTCCTTGCGTGGTCGGTTCGTTGGTCGACTGCTCACACACCCCAGCGCAGCCCCGGCGTCCTCACCGGCGCGTCCCACAGCCGCAGCAGTTCCTCGTCCACCTGGCACAGGGTGACCGAGGCGCCGGACATGTCGAGCGAGGTGACGTAGTTGCCGACCAGGGTGCGGGCGACGGCGACCCCGCGGTCGGCGAGCAGCCGCTGCACCTCGGCGTTGAAGCCGTACAGCTCCAAAAGCGGGGTGGCTCCCATGCCGTTGACCAGGAGGAGCACGGGGTTGCGCGGGCTCATGTCGTCCAGGATCGCCTGCACCGAGAAGTCGGCGATCTCCCGCGAGGTCATCATCGACCGCCGTTCCCGGCCGGGCTCGCCGTGGATGCCGACGCCCAGTTCCAGTTCGCCGGGCGGCAGGTCGAAGGTGGGGCTGCCCTTCGCGGGCGTGGTGCACGCGCTGAGCGCCACGCCGAAACTGCGGGAGTTCTCGTTGACCTGACGGGCGATCGCCTCCACCCGCTCCAGCGGCTGACCCTCCTCCGCCGCGGCACCCGCGATCTTCTCCACGAACAGGGTGGCGCCGGTGCCGCGCCGACCGGCCGTGTAGAGGCTGTCGGTAACGGCGACATCGTCGTTGACCAGGACGCTCGCGACCTGAATGCCCTCGTCCTGGGCGAGTTCGGCCGCCATGTCGAAGTTGAGCACGTCACCCGTGTAGTTCTTCACGATGAACAGCACACCGGCCCCGCTGTCCACGGCGGCCGCCGCCCGGACCATCTGGTCGGGGACCGGAGAGGTGAACACCTCGCCCGGGCAGGCCGCGGACAGCATGCCGGGTCCGACGAAACCGCCGTGCAGCGGCTCGTGTCCCGAGCCGCCGCCCGAGACCAGGGCGACCTTCCCGGCGACGGGGGCGTCCCGCCGTACGATCACACGGTTCTCGACATCCACGGTCAACTCCGGATGGGCGGCCGCCATCCCACGCAGCGCATCCGCCACGACGGTTTCCGGAACGTTGATCAACATCTTCATGGGTGCCTCCTGGTGGATGTGCGTCGGCTCGGAGTGCTGCTCCCGGCAGTATCGACCTTGGGACAGTGAAGGTCACGCCGGGCGACGGCGGACGGCGAGCTCGTCAACTCCGTTGATCGCCACTTCGCCCACCGCATAGGTTCCCGGGTATGACGAACCTTCGGATCGGTGTCATGCACGACCGCGACTGGGCCCCGGAGGGGCTGCCGGACTTCGCGCGGCGGGCCGAGGTGCTCGGGGTGGACGACCTGTGGGTCGTCGAGGACCTCGGCTGGAACGGCGGGGTGTCCGCGGCGGCCGTGGCGCTGGGCGCGACGCGGCGACTGCGCGTGGGCATCGGCATCGCACCCGCCCCGCTGCGGAGCCCGGCGTTGCTGGCGATGGAACTGGCCACTCTGGCAAGGGTGTTCCCGGGCCGGCTCGTGGCCGGGATCGGACACGGTGTGCGGGAGTGGATGGAGCAGGTGGGGGTGGCGCCGGACTCGCCGCTGGCCCTCCTGGAGGAGACGATCACCGCAGTGCGCGCACTGCTGCGAGGTGAGAAGGTCGAACTGGACGGTCGTGAAGTACGCCTGGACGGCGTCCAGTTGGTCCATCCTCCGGCCGAGGTCCCGCCCGTCGTCGCCGGTGTCGTCCGTCCCCGTTCCCTCGAACTCTCCGGCCGTGTCGCGGACGGCACCCTGATCGCCGAGGGCCACGGCCCACGCGACCTGGAGAACACCCGAGCCCTGATCGGCAAGGGCGGCGCGGGCGCCGACCACACCCTGAACGTCTTCGCCTTCTGCCACGTCGGCGACGACCCCGCTCAGGTGGCCCGGACCCTTCACCCCCACACCGAGGGCCACGGCGGCTGGCTCGGCCGTCCCCAGGAGGAGGTCTTCACCGTCTCGGGTACGGCGGCGGAGGCCGCCGAGGACATCCAGGCCCTGTCGGCGGCGGGCGCCGACACGGTCGTTCTGCGTGTGATCGGCTCCGAACCGCTCGGCCAGGTCGAAGCCGTACTCAAGGCTCTGGGGCGCCATCGCGTCTGATCCCGAATAGGCGGGAGAGCGCATCCACAGGTACAGGTGCCAGTCCTGGTCGTTGGCGAGCGGGTCGGCGCGGTGGGCGGGTCTGCCGTCGGTGGTCGAGGGCATGACGTATGCGCAGGTCGCCGCGCCGTCCTCGCCGACGTTGGCCGCGCCCGCGCGGAGGATCGTCTCGGCGAGACGGTCGGCGCGCGGGCCAGGCCGGGAGGCGCAGGAGGGTGGTGGCGGTCAGGGTGCTCCAGTAGTGCGGGAAGACGTCTCCCCACAGCCGGTCGGCGTCGAACAGTAGCCGTCCCAGTGCCGGATCGCGACACCGTGCAGCCGGACATGGGGCTGTGGGCCGCCGAACGCCGAACGCCGGCAGCCAGGGCAGCCGTTCGCCGATGGCCTCTTGGAAGACGGGGTCGCCGGGCAGGGTGTGGGCGTCGACGAGGAGGTCCGGCAGGGGCGCGCGCTCTTGATCAGTTGGGCACGCAGGTTCTCGGCGCGACCGGACTGACCAGTGGCATCGAGGCTCTCGCAGAGGGCCAGGACAGGTGTCGGCTGCCATCGAGTTCGAAGCCGCGCTCGATGATGCGGGCGGCGCCGTCGAGGTCCTCCTCCCTGCCGTGGACGAGACGCCGGTCGTGGAAGAACCGGGCCGGCCACGGGGTGTCGTAGAGACGGGGTCCGGTGTGCCAGGTCCGGAGAAGGTGTCGGACATGGGCGTGCGGCTCCCGGAGGCCGCGGGTGGGGTGGCTGCCGGTCAGACGGCGGTGAACGTTGGTGCTGGTGCCCCAGGTCCACTGCTTGGTGACGGAACCGGAGGAGACGTCGCCGCTGCCGTCACGAGCGGTGGTTGCGGGAACACCTGCGATCCCTGGAACCGGCCGCAACCCATAGCAGGGCGGCGGCCGGCGCCAGGCGCCGCGTGGCTGCCCGACCGTGCGAGGGGTCAGGCCCGCAGCGGATTGGCGCGGGCCCCGGCCAGGAGGTACCAGGCGGTGGCGCCCGTGTGCCGGTAGGGGTAGTAACCGAACCCGAAACCGGTGTCGAGCGGGCTGCTCGCGGAGACCACTCCGGAGCGTGCGGCCAGTGCCGTGCCGCCGATGCTCTGGCCGGTGCCGAGGAGGTCCTGGGCGCGTTCGATCGAGGCGAGCAGCCGGCGGGCACGCTGTGCGTCGCCGGCCGAGCCCCGGTCGCGCAGGGCGAGCGCGAGGTGGGCGGTGCCCTCGAACCAGACGCCGTTGCGGTCCGGCCTCGGCTGGCCGTCGGCGATCGGGGCGTCCTCGTTCGCCGCCAGGCTCGCGGAGCTGAAGGTGACGCCTTCGTAGGACTGGCCGGAGGGGACCGTGCTGTTGGGGCGGTCGGCCGTGTCCAGGACGGCCAGCTCGGTCGCGGCCCAGTCGAGCGAGCGGGAGTGGGTGCGGGAGGCGAGGGCGAGATGGGTCCAGGTCTGGGTGTCCTCCGGGATCGGGGACTTGTTGATCGTCACTCCGTCGTTGGTACCGGTGTAGAAGAAGCCGCCCGACGGCTCCCACATTCTCTCGACGAAGGCCCGTGCCCGCGCGCGCCGCTCCCGCCACGCCTTGTCCCCGGTCAGCCGGGCGAGCCGGCCGAACAGGCCGACCAGGTCCGTGTTGTGCTCGGTCGAGGTGAACGGCAGTTTCTCGTCCGCCCCGTTGACGCCGAACTTGTAGCCGCCGAGCGGCTCGTCCGTCCGCCCGGTCCGCTCGATCCACTCGCCGATCCGCACCGCCCCGGTGAGGAAGCGCCGCTCACCGGTCCGCCCGGCGAGCGCGCTGAGCGCGATACCGGCCCACGCCATGTCGCCCACCGCGGTACCGGTGAAGCCGAACTGGGTGCCGACGTTGGCCGTGCCGTCCGCCCGGACGAACCCGTCCGGCTGCGGGGAGCCGTCGTAGAAGGTGTACGGGCCGACGTTGTAGGCCTGCCGCAGTCTGCCGTCGTCGTGGACGGGGTCATGGGCCTGGGCGTACAGCAGTGCGTCACCGAGCGCCACCGCCCGTGACCCGCCCCCGGGTGACGCGAGCAGGGCGAGGATCGCCAGGGCGTTGTCGTACGTGAACGCCGTACTGAACAGGCCCGACTGGTCGGTGTAGCTCTGGGCGAGGCGGATCGTGCCGTGGTCCGGGTAGCCGTCCATGGCTGCGGCGAGGAAGGCATGCGCCCGGTGCGCCGCGGACGACGTGCTCTGCGCGGCCCGGGCCGTGCCGGTGCCGGTGGCGGAGAGGACCGCGACGCCGATGCCGGTCCCGAGAAGCGTACGGCGGCTGAGGGGCTGGCGTGGGCTGCCGGTCATGGGTCTCCTCGGGAGGGGCGGGCGGGGCGCGGTGCTGAGAGCGCTCTCAGGGCATGCGGGATCATTCTGCTGTTGCGTGTGAGGCGGGTCAACGTCCCTGAGCCGAACACCAGTTGACGATGCCGCAGGGCGCGGCCCCCTCGGCCGTTCGACCGAGGGCCGCCTCGTGTGCCGCGGCCGTTCCTGGCCGAACGGCCGATGTCGGGCGAGAGCGCGCGATCAAGAATCGATCAGCAGTCGGCGCCACCCGACCCCATGAGGGCGCCGGACCACTGAACGGAGAGCCCCCATGCCGGCTGCTGTCGCGCTGCCCCCTGCCCCGGCGGACCGAGTCCTAACGAGCGGCCCATGGCGGAGACGGCGGCTGCGCCCGCATCTGCGCCGCCACCGGGTCCCCCTGCTCGCCACCGTGACCATGCTGCCGCTGTACCTGGTCTGGGCCTTCTTCCGGGCCAACGGCGGCGGCGACCTCGCGGCGCAGGAGACCTGGGCGCGCTTCGCCGTCGAGCACGGTGACTCGGCGTACGGCCTGTTCTGGTTCGGCGGTGCCCACACGGCCAACTACAGCCTGATCTCGCCGTATCTGATGGGCTTCTTCGGCGTCCGTACGGTCGCCGTCGTCTCCGGGCTGGCCGCCGGCTGGCTGGCCTCGGTCCTCCTGCTGCGGTGCGGTGTCCGGCGGCCGCTGGCGCCCGCCCTGCTGGCCGCGTTCGGGCTGTGGACCGACGTGGCGGCGGGCCGTACGACCTTCGCGCTCGGCGTAGCCCTCGGGCTGGGGGCCTGTGTGCTGCTGGTGGGGGAGCGGCGGGCGGTCCTCGCGGCGGGGTACGCGCTGCTGGCGACGGCGGCGAGCCCGGTCGCGGGGCTGTTCCTGGTCACGGCGGGCGCGGCCTACGTCCTGACACGTGACCGGGTCCGGGGTGCGGCCCTGGGCCTCCCGCCGTTCGCCGTGGTCGCGGGCACCACCCTGCTGTTCCCCTTCCACGGACAGGAGCCCATGGCGGCGGGGCGGGTCCTGTGGCCCTGCCTGCTCGGTACGGCCGTCGCCGTGCTGGCGCCGCGCGGCTGGCGAGTGCTGCGGCTGGGCGGCGCCGTCTACGCCGTCGGGGTCGTGCTGTCGTATCTGATCCCCTCGCCGATCGGGGCCAACGTGGAGCGGCTCGCGCTGCTCTTCGCACCGGCCGCGCTGCTCGCGGCACTGCTGTCGACGCACCACCGGGCCCGGGTCCGGCGCGGCGCTCTCGCCTTCGCACTGGTGGGCTCCCTGTTCTGGCTGGGCTCGGGCACCCCCGTCTCCTTCCTGCGCGGCAGCGCCGAGGTCCCCGCGTGGGCCGCCGACAGCCACAGTGTCGTGCGGGCACTGCACCGGCTCGGTGCCGACCGCGCCCGCGTGGAGGCCGTCCCCACCGGCGACCACCGCGAGGCGGCCCTGCTCTCCCCGTACGTCAATCTCGCCCGTGGCTGGAACACCCAACTGGACATGCAGCGCGGCCGGTTCTTCTACGACGGTACGTTCTCCGCCGCCAAGTACCGGGCCTGGCTGGATCGGTGGGCCGTCGGATACGTGGCCCTTCCGGACACCGAGCCCGACCGTTACGGGGAGGCGGAAGCGCTGCTGGTGCGGAGCCGGCCTGCGTGGCTGGAGCCTGTGTGGAGCGATGCGCACTGGCGGGTGTACCGGGTGCGGGACGCGGTGCCGCTGGTGTCGGGAGCCGCCCGTGTGATTCGGACCTCGGACGCCGAACTCGACGTACGGATGCCGGAACCCGGGTCGGTGACCGTGCGGGTCGCGTACTCGCCGTGGCTGCGGGTCACGGGCGGATGCCTCAGCGAACAGGGGGAGTTCACGCGGCTGACGGTCCCCGAGGCGGGGGTGTACCGGATCGGCTCGGCCTATCTCCCCTCGGAACCGGCGTCGGACACGGAGGGGTGCTGAGCCGGTCTCACGCCGGTCCCGCAGGGATCAGCCTGCCGTGCGAGATGAGCGACGCGGCCTGCTTGAGACGGCGGACGCGGATGCTGACGCCGTAGGCGTCGATGCCGGGGACGGCGGCCATCCGTGTGGTGAGGTAGCGGTAGAAGTCCTGTGCGTCACGGCAGTTGACGATGACCATGACGTTGTGATCGCCGCTCATGGCACCGGCGAACGCCACTTCGTCGTGGCCCGCCAACTCCTCGCCGACCCGGTGGAGACGGGCCGGGGCGACGCGCAGCCAGAGGGTGGCGTTGAGATGGTGGCCCAGGCGCTCGGGGAGCAGGTCGATGTCGTAGGAGAGAACGCCCGAGGACTCCAGGGCGTCCACCCTGCGGGCGACGCGGGCCTTGGACCAGCCCGTGAGTTCGGCGAGCCGTGTGTGGGTGGTACGGCCGTCCTCGGCCAGGGCGTCGAGGAGCGGGGTGTCCTCGGCGGTGGGCGGGTCGTGCGGGCCGGGGGTGGGCGCGGGCGGCCGGTCCGCGGTGAGCAGGTCCACTTGGTCGGGGGCGAGGTGACCGCCGTATCCGCTCCATTCGGAGTTGCCCTTGGTGCCGAACTGGTGGATCAGCAGGTCGATGCTGACGTCCAGCACCGAGGCCGCCTTGGGCAGTTGCCGCAGCAGGATGTCCTCGCGGTGGGCGTCGACCGGTGAGTGGATCACGCAGATGATCTCCGAACCGCCGGAGGCGAGACCGAGGTAGGCGATGTCGGACCGGCGGGTGAGGGCGTCCGCGAGCGGGGTGACCCGGTCGGGGCGGCAGCGGATGCGGGTGATCCAGCGCGCCAGCCCCTGCGCCTCCGGGTTGACCAGGCCCACCACCCGCATCACACCCTCGCGCCGCAGGGCCTGGTAGCGGCGGGCCGCGGTCTGCTCCGACACACCGGCGACCTCGCCGATGAGCCGGAACGAGGCGCGCGGGGAGTAGTGCAGCGCGCGGAGGATTTTCCTGTCGATCTCGTCGGCCATGAGAGAACTCTGGCAGAGCCGGCGACTCGGATGGAGGTTTGTGCTCACTTCGGACCGTGGCGTTGGGATCCGTTCCGGTGTCGCCGATGCTGGGGCGCCTGAGCACCAGTGAACGACCGCGGCGCGCGTCGCCGTAGAGGAGAGTCCCCCGTGAATGTCACGACCCCGGCAAGCGGGCCGGCCGATCGGCGGGCGGCCACGTTCGTCATGGCCTGCCTCGGCGTGTTCGTCGCCTATCTGCCGGTCACCACGGTCGCCGTCAGCCTGCCCGCCATCCAGTCGGCGCTGGACGCGACGACCGCCCAACTGTCATGGGTCCAGGACGCGTTCGTCCTGCCCATGGCCGCGTTCATCCTGACCGCCGGGGTCGTCGGCGACGTCCACGGGCGCAAGAAGGTGTTCCTGGCCGGGCTGCTGTTCTCCGCGGCCGGTGCCGCCGTCGCGCTCTCGGCGCAGTCGGTGCAGGTGCTGTGGATCGGCCAGGCCCTCGCCGGACTCGGCGCGGCCACGCTGCTGCCCACCACACTCGCGCTGATCAGCCACGCGGTGCCCGACCACCGTGAGCGCGGCAGGTTCATCGGCCTGTGGGCCACCGCGCTCATGCTGGCGCTGGCCGTCGGCCCGATCGTCGCCGGTGTGATTCTCGACCACTTCTCCTGGCGCTGGATCTACCTGCTGGCGATCCCCGCCTCACTCCTCGCGACCGTCGCCGCCGCCCGGCTGCTGACCGACTCGCGCGCGCCTTTCGAGCGACGCCTCGACTGGCCCGGGCAGATCACCGCCACGGTGGCGGTCACCGCCCTGGTCTACGGCGTCATCGAGGGCGGAGCGGACTCCTTCACGGAGCCGAAGGTGCTGGTGGCGCTCGCGGTGGCCGTCGTGGGAGGCGTCGCCTTCGTGCTCGCCGAGCGGCGCAGTGACAGTCCGATGCTCGACCTCGCGCTGTTCCGGAGTCCGGCCTTCACCGCCACCACCTTGGTCGCGATGATCACCTTCCTGGGGTTGATCGGGTTCTTCTTCCTGCTCAGCCTCTACTTCGGGCTCGTGCAGCGGCTCGACACCCTGGAGGCGGGCTGGCGGATGCTGGTGGTGACCGTGTGCGCCATCCTGGTCGGCGGGCCCGTGGGACGGCTCATGCACCGGGTCTCCGCGCGCGTTCTGATCACGGGCGGTCTGCTCGTCGTGTCCGCCTCGCTGTTCTCGCTCACCGGCATCGACGCGGACACCTCCTTCCTGTCCCTCGCCTGGCGGCTGGCGCCGCTGGGACTCGGCCTCGGGGCCGTCATGACCCCGATGACGGCGACGGCCGTGGCCTCCGTGCCGCACCACCTCGCCGGTATGGCCGCGGCGGGCAACAACGCGTTCCGGCAGGTCGGCGGAGCGCTCGGACCGGCCGTCCTGGGGGCGTTGCTGACCACCCGGGCCCTTGACACCCTTCCCGGTCGTCTGGCCGACGCCGGGGTGACCGGGACGGCGAGCGAACGGGCCCTCGCGGCCGCGGACCAGGGGGGACTGGGCGCGGTCGCCGGGATCGACCTCGGGGCGGACACGGGGCGGGTCATGGGCGCCCTGGGCGAGGCCTTCCTGGACGGGCTGCGGCTGTGCCTCATGGTCGCCGGATCACTGACGATGCTGGCCGCGGTGGTGGCGCTCGTGCTGCTGCGTCGGCCTCGCGGCGGGGGTGTGGGGCACACGCGGGTCGCCGCGTCGAGTTCGGCGGGCGGGGCGGTGGGCGGTGGGGTGGCCGTGGTGGCGGGAAGCGACGGGGGAGAGGGGCGGCGGCAGGTCTGAGTGACCGGCCGGGAGTTCTGAGGGTCTGAGGGTTCCCGGTTCACCCACCGTGCCGTACGCCCCCGCCGTTGACCTCCCCGCCCCCTGGGTACCCGTACGCCATGATCACCCCCTTCCCGCCGCACGCGCTGCACGACTACGCGCTGCTGGCCGACGGAGAGCGCGGGGCGCTCATCGGGCCCGACGGGGCCATCGGCTGGCTCTGCGCGCCCACCTGGCACGACGACGCGGTGTTCGCCGCGCTCGTCGGCGGGCGGGGCGCGTACGCCATCACCCCCAGCGGCCGGTACGTCTTCGGCGGCTACTACGAAGAGGGCTCGCTGATCTGGCGCAGCCGCTGGGTCACCGACGGCGGAGTCGTCGAGTGCCGTGAGGCGCTGGCCTTTCCCGGCGACCCGGACCGGCTCGTACTGCTGCGACAGCTGAGGGCGGTCGACGGACCCGCCCACCTCTCGGTCGTGCTGGAGCCCCACAGTGACTACGGCGCGGCCCCGATCGACTCCGTGCGCCGCGGCGACGACGGGGTGTGGGAGCTGCGTACCGGAAGGCACCGCCTGCGCTGGCAGGGCGCCGCGCACGCCGTCGCCGACGAACGCGGCCTGACCGCCGACATCGCGCTCGAACCCGGCGAGCGGCACGACCTCGTGCTGGAGTGCGCCGTATCGTCACTGCCCGCCGAGCCGCCGCGGCCGGAGCGGGCCTGGGCGGCCACCGAGGCGGCCTGGCGCGAGACGGTCCCCGCACTCGACGGCACGGTCGCCCCCGGCGACGCGCGGCGGGCGTACGCCGTCCTGCGCGGCCTCACCACCCAGGGCGGCGGCATGGTCGCGGCGGCCACCACCAGCCTCCCCGAGCGCGCCGAGGCAGGCCGGAACTACGACTACCGGTACGTGTGGATCCGCGACCAGAGCTACGCCGGACAGGCCGCGGCCGCTGTCGGGGCCCACGATCTGCTGGACGCCGCGGTCGGCTTCGTCACCGCACGTCTGCACGCGGACGGGGCACGTCTGGTCCCCGCCTACACCGTGCACGGCGATCCGGTTCCCGCCCAGCGCGATCTCGACCTCCCCGGCTACCCGGGTGGCTTCGACCGCGTCGGCAACCAGGTGGGTGACCAGTTCCAGCTCGACTGCTTCGGCGAGGCCCTGCTGCTGCTCGCGGCCGCCGAACGCCACGGGCGGCTCGACGAGAGCCACTGGAAGGCCGCGGAGATCGCCGTACGGGCCGTCGAGGACCGCTGGCGTCAACCGGACGCGGGGATCTGGGAGTTGGACGAACAACACTGGACCCACAGCAGGCTCATCTGCGTCGCGGGCCTGCGAGCCGTGGCCGCCGCGGCACCCCGTCACCCGCTCGCCGAGACCTGCACCGGCCTGGCCGACACCCTTCTCGACTCGGCCGAGCGGACCTGTCTCCACCCCGCCGGGCACTGGCAGCGCACCCCCGAGGACCCGTCGCTGGACGCCGCTCTGCTGCTGCCCGGTGTACGGGGTGCCCTGCCCGCCGAGGACCCGCGCACCCGGGCCACCCTCGCCGCATGCCGTCGCGAACTGGCCGACGACCACTTCCTCTACCGCTTCCGTCACGACGAGCGGCCGTTGGAGGAGGCCGAGGGCGCCTTCGTGCTGTGCGGGTTCGTCATGGCGCTCGCCGAGCACCAGCAGGGCCGGACCGTCGAGGCGTACCGCTGGTTCGAACGCAACCGCGGCGCCTGTGGGGCCTCCGGCCTGTACGCCGAGGAGTTCGACATCGCCCAGCGTCAGCTGCGCGGCAACCTCCCGCAGGCCTTCGTCCACGCACTGCTGCTGGAGGCGGCCGCCCGGCTCGGTGAGTGACCGGGCGCCCGCCTCCAGCAGGCAGTGCGCGGCAAGGGGCCGTGGGCGTCAACCGGGCCCCGGCCCGCCGCTCCCGAACGAGCCGCTGCCGCCCTCGTTCCAACGAGGCCGTTCTCGCGACGGGCCCGTCCGGGTCGGGCTGTTGCCGTGGTTCGGCAGTTCATGAGGGGTCAGCCGGGTCTCGCCCCTGGGCACCTCGTCGGGTTCCCGGTTCTCCCTGACCTCACGGACCGGACCGCTCTCCGGCAGCCTCGGCTGCTCCTCGGGGGACGGCGGGCGCGACTCGCGGCGCCTGACGCGGGAGCCCAGGAAGAAGGCGCCGATCAGGACCGCCACGACCACCACACCCGCGACGATCACCCCGGCCGCGAGAGCGCCCCGGCCCGCGGCCATGTCCATCCATTCGGTGTTCACGGCTTGGTTCATGCCACGCGAGTACCCCTGGCACCCGGGGTGAACCGAGCAGACCAGGCGGTGCGGAAACCCGGGTTTGGCCGCTCCGCGTGCGGCTACTCGCCCCGTGTGACGACGACAACTTCCCAGCAGGAGCTCTTCCGCTTCCTGGAGGACCGGTTCGCGTGCGCCCAGGCCTGCACCGAGTGCGCACGGGCCTGCGCGCTGCGCGCGAGCCTGGTCGATCCGGACGGGACCGAGGAGCAGGAACTACTGCGCCGCAAGAGCATCATGTGCGCGGAGGTGTGCGACGCGACCTGCCGTGTGCTGTCCGAGGAGAACCATCTCGACGAGGCCGGCATCCGCGTCCAGCTGGAGTGGTGCCGCTCGGTCTGCCTGGAGTGCGCGCAGGTCCTCGACCGGCACGCCGGCACCGAGGACGCGGCGAAGGCGTGCCGCGAGTGCGCCCAGGCGTGCACGGACTTCATGGCGACCCTGGTCTGAAAAGACCACTGTGCACGACGCCTGACCGTTCCCAATTTCTGGAACACGTTCTACGGTGTGCGCCGTCAGGACCGGTCCCGGGAGCCTGGAGGCGCCGTGCATCTCGACCACACGCCCGAGCAGCAGCTGCTGCGCACCGAACTGCGCGCCTACTTCGCCGACCTGGTCCCGGACAACGCACACGCCCGCTTCACCGACCGGGACGCCCAGAAGCGCTTCTACCGCGACACCATCCGCCGCCTCGGCACCGACGGCTGGCTCGGCGTCGGCTGGCCCCAGGAGTACGGCGGCCGCGGTCTGACCGCGATGGAACAGTTCATCTTCTTCGACGAGGCCGCCCAGGCCGGCGTACCGCTGCCGCTGATGGCCCTGAACACCGTCGGGCCGACGATCATGCGGTACGGCACCGAGGAGCAGAAGTCCTGGTTCCTGCCGCGCATCCTCTCCGGCGAGATCGACTTCGCGATCGGCTACAGCGAGCCGGACGCGGGCACCGACCTGGCCTCCCTGAAGACGCGCGCCGTACGGGACGGCGACGAGTACGTCGTCAACGGCCACAAGATCTGGACCACCAACGGCGACACCGCCGACTGGGTCTGGCTCGCCGTGCGCACCGACCCGGACGCCCCGCCGCACAAGGGCATCACCATGCTCCTGATGCCGACGACCGACCCCGGCTACTCGTGTACGGTGATCAACACCCTCGCCTCGCACGACACCACGGCCAGCTACTACGAGAACGTCCGCGTCCCCGTCTCGCACCGGGTCGGCGCGGAGAACCAGGGCTGGCGGCTGATCACCAACCAGCTCAACCACGAGCGCGTCACCCTCGCCGCCCACGGCACCATGGCGATCCGCGCCCTGCAGAACGTCCAGCAGTGGGCCATGGAGACCAAGCTCGCCGACGGCCGCCGTGTGATCGACCTGCCGTGGGTGCGCCGCCGCCTCGCCCAGACCCACACGAAGCTCGACGCGCTCAAGCTCCTCAACTGGCGGATGGTGAACGCCGTCCAGGACGGCACCCTCACCCCGCAGGACGCCTCCGCGGTCAAGGTGTACGGCTCCGAGGCCCGCCGGGACGCCTACGCGTGGCTCATGGAGATCGTCGCGGCGGCCGGCGCGCTGAAGGAGGGCTCGGTGGGCGACGTCCTCCACGGCGAACTGGAGCGCGGGTACCGCTCGGCGGTGATCTTCACCTTCGGCGGTGGCAACAACGAGATCCAGCGGGAGATCATCTCGTGGATCGGTCTGGGTATGCCGCGGGTGCGGCGTTGACCTGCTGTGACGAGGATTGCACGAGTTCTTCGTACCTGGCGGCGAGGCAGGGGTTTTCGGGCGTAGCCAGGTGCGCGTCGTTGCCACCCTTGCTCGCTCACGGCTGAGCTCCGTCGCGGCCGTGGTCGGCGGAGTACGCGGCGAACACTTCCGTCGGCGGGCCGCCCGTACGGAGGAAACGCTGGTCGAGGATGTCGGCGAGGTCTTTCAGCGCCCCGGCGAGCAGCGTGCCGGCCAGTCGCACCTCCGGCCGTCCAGCCGCCTCCCCGCGCTGGGCCAGCACGGCGGCGTAACCGATCATGGCCGCCAGCGACGAATGGTCCTCCCCGTCATGGAAGTAGTACGCCTCGGCGTACTGGGTGAAGTCGATGCGGATCCGCACGACTTCGGTGGACAGGCTGTCCAGCAGCAGTGCCCCCGCGGTGCAGTCGATCTGCCGTGTTGCCGGATCCGCGTCGCGCAGCAGAGCCAGTCGGACGGCCAGGACCCTCCTGCGGGTCAGCGCCGGGTAGATCTCCAGCACCCAGGAGACGGTGGCTGTCAGGAGGGCGAAACCGACGAGGGCTTCGAGCGGTGAGACCAGACGGAGCCACCCATCGGCAGGCGCGATGTCGCCCAACCCGAGGGTGGCCACCGTGACGAGCGACAGGTACAGGGAGTCGAGCAGCGCCGGCTCCTGGGCCGCCCTGGAACCGGGGGAGAAGGTGAAAGCCCCTGGCATGTGGGGCCAGTAGACGATCGCCCAGCCAAGGACCACCATGACGGCCCACATGCCCACGACAGTCACCATTGCGAGCGGCCCGACGAGCCCGACCACGCGCCCGGGTGCACGGAAACGCCGGGCGAGTCGCCACAGCGCTGTCATCACGAGGCGGCTCAGGCCACCGTGGCGGGTGGGGTGCCACAGCGTATGGAACAGATCCCGCAGGGTGACCATGACGAGCGCGGCGCCGACCAGCGACACCAACCACTTCATTCGTGTCTCCCTAGGGCTCGTCTCATGAGACGCGAATCTGGTAGTGCTCCGTCTCCGGCTCGAACACCGCGAGGTCCACCCAGAAGCGGGCGATCTGCAGGAGCATCTCCGCACCCTTGGTGTGCAGGTATTCGGTGTCGCCGGTGGCCTCGCAGTACTGCCACACGTTGTACGCGATCACCGATCCGACGCGCCCCGAACGGGGGTTGAGATGCCACTCCTGGGTCTCCTCGCGGCCATCGCTGCCGCTCTGCCAGGGGTACATCGCCCCGGCCCGGCCGATCGCGGCGCCGGTTTCACAGGCCCGCGGGCGGCGAACGGTACGGCACCCGTACCGCCGGTCGCATCTCCGACTCCGACCACGACCCGGCCAACGGACCCTCGAACGTTGCGCTCCTCGCCTCGGACGACGATGACCGGGCACATGGCGGGGGCCGCCACCGTGAGGCTGACCGCCCCCAGCAGCAGCCCGGCGACCTCGCCACGCCCTCGAGCGCCCGTGACCAGGGCGAACGCCTCGGAACCGGCGCTCGACACCTTCACCTCGGGGTCGCGAAGCTGGGTGCGTTCCACGCAGGACGCGCGCTCTTACAGGGAGGCATGGACCAGCCGCAGCGGCAGCCCGTGGCGTGCCGGCCGATCCGTCGACGCCCACGACAAGCGGGAGTTCCACGAGGCCACCGCCTTCCGTCCCGTTGTTTGGCAGACCCCCTGTGACTACCGTCGCATCGCCCAGGCCGTGCCGCGACATACGGGCCAGCGCTCGGATTGGACGGTTGCGGGCCGGGTCGCCGGTGCTGCACCACGTCCTCCATGCCCAGCAGATCCAGCACTGTCCGAACTCGGCAGGGAGGCCTGGCGACCGCTGATGAGCTCACGACCGCTCCTGGGTCAGGGCTCGATGTCGAGTACCTCCGACACAGGGCGGCGCGGCGTGCCGGGACCGGTGGGGCCGTAGCCCAGGCGCAGCAGGACCTGTGTGTAGCCCGTCCCGGTCATGGGATCGCGCACCGGCCAGCGCAGGTCCGTCCATTCGAGAGGCTGGGTCACGAAGGAGCTGGCGAGGCCCTCGCGGGTGGCCAGCAGCAGGACGCGTTCCATCGCCTGGCCGGCGCGGAGCCAGTCCTCCGGGCGGTCGTGATCCGTGCTGATGAGAGCCAGTTGAGGGTTCTGCTCGAAGTCCGCCGCGTCACGTCCCGCCACCTGCCGGGGGCCCGCGAAGTCGCGCATGGGTGCCTTGCCCCCGCGCTTGCGCGGCCCGAAGGCGTAGTGCGGGACTCCGTCGTCGGCGGTGCGCACCGACGGGGCGTCGATACGCGTCCACCGGGCCAGGTCCTGGTCGCTGCCGAGGTCGGTGATGTTGCGTGCCTCGGCTTCCTGAACGAGTTCCAGCACTTCCCGCAGATGCCATGAGTCGGGGAACGTAAGTGCCGCTCCCTCTACGCGAGCACTCGCGGCGAGAGCCGCCCGCACGGGCTCGGGGATCTGTCTCTCCTCGAACGGGTGGCGGCTGCTGTGCCGTTGGCGGATCGCCGGACACAGCGCGCCGAGGCCGCTCACACCGCCCGTACGGCTGGCCAGCCGCACGCTCGCGAGGAGGGCCCGGTCGGTGAGGTCGGGCAGTAGCCGGGTTTCCGAATGCCAGCCCGCGTGGGCGATGCCGGCCCTCAGGTTCAACAGGGCGGCACCGCAGCCGAGATGAAGGCCGCGGGTATCGGGGTCGGAGTGCGGCATGGCGCGCTCGAAGTCGGCCCACACCTCGAAAGCGCGGTTGCGCCGGAGATAACGGAAGCGCCAGGGCTGCACGTTGTGCATCGACGGCGCGGCCACCGCGTCGCGTACCACGGCGGCCACCCATTCGTCGGACGGTGCTGGCTGGCTCATCGGAACACCCTTCGAGAGCCGTCGGGACGGGAGCGCTCTTCAGTTGGCCCGCGACTGCCTGGTCATCCATCGGCTGGAGTGATGCGGTGGCCCGTGAGGTGTGCGGGCCGGATCGACACCCACATCTCGCGTTCACCGCCCGGCCATGGCGTGGTGTGGGAGTGTTCGGTGAGCCTGCGGACGGCGTCAGGCTCCGTCACGACGCTCGCGGGGCCGACGACGAGGACACTCCAGCCCTGACTCAGGGCCTCGTCCATGTGATCGACCTCGAAGGCGACCTCGGCTCCGACGGCTGCCGCGGGTGTGGAGTCCGGCGCGGTCCGGAAGACGATCGCGTCATCCACGACGTCGTAGTTGACCGGAACGACCGCCGGGCGGCCGTCAGGCGCTGACACCGCGACGCGCCCCACGCCGTGGGTGGAGAGCAACGTGCGGCATTCCTCCGGGCCGATGTCCCGCAGCTGAGGATGCAGCAGTGCCTGTCCTTGGCCGGGTGGCAGATCCATTCCTCCGCCGCGCAGCGTGGTGACGGTGGTGCCCAGCGCGTCGGCCAGCCTGATGAGGGTCGCCATACTCGGGTCGGCAGTCTGTGACTCCAGGTACTCCAGGTAACCGGGGGACATTCGGGCGCGGCGGGCCGTCTCCTCGCGGCTGAGCTGCTGCCTGTGGCGTTCGACGGCCACGCGTCGGCCGATGTCACCGGGGCCGGGTGCCCTGGGCGGTATGGCCTCCGCCTCGGCCGTGCCGTAGCCGGAGGGGGCGTGGGTGCTCCTGGGCTGTCCGTGTTCGAGAGGGCAGATGTGTGCGTCGGGCCCGGGGAACACGAGCGTCACTTCGTCCGTGTCCGACCAGCGCACGTCGTAAGGAGGCGTTCCGTCCTCGTGATGGAGCCCGACGATCTCGCCGTCACGTTTGGCGGCGCCGGTCGTCGTGCGTTCGATGACGAGTTGATCGCCGAGGTGAGCTCTCATGACGCCGCCCTCTCCTCAGAATGGTGCTGTATCCAACGTGCCACGCGCGACGGGCGGCCGCACGGGACCGATCAGCCTGGGAGGCTGCTGCCTCGCCTCGCTCCCGCACGGCCGTCCACCGACTCAGCCGGTGTGACGGTTCTGCCGGCGGACCGCCCCGCTGTGTTCCTTCTGCCCGGCGACCTCCACGGTGATCTGGTCCTTGCCCACTCCCGGCCACTCCAGTTCCACCGGGTAGGCGTCCTCGGTGTCCTCGATGCCAGACCGGTCCCCTTGACTTCCGCCTTGGGGGTCGCTGTCGGTCACGTGGGCCACCCGGTGACCTCCCTGCCGCGTGGCCGCTGTGCGCCCATGCCCTCGATGTCGCGCTCGGCGGTCTTCAGCAGCTGCCGGGCCAGGTCGTTCATGGCCCGGCCCGCGGCCAGTTCGTCGCCGATCTCCGGCACGTTCCCGTCCGCCGGGTGGCAGTGCGCGGTGCCGTGACCGGTGAGCTCTGCGGTGCCGGTGTCCAGGATCAGATGTGCCTTGGTCGTACCCTCGTCGTCCTCGAACAGGTGAAGACGAACCTTCCATTCCAACGTATGCGGCATCTTTTCTCCCCTTACCTTGGTACGGACCGCTGCGATCCGGATGCGGCGTGTTCTGAGCTCGGGGGTACGTAGGGAGCCGACGTCCGCTCGTCGATGCGGCGGCGGACGGAGCGGGCGAGGGCGCCCAGCCGCTCGGAGTTCGTCGCGCGGGGTGCGACCGGGGCCCGAGTGCGGCGGGCGGCCGGCGGTAGTCCGGCCAGATCCGCGACGAATCTCTTCCGGCAGTCGTCGAGCGTGGGCCTGCTGCCGGTACGCTGCCCGCCGCGCATCACGGTCTCCAGCATGGGGCTGCCGTCGCCGGTCGATCGCTCGTCGGCGAGACTGATGACGTCGGCGTATGCCGTGCGGCGGAACACCTGCTTGGGGCCGGGTGCGGTCACTTTCGCCGACGACAGCTTCATTACCGGCCGGCCGTCGTATTCCACCATCTTGTACGCGGAGTCCAGGAACGGGGCGTCGGAGGAGACCCCGACGCGGGTGCCGACGGCGTAGGCGTCGATGGGTGCCCCGGAGCCGACCAGGTCCTCCACGGCGTACTCGTCGAGACCGCCGCTGGCGATGATCCGCACGTCCGGCAGACCCGCGTCGTCGAGCAGGGAGCGGGCTCGGGCCGCCAGGCTCCCGAGGTCGCCACTGTCCAGACGTATGGCTGAGCCGGGTCCGCGGTCGAGATCCCGCAACACGCGGGCCGCGACGCGGACCCCTTCCTCAGTGTCGTAGGTGTCCACCAGCAGGGTCACCGGGCCGGGGTGGGACCGGGCGAAGGCGCGGAACGCGTCCTCCTCCGTGGCGAACGCCTCCACGAAGGAGTGGGCCATCGTGCCAACGGCGGGGATGCCCTCAGCGGTGGCCGCGGCTACGTTGCTGGTCCCGGCGAAGCCGACCATGGCGCCCAGGCGAGCAGCCTGGAACCCCGCCTGCGGCCCGTGGGAGCGCCGCAAGGAGAAGTCGACGACCGGATGACCGGCCGCCGCGACGACACAGCGCGCGGCCTTCGAAGCCATCGTCGTCTGATGGCTTAGTTGGTTGAGCACATACGTCTCCACCAACTGCGCCTGCGGAAGCGGTGCGGTCACCTCCAGCAGCGGCTCACCCGCGAGCACGATCCGTCCCTCCGGCACCGCCCGCACCTGGCCGGTGAACGTCAGGCCCAGTAGAGGCTCAAGATCCTCTCCAGGCCGGTGCAGGGCTGCGGCGAAGGCATCGATGTCCTCCGCGCCCACATTCAGGTCGCCCAGGTAGTCGAGTGCCGACTCGAGCCCCGCCGCCACCAGGAATCCCCGCTCAGGGGGAAGATCGCGGATGAAGAGGCTGAACGTGGCTGGGGCGGTCATCCCCTCGTGTAGGTAGGACATGGCCATCGTGACTTCGTACAGATCGATGGTTGTCGCTTTGGACATCGGTGTCGCCTCCTCGGCTTCTGGCCGGCCCTGTGTCCGTCACGGACGGAAGGGCGCGGACCACCGGGGTTCCACCAGACGCCATTCGGCGTCCCATTGCGCGTACCTTCTCCGGTCCAGGACCAGGCGGATGCCCGCCCAGACCGCATAGGATCCGGCGCCCACGCCGAACGCCGCCATACCGCCCACCAGCCAGCCACTGGTCGTCGCGTTGAGCGTGGTCGTCGGCGGATCGGTGACTTGTCCGTCGCGGGTCACCCACACCCGTACGGTGGAGCCCTTGGGAGTTCCCGGCTTCACCAGGGCCGCTCCCGTCCGTACGACACCGTTGAGGTCGGTCCAGCGAACAGGCGCCGGTCGCTTCACCCAGTCGCCACCCTGGGCGGTCGACGTCAGCCGGGCGGTGACCTGGTGCCGTTCCGCTGCCTGGGTCCGCACAGTGCGCATCGAAGCCTCGTGCGCTGTCAGTCCCGCGCTGACGGCAGCTGCCGGCAGCCCGAGGACCAGAACGACCATCAGAACACGGCGCATCCAGCACTCGAACGTGTCGGACGCACGCCTCAGGGAGTTGCCGCCCCTGGCCGCGTGATTGCCGCGCCTCGGCGGCTGACCGGGTGTGCACGGCGAACCTTGTGTGCTCATGACGCGCCGGCACTGATCACGTCGGAAGGCTCGCGGTCACCGGCAGCCGAATGCAGGTGGAGCGACAGACTGTGCCGGGCCGCCTCGGCGGCGGCCAAGTCCACCGCCTCCAGGCTCCATTCGGATCGGTCGATGCCGACCACCAAGGGAATCGCCACCGCACCCGTCTCCTCTCGTGGTGGGTGCCGCGTGCCTGGCCTTCCTCCCCTCTACGGCTCCACATGCGCCAGGGGGGATATTGGGGTACTCCTCGAAGGAGAGAAGCACCGCGCTCGGCATGTCGGCGACGTCCTGAGCATGCACGCCATCGGACTCGTTCACCGTCACCCACCGTCGTATCCAGTTTCGTACGGGACGGAGGCCGCCGCCATGCAGCCAGTCATCACCGTGGGCCTCGACGGCTCACCCGAGAGCCTCGCCGCAGCCCGCTGGGCCGCCGACGAGGCCGACAAGCGCAAACTCACGCTGCGCCTGCTGCACGCGTGGCCACTGCTGGCGCCGGAACCGGCCCGCGTCCCTTCGGAGGTCGATCAGAACTACTGGGCGAAGCGCTTCGTCCACACCGCGCGCGCGGAACTGGAATCCAGCCACCCGGGTCTGACCGTCATCGGAAGCCTGGTGGCCGAGGACGCCGGGAAGGCCCTGCTCCAGGCGGCGTCGGAATCCGAGCTGATCGTGCTCGGCTCACGGGGGCTGGACTCCGTCGGGAGCTACTTCCTGGGTGACGTCAGCATGCCGGTCGTGGCCCGGACGGAGCGGCCGGTGGTCCTGGTCCGCACCGGATACGGGACCGCGCAGCCGACGCCGGCGAGCCGTGTGGTCGTGGCATTGAAACTCCACGGATCCAGCGACGAACTGCTCGACTTCGCCTTCCACACCGCCGCGGTCAGGGAGGTTCCGCTCCTGGCCGTGCACGGCCGAAGCGTGCCGCTTCACGCGCGCGTGCCCTGGGGCGTGGACCACGCCGTCAGCGAAGAGATGACAGGCGAGGCGCAGCAGGAGTTGAGCAAGGCCCTCCACCGCTGGCGCGAGAAGTACCCGCAGGTGGACGCGGCCCACGCCATCCGGCTCGAGACTCCCGCGAAGGCCGTCGTGCATGCTGCCGAAGGCGCCGCGCTGCTCGTCGTCGGCCGGCGCACACACCGGCACGACGTGGCACCCCACCTGGGCCACGTGACCCATGCCGCCATCCATCACGGACGCTGCCCCGTCGCCGTCGTCCCTCATGCCTGAGCCCGGCCACCAGGGGCCACCGCCCCCGCGCGCGGAGGTGTGCGAGACCCACACCGCGATCGTGTTCTTCGCCGGAGACCGCGCCTTCACGCACGCGGCGCGCCAGGACGCGTGCGAACGCGAAGTCGCTCTCAACCGCCGCTTCGCCCCGACGTCTATCTTCCCGACCCGAACAATGCCGTACCGCTGGCGGTCGACGGCTCGCCGGTGGGCGAGAACGTCGCTGAGTCCGCCTTCACCGAGCGACGAGCGACCCGTCTGGATCGTGCGTACGCCGAGTGGCCACTGCGGACCGAACGGAGGGAGTCTGGAGGGGGCGATCCAAGTTCCGGAAGCTGTTTCAATCGCCGGGAAGGCTGCCACCAGGTCGGGTGACCAGCTGATGGGAGAAGGCCATGAGGGTTGGAGTGCTGACCGGCGGCGGTGACTGTCCCGGCCTCAACGCCGTGATCCGCAGCGTCGTCCGCAAGGGCATCCAGGAGTACGGCATTGACTTCGTCGGTCTGCGAGACGGCTGGCTCGGACCGCTCCAGGACAAGGTGATGCCGCTCGACATCCCCAGCGTGCGCGGAATCCTCCCCCGCGGCGGAACCATCCTCGGCTCCTCCCGCACCAACCCGTTCAAGCACGAGGACGGCCTGCGGCGTGTGCAGGACACCCTTGCGGCGCACGGAGTGGACGCGCTCATCGTGATCGGTGGCGAGGACACGCTCGGTGTCGCCACCGAGCTGAGTCGTGAGGGGATCAATCTGGTCGGTGTACCGAAGACCATCGACAACGACGTGTCCGGCACCGATTACACCTTCGGCTTCGACACCGCCGTCGGCATCGCGACCGAAGCCATTGACCGCCTCCACACGACGGCTGAGTCGCACATGCGCACCCTGGTGGTCGAGGTGATGGGACGGCACTCCGGGTGGATCGCACTGCATGCCGGCATCGCGGGCGGCGCCAACGCGATCCTCATCCCGGAGCAGCCGTTCGACATCGATCAGGTCTGCGCGTGGGTGCAGAGCCGATTTGAGATCAACTATGCGCCGATCGTCGTGGTGGCGGAGGGAGCTGTCCCCCATGAGGGACACCTCATGCTCAAGGACCAGGCGTTGGACGAGTTCGGCCATGTGCGGCTGTCCGGCATCGGCGAGTGGCTGGCCCAGGAGATCTCGGAGCGCACGGGCACGGACGCCCGCACCACGGTCCTGGGGCACATCCAGCGCGGCGGGACGCCGAGCGCCTTCGACCGGTGGCTGGCCACGCGCTTCGGGCTGCACGCCGTCGACGCGGTCAAGGACGGTGACTTCGGCAAGATGGTGGCCCTGCACGGCACGCAGATCGTCCGGGTTCCGCTCGCCGATGCCACAGAGACGACCAAGAAGGTCGATCCGTCGCTCTACGCCGAGTTCGAGGTGTTCTTCGGCTGATCCCCAGGCACTCGCCGGATCGCCATCGGACCTGCTGGTCGACCGTCAGCCCACGTGTGGGACGACTGCCACCGGGCAGCGGGCGTGGTGCAGTACGGCGTGGGTGATGGGCCCCATTCTGCCCTCGACCGCCTGCGGATCGGTACGGCGGCCCACGACGAGCAGCTCCGAGCCGCGGGACGTGTTCAAGAGCGCTTCGGCGGGGTGGAGCAGCACGACGTCGGAGCGGACCGTCACCCGCGGGTACTTCTCCTGCCACGCGCGCAGGGCGTCGGAAAGCTGCAAGACCTCCTGATCCTCCCAGGTGGCACGGTCCTCCTCGGTCACCGCCAGAGTCCGGGGATACACGGAGTCGGCAGGAAGGGCCCATGCCTGGACCACCCGCAGATGTGCTCCCCGTGCCTCAGCGGCAGAGAAGGCGAAGTCCGCCGTTTCGCTGACCGGGTGATGCGCGTCGAACCCCAACACCGCCTGGGCGGCGCCGCGTGCTGCGGGTCTCCCTTCTCGCAAGGCGCCGGCGCGCTGTGGGGGCACCAACACGACAGGGCAGGGGGCTGCCATGGCCATCCGCAGGGCCACCGAGCCGACTGCGAGCCCGTCGAAGCCGCCCGCGCCCCGGGTGCCGACCACGAGGATCCCGGCAGTGCGTGCCGCAGCGAGGAGTGCCGAGGACGGTGCGTCATCGGCCTGTTCACTCCGTACTGCGAGGTCCGGGTAGCGTTCGCTGAGGTCGGCAACCGCCCGCTGGAGCAGCTGCTCACTCACGCGACGCAACCTGTTCACCGCCGGGAGCGGCACGGCGGCGCCCGGCAGTGGTGGGGAGGCATGTATCAGGCGCAGCTGAACGCCACGCAGCGCAGCCTCACGCGCCGCCCAGTCGGCTGCCACCGAACTGTGCGCGGACCCGTCGATACCCGCCAGCACAGGGCCACCCATCGTGTCCTCCTTCGCCGGGCGTGGACCTCCGCAGGAGAACCGCTCAGCCCCTGCCTTTTCCCTTCCACTGTTCCACGGCGCGAATGCGATGGCGTCTGCAAGACCCCGGCAAGCTACCTCGCTGGACTCCGTCTGCGCGCTTCGATGACCTGGATCGAAGAAAACCGGTGGGCGGTGTCCTCGGGGCTGCTGTCGAAGGCGAGGGCCGCTTCGGGCGTCGGCCCGTTGAGCAGGGCGGATGGTTCACCGCCCGGGTGCATCAGCTGTGGTCTCGCTCCCGGCGCGGAGGTGATGCGTGACGTCGACGACACCGTCGACGCTCTCGGCCAGGCGTACCGCGATGGGGATGAGACTTTCCTGCGGCACGGTGGCGCTGAGTGTCACCCTTCCGTCGGCGACCCGGACGGCGACCGTGCCGGGGCGCAGACCGATGCTCCGGGTCAGGACGTCCGTCGTGATCTCCTCCTGGACCGATATGTCTCGCCGCAGGAAGACGCGCAACAGGTCACCTCGGCTGACGATGCCCACCAGCCGGCCGACGTCATCCACGACGGGCAGCCGCTTGACGTGGTGGTGGGCCATGGCACGGGCCGCCTCCACGACCGACCACTGTGGCTGCGCCGTGACGACAACGTCGCTGGGGTCCCCCTCTGGGGGAGTGCGTGCCAGGCCCCGCGCCGCCGGCATGATCCGCCGGACAGGCCCTGGTCATCAGACCCTCGGCGGCCCTCATCGTCCTCGTCCGGGGCAATCTCAACACCCACCGGGCCGCCGGGCCGCGTCAGTATGCCGCTGAACGCGACTGGCTCACCATCGTGCAACTGCCCTCTTGTGCAACTGGGACTTGAAACTGCAGACGGCGTCTGGTCGCTGTTACGGCGAGGTCCGCCGGCCTGCCCGCTTCTGAAGAAAGTGCGGTGGAGGAGTGCGCCCACGATCTCGACCAGCGGATCGACCTGGCTGGGGTCCGTCGTTGAGGAGCACCGCAGCCACCAGGTTCTTCAGGCGCTTCCCCGCAGCAGGGGCTCGTTGCTGCGGGGTGAGGTGGGTCCCTCGGGCCCGTACCCGAGGCGGATCACCATCTGTGCGTGAGAGGGACGGGCATCCGCCGATGGAGCCAGTTCTTCGCGCAGGTCGGGCCATTCCAGTCCTTGGTGCAGGAGGGACGCCCGGACTCCGTTGGCGGTGGCGACGAGGAGGATCCGTTGGGCAGGAGTGGATCACGCCGGACACCGCGGAGGTGCTCGACCACCGGCACGTCCTGGATCTGTCCTGTGGGCTGCTGGAGCGCAGGACGCGGTTCGGGCTCGGTGCGGGGCGGGTCTTGACCGTGCGGCAGCAGCGGCTGGTACACATGGCCGATCCCCATCTGGCCGCCCTGCGCACAGAGTTCACCCCCGACGGCTTCGCGGGTGAACTGGAGGTCGAGGCCGCGCTCGACGGGAGCGTCACCAACGCGGGGGTGACCCGCTACCGGGACCTGGACGGCCGTCATCTGACCCACGTGCACACGGGTACCGTCGCCCCCGACACCGTGTGGCTGCGCTGCCGTACCCGCACCTCGGACATCCGCATCGCACTGGCTGCCCGACTGACCGCGGACGAGCCGGTGTCGGACGGGCACGAACCTTCGCGCGCCGTCCAGCGAACGCGCCTGCAGTTGACGCCGGGCCGGACCGCCACAGTCGACAAGACGGTCGCTGTGCATACCTCGCACGACCCCGCGATCAGCGACCCATTGCGCGCCGCCATCGACCGCGTGGTCGCGGCGCCTGGATTCGACGATCTGCTGGAGACACACCTGACCGCATGGGACCAGCTGTGGCGGCGAGCCGACCTCGAAGTGCCCGGGGAGGCCGGCCGCATCCTTCGACTGCACCTCTTCCACGTTCTGCAGACCCTCTCCCCGCATACAGCGGACCTGGACGTGGGAGTCCCGGCGCGAGGACTGCACGGCGAGGCGTACCGCGGCCATGTCTTCTGGGACGAGCTGTTCGTCCTGCCCTACCTCAACCTGCACTTCCCCGAGGTGTCCCGTGCTCTGCTCCGCTACCGCCACCGCCGCCTCGACCAGGCCCGCGCCATCGGCCGGCGCGGCGCCCTGTACCCGTGGCAGAGCGGCAGCGACGGCCGTGAGGAGACACAGGAGCTCCATCTCAATCCCCGTTCAGGCCGCTGGCTTCCGGATCACTCCCGGCTCCAGCACCACGTCGGATCGGCGATCGCGTACAACGTCTGGCGGTACTGCGAGGCCAGCGGTGACACGGAGTTCCTGCACACCAAGGGTGCCGAAATGCTCCTGCAGATCGCCCGCTTCTGGGCCGACTCCGCCACCTGGGACGACCAACTGGAGCGCCACCGCATCAAGGGCGTAGTCGGCCCGGACGAATACCACGAGGCCTATCCGGACGCACCGGAACCGGGCCTCGACGACAACGCGTACACCAACGTCACCGCCGCCTGGGTCCTCACCCGCACCCTGGAGCTGTTGCGCACGCTGCCCGAACCCCGGCGGCGCGAACTCGCCGAGCGCACCGGCCTGGACGACGGTGAACTCGAACAGTGGGAGGACGTCTCACGCACTCTGCACGTGCCCTTCCACGAAGGTGTCATCAGCCAGTTCGAGGGCTACGGCGACCTCGCCGAACTCGACTGGGACGGCTACCGCAAGCGGTACGACGACATCCGCCGCCTGGACCGGATCCTGGAGGCGGAGGGCGACATGGTCAACCGCTACCAGGCGTCGAAACAGGCCGACGTCCTGATGCTCGGCTACCTCCTCTCACCGGCCGAACTCCGCTCCCTCTTCGGACGGTTGGGCCTCCGGTTGGACGAGGAGACATGGCATCGCACGGTCGACTACTACCTGCGCCGCACCAGCCACGGCTCCACCCTCAGCGGCCTGGTCCACGGCTGGGTGCTGGCCCGGGCGCGACGTGCGGAGTCCTGGACGTACTGCCAGGAGGCCCTGCGCGGGGACATCGCCGACCTGCAGGGAGGCACCACCGGAGAGGGCATCCACCTGGGCGCCATGGCCGGAACCCTCGACCTCGTCCAGCGCGGCCTGACCGGCCTGGAGACCCGCTCTGGCGCCCTGTGGCTCGACCCGGTGCCGCTGCCCGAACTGTCGTCGTACGGATTCTGCCTCCGCTACCAGGGGCACTGGGGTGTCCGGCTGCGCCTGGAACACAGCTGCCTGAAGATCGAGGTCCCCTCGTCCGACCGCTCACCGATCGACATCCGACTGCCCGACCGCGCGGTCAGTGTGGAGCCGGGCGAGACCTGCCGACTGGTTCTTCCGGACTGACCTCGCCGTCCTGCCCCGGCGTGGCTGTCCGCGAGAACCTGCACGAGGGTCGTCCCGCACACGTCCTGGTACGGGCGGCGAACGGGGCCGGTCTGCTGGTCGTGGGGCGCCGCAGGCGCCGTGGCGCCGTCGGCTCGTACACCGGCACGGTGGCCATGACCTGATCCACCATGTGACTCGGCCGGTCGCGCTGGTGCCGCACGACTGACGATCGTGGGCCGCGCCGACGGTCCACGACCGCTCATCAGGAAGGCCGGCGGTCGAGGTGTACCGGTATCCCACGACATAAGCGGCCAGGGAACGGTCCACCGTTAGAGCGTCTTGATCGCTGTTGGCGTGCTGTTCTACCGCGCCCTCAGCCACGGCGCCGTCCGACCGCGCACAGGTGACACGTCCGCTGCAGCGGCCGGCCGAGGACAGGGCCGGACGTCGGGCTTGGGGGACCGTCCGGCCCTGTCGGGGCGTCACGTTGCGGCCGGTGGAAAGCGCGGCGCGGGAGGCAGACCGGCACGGGGTGGGTCTCCGCCTGGCATACGCTCTTGTGTGGCAACCGGCTCATGTCCGCCGGGCGTTCCACCGTGGGACCGGGGCGGGGCCGGGCTGCGCGGTGCGGTCAACGGCGCGCTGACCGAGGCCGAGCGCCGGGCTCGCCGTACGGCGCCCTGTGTGAACGTCACGAAGGAAGTCCTTACGGGCGAACCCGTGACAGGGCTGGAGGCCGAATCCCGCGAGGCCTCGTCCCGTCGTGTTGGTCGGCGACCACACCCGTCCGTGGTGTGAACCTGGTGGTGCTGGACACGACGAAGACGGGAAAGGCCTCCCGGCACCAGGAGTTCACCGATGCTCTGTCGTCACGCCCGCGTCCGCCGCGGAATCCGTTGAGCACTTGTGGAAGCGAACACCGAATCCCCGCTTGTCGTGGTCGACGCGCAGGACCGTCCGGGCGGCACTCCGTCACGCGGACTCACTCGTGGGGGTCAGACAGGGTCCGACGCCGAAGGGCGCGGTTTGGATGGTGGGGGCGCTGTACAGATACGGGCTTCAACAGCCCGTGCACCGGATACTCCCCTTGCTCCCAGCGAATCACCCCGTGACCTGCGATTCAGCGCAGGTCACGAACGTTCCCTAGTGTCAACTATCGATCCTGGTCATACTGCGGTCATGGGTGATCCCGGGCTGTTCACACCGAAGTCGGTGACGTGGCAGGTGCACGGCGACCCGATGATGTGGGTCGCCGGCATCCGTGCGCTGTATCTCCAGGCCCTGCACCCGCGTGCCGTGCGCGGGGTCACGCAGAACTCCGACTTCCGGCGCGACGCCTGGGGTCGGCTGATGCGCACCGCTCACTTCGTCGGTACGACGACGTACGGCACCACCGAGGCCGCAGAGAAGGCCGGCGCCCGGGTCCGGAAGATCCACACCATGCTGGGAGCGACCGACCCCGACACCGGTGAGCGCTACGGCGTCGACGAACCCGAACTCCTGCTGTGGGTGCACTGCGCCGAGATCGACTCCTACCTCCAGGTCGCCCGCCGCTCCGGGTTCCGCCTCACCGAGGAGCAGGCCGACCGCTACATCGCCGAACACCGGGTCAGTGCCCGTCTGGTGGGCCTGGACCCCGACACCGTACCGGCGAACCAGGCCGAGATGGCCGCCTACTTCGAGAAGGTGCTGCCCGAACTCGCCGCTACGCCCGAGGCCCGCGAGGTGGACGACTTCCTCCTCCGTCCCCCGACGCACCCCCTCCTCGTCCCGGCGCGCGAGGTGCTGTGGCGGCGCGTGGCGCACCTGGCGTACGCCGCCCTGCCGCCGTACGCCCACGAGTTGTACGGCAGGAAAGCCCCCGAACCCACCACCGTCACCCGCCAGTTGCGTGTCACCGGCACCCTGCTGCGCTGCATCCCCGCACGTCTGCGCTGGCAACTCCCTCCCAAACACATCCTGCGGGCCATGGCCCGGCTCGGCCCGGGCTCCCGGCCCGCCCCGTACAAACTCGGACGATAGCTCGCCATACTGGTCGAGCCAGGGGAGGGCGGGGCGAACTTCGACGGGGGCGGTCGCAGCAGATGGGGGACAGCAGGCTCATCCAGGGGCGGTACCGACTGCTCGATCTGATCGGGCGCGGGGGCATGGGCGAGGTGTGGCGGGCGCGCGACGAGTCGCTGGGCCGCCATGTCGCCGTGAAGTGCCTCAAGCCGCTGGGCGGGCAGCACGACCAGTCGTTCACCCGGGTCCTCAGGGAGCGGTTCCGCCGCGAGGCGCGGGTGGCCGCGGCCCTCAGCCACCGCGGGGTGACCGTCGTCCATGACTTCGGCGAGTCCGACGGGGTGCTGTACCTCGTCATGGAACTCCTCGACGGCCGCAACCTCAGCCAGCTCCTGGAGGACAACAAGCAGCACCCGCTGCCCGTCGCCGACGTCATCGAGATCGCCGACCAGGTCGCCGCCGCCCTCGCCTACACCCACCGGCAGGGCATCGTGCACCGGGACCTCAAGCCCGCGAACATCGTCCGGCTCACCGACGGCACCGTGAAGATCTGCGACTTCGGCATCGCCCGCCTCGGCCACGACGTGGACTTCACCTCCCGGCTGACCGGCACCGGCATCGCCATGGGCACCCCGCACTACATGTCCCCCGAGCAGATAGGGGGTTCCGAGGTCGACCAGCGCAGCGACCTGTACTCCCTGGGGTGCGTGCTCTACGAGATCGCCACCGGGGCACCGCCCTTCGACCTGGAGGACGCCTGGGCGATCCTCGTCGGCCACCGCGACACCCCACCCCGCCCGCCCCGCAGCCACCGCGCCGAACTCCCGGAGTACCTCGACAAGGTCATCCTGGACCTGCTGGCCAAGCAGCCCGAGCAACGCCCGCACGACGCACGCGAGTTGGGTCGCCGGATCACTCTGGGGCGTACGACACCGGCGTACGTGCCCACCGTGGTGACCCCGCAGCCCGACTTCGGTCGCCCCGAGCCGGCCCGCCCCCGCGAGCTGCGGCTGCCGTCCTGGACCCGCGGCATGACCACCGGCCACAAGGCGACCGGCGCCGGTCTCACCACCACGCCCCCGGACGCCGGGGCCGGCCTCACCGGCGACTGGATCGCCCGCCCCGCCACCGGCCTTACCGAGGAGCCCGTGCCGGACAACCCGCCCCCGCCCTCCGCGCAGGCGGTCACCGCGCTCGCCGGACGGCACAACGCCGGGCTCAGCCTCGGGCGCCTGGGCCGCTGGTCCGAGGCCGGGGAGGTGCACCGCGCGGTCGCCGCCGAACGCGAACACCTGCTGGGCCCCGACCACCCCGACACGCTGGCCAGCCGCTACGAGGTCGCCTTCACCCTCAGCCGCACCGGCCGCGCCGCCGACGCCCTGCGCGAGTACAAGCACGTGGCCGCGAAACGGACCCGTGCCCTGGGTGCCGACCACCCCGACACCCTCGCTGCCCGCCAGGAAATGGCGTACGTGCTGGGCCAGTTGGGCCGCCATTTCGATGCCCACCAGGTCTACAACTCGGTGCTCGCCGCCCGCGAGCGCGGCATGGGTCCCGACCACCCGGACACCCTCCGCTGCCGCCACAACCTCGCCTTCAACCTCAGCAGGCTCGGCCGCCTGGAGGACTCGTACCGCATGGCCTGCGAGGTGGCGGCCGCCCGGGCCCGGGTGCTCGGCCCGCACCACCCCGACACCCTGGTCACCCGCTACGAAGTCGCCTACGCGCTGGGCCAGTTGGGTCGCTGGGGAGAGGCCCTGCGGACCTACCACGAGGTCGCCGAGGCCCGTGCCCAGGCCCTCGGCCCCGACCACCCCGACACCCTCGCCGCCCGCTACGAAGTCGGCATCAGCCTCGGCCGCCTCGGCCGCAGCGCGGACGCACTCCAGCTCTACCGCGACCTGATCGAGGACCGCACCCGCATCCACGGCCCGGCCCACCCCGAGACCCTCCGCGCCCGCCACGGCCTCGGCGTCAACCTCGGACGCCTCGGCCGCTGGGAGGAGGCCCTCGCCGAGTCCCGCGACGTGTGCGCGATCCGCGAAAGAGTCCTCGGCCCGGACCACCCGGACACCCTGGTCAGCCGCCGCGAGGTCGCCGTCGGCCTCGGCTGGCTGGGCCGCTGGGCGGACGCCCTCACCGAGTACCGCAGAGTCGCCACCGCCCGCGAGCGCGTCCTCGGCGCCGACCACCCCGACACCCTCGCCAGCCGCAACGACGAGGCCCACTGCTTGGAACAGCTCGGCCGGGGTCCGGAAGCGGTGGAGCTGTACCGGCGGGTCGCGGTGCTACGGCAGCAGCGGGCGTCGGACGGGCAATGAGCCGGGTGCCGCCCCCTCTGGCCGACCTGGATCACCCCGTGTTACGAAGAACCATGCCTGCACACGAGGGACATCACCGCAGCTACGACGCCGTCATCGTCGGCGGGGGCCACAACGGACTGGTCGCCGCCGCCTACCTGGCCCGGGCGGGCCGTTCCGTGCTGGTCCTCGAGCGGCTCGGGAACACCGGTGGTGCCGCCGTCTCCACCCGGCCCTTCGCCGGGGTGGACGCACGGCTGTCGCGGTACTCGTACCTGGTCAGCCTGCTGCCCAAGAAGATCGTCCGGGATCTCGGCCTCGACTTCCGGGTCCGCACCCGGAACGTGTCGTCGTACACACCCGTGGAACGCGACGGACGCGCCACGGGCCTGCTCGTCGGAGGCGGTGAGCGGCGCACCAGGGAGGCCTTCGCCCGGCTCACCGGCGGCGAGCGCGAGTACGCGGCCTGGCAGCGGTTCTGCGACCTGACGGGCCGGGTGGCCGGGAAGGTGTTCCCCACGCTCACCGAGCCCCTGCCCACGCGGGACGAGCTGCGCCTGCGGGTGGACGACGAGGAGGCGTGGCGGGTCCTGTTCGAGGAGCCGATCGGGGTGGCCGTGGAGGATCGTTTCTCCGACGACCTGGTCCGGGGTGTCGTCCTGACCGACGCTCTCATCGGAACGTTCGCCGACGCCCACGACCCCTCGCTCGCCCAGAACCGCTGCTTCCTCTACCACGTGATCGGCGGCGGCACCGGCGCCTGGGACGTCCCCGTCGGCGGGATGGGCGCCCTCACCGACGCCCTGGCCAGGGCGGCACGGGACGCGGGCGCGGTCCTCGCCACCGGCCACGAAGCCGTGGGGATCTCCGCGGACGGCCGATCGGCGGAGGTCGCGTACCGCACCGCCGACGGCGAGGGAACGGTCGCCGCCCGGCACGTCCTCGTCAACGCCTCCCCGCAGGAACTCGCCGCTCTCACCGGCGATCGGCCGCCCGCCCCCGCCGAGGGCGCACAGCTGAAGGTCAACATGCTGCTCAAGCGGCTCCCGCGGCTGCGCGACAGCGAGGTCGACCCGCGGGAGGCGTTCTCCGGCACCTTCCACATCGCCGAGGGCTACCAACAGCTGGCCACCGCCCACGCCCAGGCCGACGCGGGGCAGCTCCCCACCGCCCCACCCTCCGAGATCTACTGCCACTCGCTCACCGACCCGACGATCCTCGGCCCGGACCTCGTCGAACAGGGCTACCAGACGCTCACCCTGTTCGGTCTGCACACCCCGGCCCGGCTCTTCGAACGGGACAACGACGCCGTACGCGACGAACTCCTGAAGTCGACCCTCGCCCAGCTCGACGACCATCTCGCCGAGCCGCTGGCCGACTGCCTGGCCACCGACGCGGAGGGGCGGCCCTGCATCGAGGCCAAGACCCCGCTCGACCTGGAGCGGGACCTGCGGCTGCCCGGCGGGAACATCTTCCACCGCGAGCTGTCCTGGCCGTACGCCCAGGAGGGCGCCGGGCGCTGGGGCGTGGAGACCCGGCACCCGAACGTCCTGCTGTGCGGGGCGGGCGCCGTGCGCGGCGGCGGGGTGAGCGGGGTGCCGGGGCACAACGCGGCGATGGCCGTGCTGGAGGAACTCGGAGACTGACGGCCACGCGCGCGTGCCTGGTGTCTCAGGCCGGGGTGTCGGGGGCATGTCGTTCCAGGCAGTGGCGTCGTGACCGCCGGTTGCGCAAGCGGGTGGTGGCGGAGTTGAGTGGTGTCGGCCGGGCCGAGTGCCCCGCCGTTCGAACGCGGCCTAGTTCGGCGAACGGTCACAGTGACCGCATCGCGAGCGCATTCGAATCCCAACTCCGGTCATGAGCCGGCCAATTACGGTCGCCCGTCCGTGATCAGGGCGGCGCCGGGCGCCCGTCGGCACCTCGATGATCAACCTCACCATCTCCCACGGAGGCCGGTTGCTTCACAGGCTCTAACGGTGGTCTCAGCTTCGCTCATTAGGAAGTAGGCATCAGATCAGCGATGCAACCCTTATGCAGGAGGCTAGTGATGGCAGTCGACGCAGCGCCGTCCGGAGAAGTGCCGGCCGGTCGGTTGGCAGGCCGGTGGGTGCCGTGGTTGGTGATTGGCTTATGGCTGGTGCTGGCGGCGGGCATGGTGCCGCTGAGCGGAAAGTTGAGCTCGGTCACCACCGACAGCGCCGTGGACACCCTGCCCGCCAGCGCCGAGTCCACCAAGGTCGCGGTACTGGAGGACGGTCTCCCCGACGGTGACGACAACACGTTCGTCTTCGTGTACCACCGTGCCGGCGGCATGACCGACGCCGATCGCGCGACGGTCGAACGCCACTACAACACCCTTGCCAAGCGGTACCCGCCGAAGGCGGCGGCCCCGGCCGGCGACGACGACGGCCCACCGACGAGCCCCTCCACCGACGGCAAGGCGATGATGTTCACCCTCGAGGTGAGCACGACCTACGGCGCACCGGAGGACATCGTCGGCCCGTTGCGTGACGCCGCGAAGGACCGCCCCGCCGGCCTGGAACTCGACGTGACCGGCCCGGCCGCGATCGACGGCGACATGGACGCCGTCTTCGACGGCATCGACGTGCAGGTCTTGCTCACCACCGTCGTCGTCGTCACGCTCCTGCTCATCCTCACCTACCGCAGCCCGGTGTTGTGGCTCATCCCGCTCGTGGCCGTGGGCGCGGCCGCACTGACCGCGATGGCGACCGTCTACCTGCTCGTCAAGGGCTTCGGCATCGTGGTCAACGACCAGAACTCGGCGCTGCTGACGATCCTGGTGTTCGGCGTCGGCACGGACTACGCGCTGTTGCTCATCGCTCGATATCGGGAGGCACTGCACCACCACGAGAACGTCCGGGTCGCGATGGTCCACGCGCTGCGCTCCGCGGCGCCGGCCATCGTCGCGTCCGCGGCGACCGTGATCGCCGGCCTGCTCTGCCTGCTCGTCGCCGACCTGAACAGCACCAGCGGGTTGGGCCCGATCGGCGCGGCCGGCATCCTGTGCGCGCTGGTGGCCATGCTGACGCTGTTCCCGGCGGTGCTCGTGGTGCTCGGCAGGCGGATCTTCTGGCCGGCCGTCCCGCGGTTCAGCACGGCCATGGAGGAGAAGCCGGGGCTGTGGGGACGGCTCGGCACCGCCCTCAGCCGCCGGCGGTGGGTGGCGACGCTCGGCTCGCTCGGAATCCTCGGCGTGCTCGCCCTCGGGCTGGCGGGCAACACCGGCAACCTGCGGGAACAGGACCAGTTCCTGTCCGCGCCGGAGTCGGTGACCGGCTTCACCGTTCTCCGCCAGCACTTCCCGGAGCTCGGCGGTCAGCCGATGACGATCTTCACGCGGCCGGCGTACCAGGAGCGGGTGCTCGACATCGTCAAGGACACTCGCGGTGTGGCCCTGGCCATCCCGGGTCAGACCAGCGGTGGCTGGGCCGACATCTCCGTGTTCCCGAAGGACGCGCCGGACACCGCCGCCGAGTACGACACGATCAAGCGGGTGCGCACCGCCGTGCACCCGGTGAGCGGGGCGGAGGCGATCGTCGGCGGGCCGAGCGCGGAGAACCTCGACACCGAGGTGACCACCAGCCGCGACGAGAAGCGGGTGATCCCGCTGGTGCTTGCCGTCGTCCTGATCGTCCTCGGGCTGCTGCTGCGCGCGATCCTGGCCCCGCTGGTCCTGATGGCCACCGTGATCGTCTCGTTCGCCGCGGCCTTCGGCGGCAGCGTGTTCGTCTTCGACACGATCCTCGGGTTCGAGGGCATCGACTATTCGGTGCCGCTGCTGGCATTCCTGTTCCTGGTGGCGCTCGGCGTCGACTACAACATCTTCCTGGCCAGCCGGGCCCGGGAGGAGACCGTGCGCCTCGGCACCACAGAGGGCATGCTCAAAGCCCTCTCCGCCACCGGTGGCGTCATCACCTCTGCAGGCCTGGTCCTGGCGGCCACATTCGCGGTCCTCGCCACACTTCCGCTGGTGATGCTGATCGAGGTCGGGTTCCTGGTCGCCTTCGGCGTGCTGCTCGACGCCCTGCTGGTGCGGTCGGTCCTGGTGCCCGCCCTCACCCTGCTGATCGGCCGGCGGATCTGGTGGCCGAGCCGGCTGTCCCGGCCGGCGGCGGAACCGCCGGACGGTCAACAGCCGCTCGCCGACGACGAGGAGCCCGCGCTGCAACGGTGAGCGCGGCGGCACGGACGAGATCCGGGACGGGGCTCCAGGCCCGTCCCGGATCTTTCATGGGCCCGACGGCCGCCGCCCTTTGGTCCTGTGCCACACGCCGGGGGCTCGGGGCGGCGCATCACGGTGTCCTGCCCGGTGGTGGGCCGCTTGTCCTGCGCCGTGCGGCCGGGGCTGGGGTCGGCGCACCGCGTTGTCCTGCCCCGGCGGTGAGCCGCGCGGGGCCATGCTCGAGGGCCGCCGTCCACTGTCCTGCGCCAAGCGCCGGGGCGGGTCAGCGCACCGTGGTGTCCTCCCCGGCGGTGAGCCGCGCGATCGGGTCGGGCGGGGCCGCGGCCGGAAGGCCGACCCGAAGCAGCGCGCCACCACGTGCCGAGCGGGCGACGGTGGCCCGGCCGCCGTGGGCGTCGACGACCCGCTGCACGATCGACAGCCCCAGACCGGATCCCGGCAACGCCCGGGCGCTGTCGGCACGGTAGAACCGGTCGAACACCCGCGGTACGTCGGCGGCGTCGATGCCCGGCCCGGCGTCGTCGACCTCGAGCACCGCCGACGCGCCCTCGGCACGGAGCCGGACCTGGACCGGCTGGTCCGCGGGGGACCACTTGCCGGCGTTGTCGATGAGGTTGAGCACCGCCCGCTGGAGCGCAGCGGGACGCCCGCTCACCCACACGGAGCTCACATCGAGCGCGACCTCGACGTCGGGCACGCGGGAACGCGCCCGGATCGCGGCGGCCACCACCACGTCGGCGAGGTCGAGCAGTTCGGTGTTCTCGTCGCTGACGTCACCGCGCGCCAGGTCGGTCAGCTCGGCAACAAGGGTGCCCAACTCGGCCACCTGGGCGCCGAGATCGTTGAGCAGCCGGGTCCGGCTCTCCGCCGGCAGTGCGGTGTCCAGGGTGCCGCGCCGATCGAGCCGGATCAGCAGCTCGACGTTGAGGCGCAGGCTGGTGAGCGGGGTCTTGAGCTCGTGGGCGGCGTCCTCGGCGAGCAGCCGCTGAGCCCGCCGGGAGTCCCGCAGCGCGGCAAGCATGTCGTTGATCGACCGGATCAGCCGCCGGATCTCCCCACCGCCCTCATCCGGGATGTCGGCGTCGAGATCCCGGGTGTCCGCGACACGTACCGCGGCGGCGGTCAGCCGGTCGATCGGTGCCAGCCCGGTCCGCGCCACGGTCCGCCCGACCAGGGCGCCGCCGGCCACGCAGAACAGCCCGATCAGCAGCATGCCGAACCCGAACCGGTTGATCGGGCTGTCGTCGGCGACGCGGGCCACCTGGACCGCGCCGTCGCCCGCCCGCAGCGTGTAGATGAGGTAGCCCTCGTCGTCGCTGTCGTTCGACTCCATCAGGTCGGCCGACGCGCCCTGCGCCACGCGCCCGGCGTGCTCGCTGACGGGGGGCAGCGCAGGTTGGCCGGCCGGCGTCCGGGTCGAACCGTCGGGCAGGATGACCCGCACCAGCCGACCGGATCCGGGATACGGCGGTAGCTGGACCCGCGCCAGACCGGCGCGCTGCGCGTCCGTCGCCAGGACGCGGGAGTCGGCGCGTAGCTGATTCTCGGCGGTGTCCCGCAGCTCCCAGTCCAACAACTCGCTGGCCACCTGGAACGCCACGAACACGCTGACCGCGATGGCCGTCGCCGCGATCACCGTCAGCCTGGTCCGCAGGGACCGCCGGCGCCACCATCGGGTCAGCCGGCGCGGTTCCCGGCCGGCGGGCCTGCTCACGGAGGAGACTCCCGCAACGTGTACCCCAGGCCGCGCAGCGTGTAGATCAATCGCGGCTCACCGTCGGCCTCCATCTTGCGGCGCAGGTAACTCACATATACCTGGAGGTTGTTGGCGGTGGCGCTCATGTCGAAGCCCCAGATCGCCTCGAACAGCGCGTCGCGGGTCAGGACACGGGTCGCGTTGCGCATGAGGACCTGCAGGAGGGAGAACTCGGTCCGGGTCAGGCGCAGCGGCCGCTCGCCCCGCCACGCCTCGAACCTGTCGGGATCGAGCCGGACGTCGGCGAACGACAGGATCTGCGACTCCTCGTCGGTCGGCGTGCGCCGGCGCAGCAGGGCCCGCACCCGGGCCAGTAACTCCTCGGTGGCGAACGGCTTGGGCAGGTAGTCGTCGGCGCCCGCGTCCAGCCCCGTGACCCGGTCGGAGACCTGGTCACGGGCGGTCAGCATCAGCACCGGCAGATCCCGACCCGCAGCCCGCAACCGCCGGCAGGTCTCCAACCCGCCGAGGCGGGGCATCATCACGTCGAGGATCAGCAGATCCAGCGTGTCACCGTCGGCCCCACCGACCCCGTCGAGCACGGCGAGACCGTTGGCGACGGTGCTGGTGTCGTAACCCTCGACCTGGAGTACCCGCTCCAGCGACTCACGGATGGCCGCCTCATCATCCGCGATCATGATCCGCACGCCGGCCCGCCCCCTTCCAGTCGATGTTTTGCCGCTCATTGTCGCCGATCAACCTGAGGCCAGGATTAGCGCGTTGCTGGGGTCTTGTGATCCATCCTCGGTTTTGCTCCCCAGCAGGCACGGCTCACGTGCGCATGGACAGAACCGGCTGGAATACGTCAGTGGCGCTTGGACAGCCGTCCGAAACAGGGAAGCCGGGACAGCCGCAAACAGGCACTGAGGGCGTGCACGCGTGCCCGGTGCCTCAGGCCCGCGCGCCGCCGTCGACCCGGAGCACCACTCCGGTGACGTACGACGCACGGTCGCTCAGGAGCCAGGCCGCGGCCTCGGCGATCTCGCTCGGGTCGGCACCTCGGCCCAGCGGGGTCTGGGCGACGAGACGTTCGACGATACCGGGGGTGGCGGCCTCCCAGTCGTCGATCATCCGGGTCAGCGTCCCACCGGGTGCGACGGCGTTGACCCGGATGCCCTCCGGGCCGTACGTGGCGGCGGCCGACGCGGTCAGGCTGTTGACCGCCCGCTTCGCGGCGCCGTACACGGGCAGCCACGGGTTGGCCATCAGGCTGCCGACGCTGGAGTTGTTGACGATGGCGCCGGTCCCGGCCGTGGCCCGGATCGCGGCGATCTCGGCGTTCATCGCGAGCCAGGGGCCTTTGAGGTTGACGGAGACGACGTGATCGAAGTCGGCTTCGGACAGCTGGTCCATCGGCCCGGGCGGCTGGATCGTCGCCCCGTTGTTGAAGGCGACGTCGAGCCTGCCGTACAGCTCGACCGCCCGGTCCACGGCGGCCCGGACGCTCGTCGGGTCGGCCAGGTCGCAGGAGACGTAGTCCGCGGTGCCGCCCGCGGCCCTGATCTCCTCGGTCACCGCCTTGAGCTCGGTCTCGGTACGGGCCGCGAGAAGCACACGGGCGCCCTCCCGGGCGAACAGCCGTGCGGCCGCCGCGCCGATACCGCGGCCGGCCCCGGTGACGAAGGCGACCTTGTCGGCGAGCAGGGGGGTGATGGTGGTGTTGTTCGTGTGGGTCATACCGACGAGCCTGCGTCCGGCCGCGATCCTCATCCAGGCACCGGCGGTACCTGGCTGGGCGCACGGGCCACCCGCACACTGGGGACGTGGACCGACATGAACTGGCCGACTTCCTGCGCGGCCGACGCGAGCGCATCACCCCCGCCGACGTGGGACTGCCCGCCGGACCGCGGCGCCGCACCCCGGGCCTGCGCCGCGAGGAGGTGGCGCAGCTGGCGTACATCTCCACCGAGTACTACACCCGCCTCGAACAGGCCCGCGCGCCCCGCCCGTCCCGCGAGGTCCTGGCCCAGGTCGCCCGCGCCCTGCGCCTGTCGGACGCCGAACGCGACCACCTCCACCACCTCGCCGGCACCCCGCCCGGTCCGCCGCCCGGCCCCTCCCGCGAGGTGCGGCAGAGCATCTGCGACCTGCTGCACCGGTTGCCGCAGGCCGCCGCGATCGTCATCTCGGCGACCCATGAGGTGATCGCCTGGAACGACCTGGCCGCGGCCCTCATGGAGGACTTCTCCCGGCTCTCCCGCCGCGACCGCAACCTCGTGCGCCGCGCGTTCCTCGGCCCGCACCCCGAGGGACGTCGGCTGTACGGCGTGTCGGACGGCGAGGAGTTCGCGCACTCCTCGGTCCAGCAGCTGCGCGCCGCCGCGGCCCGCTATCCCGACGATCCCGAACTGACCGCGCTGGTGGCCGAACTCCTCGAAGGCAGCGCCGAGTTCGCCGACCTGTGGGCCGCCCACGAGGTCACGGCCCGCCCCACCCTCTGCAAGACCTTCGACCACCCCGTGGTCGGCCCGGTCACCGTCAACTGCGACGTTCTGGACATCGCCGACCGCGACCAGCGCGTCGTGATCTACACCGCCACGCCCGGTTCTCCGTCCGAGGAGGCGCTACGGCTGCTGTCGGTGATCGGCACCCAGCGGCTGGACGTACCCGGCTGAACCGTCAGTCCGCCGAGGCCGTCCAGCCGACGGCCTCGACACGCGCCGCGTCCACCGGACGGGACTCGTCGAAGAGAACGCGGTCGTCCCCGTCGACGCGTAGCCCGTCGACATACGCGCCCCGCCCGACATACAGCCGGTCCGTGGAGTACCGCCAGCGCAGGGCCAGTTGACGGTGCGCCGGAAGCTCGGCCGTCAGCCGGAACCAGACCCGCTCCGACCAACCGGTGACCGTACCGGTGGGATGCTCCTGCTCGTCGTCGCGTCGCGTCGTGAAGGGCACCGGTTGCCAGCTGACCCCGCCGTCGGTCGTGGCCTCCAACGCGAGGACGTCCGCGGGTTCGAGATCCCACCACAGCGCGCACCGCAGCCGCGCCCCGCCCGACGACGTGTCCAGCGCGGGCAGCACGAGAGTGGCGGTCGTGGCGCTCGCCATCCCGGAGAACCATGCCGTACGGCCATGACGAGGGCGGACCGCCACCGCGCGGGCCATGTTGTTCCCGGCGGCAACCCGGGGCGCGGAACCGGAGCGCCAAGTCCGCACCGGATGGACCGAGTTGCCGAGGACGACGAGGAAGGAGTCGGTCGTCGGGTCGAGGACCAGCGAGGTGCCGGTGAAGCCGGTGTGGCCCGCCGTGCGCGGAGTGGCCATCGCGCCCATGTACCAGTGCTGGTAGAGCTCGAAGCCGAGACCGTGCTCGTCGCCCGGGTAGGCGGTGTTGAAGTCGGTGAACATCAACTGCACCGACTCCGGACGCAGGATCCGCGCCTTGCCGTACGTACCGCCGTTGAGCAGGGTGCGGCCCAGCACGGCCAGGTCCCAGGCGTTCGAGAACACGCCCGCGTGCCCGGCGACCCCGCCGAGGCTGAAGGCGTTCTCGTCGTGCACGTCGCCCCACACCAGCCCACGGTCCAGCCCGGACCAGGGTGTGCGGGCGTCCTCCGTGGCGGCGATCCCTGGCTTCCAGGAGGCGGGCGGGTTGTAGCGGGTGCTTCGCAGACCGAGGGGGCCCGTGATCTCCTCGCGCAACAGGACATCCAGCGCACGGCCCGTGATCCGCTCCAGGACCAGTTGGAGCGAGATGAGGTTGAGGTCCGAGTAGAGGTAGGCGGTCCCCGGCAAGCTCACCGGCTCCTCGTTCCAGATGCGCTGGAGCTTCTCCTCGTACGTCGGGGCGTTGTACAGCGGGATCCAGGCCCTGAACCCCGAGGTGTGGGTGAGCAGTTGACGGATCGTGATGTCCTGTTTGCCCGCCGCGCCGAACTCCGGCAGATACCCGGCGACCCTGCCCTCCAGTTCCAGCGCGCCCCGCTCGATCTGCTGTACGGCGAGGAGCGAGGTGAACAGCTTCGACACCGAGGCCAGGTCGAAGATTGTGTCCTCGGTCATGGGAATCTGTTCGGCGGCCGGGAACTCGACGCCGGTGTCCGTCTTCTCGTCGTACGCCTGGTAGCGCACCGCCCTGCCGATCGGCCGGTGCAGGGCCACCGTGCCGCCCCGCCCGGCGAGCAGGACGGCCCCCGCGTACCAGGGATGTGTGGGGGAGGGGGCGAGGAACGCCTCGGCGTCGGAGACGAGTTGGCGCAGGTGCGCGGCGAGGAGTCCGGCGCGCTCGGGGCTGCCGTGACGGAGGGTCGGACGGCTCCCCGCGACCGTGGCCGCCGCCTCGGCGGGGCCGGCGGGGAAGGGAGCGATGGTGAGTGCGCCGCCCATTGCGAGCGCTCTTCGGACCAGCTGACGGCGGGTCACTCCGGTGGTCACCTCATCGGTCATCGTGGAACTCTATCCGGCGTCCGGTGACCTGAATCTGACGGAGCATCAGAAAACCTCTTCCGTCGTCCGGAGGACTGCGGCATCCTGCGCCCATGCAGACGGAGCTGAGCAAGAAACTGGGACTGGAGCACGCCGTCTTCGGCTTCACGCCGTTCCCCGCCGTCGCCGCGGCCATCAGCCGGGCCGGCGGCTTCGGAGTGCTCGGCGCGGTCCGCTACACCGCCCCCGACGAACTCAAACGCGACCTCGACTGGATCGAGGCCCACGTCGACGGCAAGCCCTACGGCCTGGACGTCGTCATGCCCGCCAAGAAGGTCGAGGGAGTGACCGAGGCCGACGTCGAGGCGATGATCCCCGAGACGCACCGCCAGTTCGTCAAGGACACCCTCGCCAAGTACGGCGTGCCCGAACTCGCCGAGGGCGAGGCCTCCGGATGGCGCATCACGG
Organism: Streptomyces sp. NPDC048420; assembly: GCF_040651535.1. Classification (NCBI taxonomy): domain Bacteria; kingdom Bacillati; phylum Actinomycetota; class Actinomycetes; order Kitasatosporales; family Streptomycetaceae; genus Streptomyces; species Streptomyces sp. NPDC048420. Next base: position 583,245 of record NZ_JBEZKG010000001.1, read on the forward strand.
GCTGGATGGAACAGGTCGCCCGCAACCAGCTGGACGTCGCCTTCGACTACCCGATCCGGCTGCTCGCCAACGCCCTCGGCTCGCCGCCCGCCGACGTGGTGGACCGCGCCCACGGGCAGGACGTGCTCGTCGCCGCCCTCGCGGGCAGCGCCCGGCACGCCGTCAAGCACCAGGAGGCGGGCATCGACATCGTGGTCGCCCAGGGCTACGAGGCCGGCGGCCACACCGGTGACATCGCCTCCATGGTCCTCACACCGGATGTCGTCGACGCCGTGGACCCCCTGCCCGTACTGGCCGCGGGCGGCATAGGCAGCGGCCGGCAGGTGGCGGCCGCACTGGCACTCGGCGCCCAAGGTGTGTGGCTGGGCTCCATATGGCTGACCACCACAGAGGCCGAACTGCCCTCGCCCAGGCTGATCGAGAAGCTCCTCGCCGCGGGATCCGGCGACACCGTCCGCTCCCGCGCCCTGACCGGGAAACCCGCACGTCAGCTCCGTACCGAATGGACCGACGCCTGGGACTCCGCCGACGGGCCCGGCACCCTCCCCATGCCCCTGCAGGGACTGCTCGTCGCCGAGGCCGTCTCCCGTATCCAGAAGTACGAGGTCGAGCCCCTCCTCGGTACCCCCGTCGGCCAGATCGTCGGCCGGATGACCAGCGAACGCAGCGTCCAGGCCGTCTTCGACGACCTCACCCGCGGCTTCGAGGAAGCCGTCGATCGCATCAACCGCATCGCCGGAAGGAGCGGCCAGTGACGAGCACCCCTCCCGCGGGCTTCTGGGCCCAGGCCGCCCAGGACCCCGCCCGTACGGTCCTCATCGCCCCCGACGGCTCGCCCTGGACCGCAGGCCGACTACTCGCCGCCGCCAACCAGCTCGTCCACGGCCTGCGGGCCGCGGGCCTCGAACGCGGGGACGCCTTCGCGGTCGTCCTGCCCAACAGCGTGGAGTTCTTCACCGCACATCTCGCCGCCAGTCAGGCCGGCTTCTACCTGGTCCCGATCAACCACCACTTCGTCGCCCCCGAGATCGCCTGGATCGTCGCCGACTCCGGCGCGAAGGTGCTGGTCGCCCACGAGAGGTTCGGGGAGACCGCACGCCGGGCCGCCGACGAGGCAGGCCTCCCGGCGACCCACCGGTACGCCGTCGGCGAGGTCGAGGGCTTCCGGCCGTACGCCGAACTCCTTGACGGACAACCAGAGTCGGCACCCGAAGACCGTGAGCTCGGCTGGGTCATGAACTACACCTCGGGCACGACGGGCCGCCCGCGCGGTATCCGCCGGCCCCTGCCCGGCAAGCTGCCGGAGGAGGCGTACCTCGGCGGCTTCCTCGGCATCTTCGGCATCCGGCCCTTCGGCGACGACGTCCACCTCGTCTGCTCACCGCTCTACCACACCGCCGTCCTGCAGTTCGCGGCCGCGTCCCTGCACATCGGCCACCGGCTGGTCCTGATGGACAAGTGGACGCCCGAGGAGATGCTCCGGGTGATCGACGAACATCGGTGCACCCACACCCACATGGTCCCGACGCAGTTCCACCGCCTGCTGGCACTGCCGGACGAAGTCCGGGCACGCTACGACGTCACGTCCATGCAGCACGCCATCCATGGCGCCGCTCCCTGCCCCGACCACGTCAAGCGGGCGATGCTCGACTGGTGGGGGCCCTGTGTGGAGGAGTACTACGCGGCCAGCGAGGGCGGCGGTGCCTTCGCGACCGCCGAGGACTGGCTGAAGAAGCCCGGCACGGTCGGCAAGGCCTGGCCCATCAGCGAACTCGCGATCTTCGACGACGACGGAAACAGGCTGCCGGCCGGTGAACTCGGCACCGTGTACCTGAAGATGAACACCGGCGGCTTCGCCTACCACAAGGACGAGGCCAAGACGAAGAAGAACCGCATCGGTGACTTCTTCACCGTCGGCGACCTCGGCCTCCTCGACGAGGACGGCTATCTGTTCCTCCGGGACCGGAAGATCGACATGATCATCTCGGGCGGGGTCAACATCTACCCCGCCGAGATCGAGTCCGTCCTGCTCCAGCACCCCGCCGTCGCCGACGCCGCCGCCTTCGGCATCCCGCACGACGACTGGGGCGAGGAGGTCAAGGCCGTGGTGGAACCGGCCCAGGGCCAGACCCCCGGACCGGACCTGGCCGCCGACCTCCTCGCCCACTGCGCCGACCGACTCGCGGGCTACAAGCGCCCGAAGAGCGTCGACTTCATCACCGAGATGCCCCGCGATCCCAACGGCAAGCTGTACAAGCGGCGGCTGCGGGATCCGTACTGGGAGGGGCGCTCACGACCGGTGTGAGCCTCGGAACCTCAGGAACGGACCCGGACGACCCTCAGCCCCGGCGACGACAGGATGTCCTTCTCGCAGAACCGGGACGTCACCCACTTCTCCGCCGAGAACAGCCGCGTCTGGTCGCTGAAGTGCGGTGAGTTCGGGTTCGAGGACTGGGAGTACGTCAGCAGGGTCCGGGCCACCGGGCAGCGGCCGCCGTCCCAGCCCACCGCCTGGATGTAGCTGGACCCGGTCGACACCTCCGTGTAGCCACCGCCGGCCGGGTTCCAGACCGGTTCGACCTTGTTCCACACGCCCAGCGACTCCGTGCCGCCCGGAACGGCGATGCGCTTCCCGTTCCGTACGACGAACTGGTGCTCTCCGAGCCGGGAGTCCAGCGGGACACCGGCCGCCCTCAGCTCGGTGACGGCGTCCGCGAGGGCCGTCGCGAAGGCGGGGGCCGCGGTGTTGAGCGTGTTCGGTGTGCCCACCGGGTCGGCCGCCGAGAACGGCACCTTCCACAACTGGCCCGTGGGCAGCTTCCGCCACAGCCGGTCGAAGAGCAGCGCGCCCCGGCTGCCGGTGTCCGCCGTGCGGTCCCAGGCCGCGAGCGCTCCGCAGGCCTCCCCGACGTCAACGGCCTTGCCGTCACTGCCCGTTGCCGTGCCACCGGGCAGGGCGGCACACGCCTTCGCCGCGTCGGCCGCGACCAGGTCGCCCGCGGGCACCCGGTTGGCGAACTGCTGCGCCTGAAGATCCCGTACGGTCAGCCGCCCGCGCTCGGCCATCGCGGACACGTCCTCCAGAGCACCGCGCGTGCGCATCGAGCGCTGCGTGCCCACCGTGCCGAAGACCCGCTCGTACCCGGTGATCGGACGCTCGGCGTTGGCCAGCCAGGCGCTGTCGTTGGAGTTCTCCGCGTAGGGCGCGTCCTTGAGGACCGGCAACTTCGACGGGCCGAAGATCCCCGGCTGTACGGCGTCCGGATCGCTGCCCAGTGCGCAGTCGCCGCGCGAGCCGTCGAGGACCGCCACTCCCGAGGCGGGGTAGGTGACCTTGCCCAGCGGAGTGGAACAGCGCTGGGCCAGCTCGTCGGTGATCCGGGGGAGCACCTGGGACTGTGTGAACAGGGTGTGGCCCCGAGAGTCGGCGGCGATCGTGTTGACCCACGGCAACCCCTGCGTGCGCTTCAGCGCGCTGAGCACGTCGCCCGTGCCGCGGGCCTTGCTGAAGCCGAGCGCGGTGTCGGAGGCGCGCAGGTTGCCGGCGTTCGGGTCGTTCAGGGCGTACGCCGTCGTGGCCGTCCAGGGCAGTGGCAGTGCGGCACCGAGGGAGGTGACGACCGGGCCGTACCGGGTCCACCACTGGGTGCGCGTGACCGGTGCGCCGTCCTTCACGGCGACGGTGACCTTGCGCTCGGTCATGCGCTCCGGCTTGCCGTCCACCAGGTAGGTGGTCGGGTCGCCCGGGGTCAGGGCCAGCTGGTGGAGGTTGAGAGTGATGCCGGTGGCCACGGTGTGGCTCCAGGCCACCCGCGCGTTGTGACCTATGGAGATCGTCGCCGAACCGAGCAGCGAGCCGCCCGAGATGTTCAGCTCTCCCGGGATGGTCTGCTGCGACTGCCAGAAGCGGCGGCCGCCCTGCCAGGGGTAGTGCGGGTTGCCGAGGAGGAGCCCGCGGCCGTTCGCCGTCGTGGCCCCGCCGAAGGCGACGGCGTTGGAGCCCATGTCGGCGGAGTCGGCCGCGAAGAGCTCACCGGCGGCACGCGCGGTGTCCTGCGCGTCGGGTGCGGCTGCCCCGGCCGTCGTCGAGGCGGGCGGCTGCGCGGCCGTGATGCCGTCCACGGCCCGCCCCTGGCCGCCGAGGACGGCCAGCGCGAAGTTGCGCGCGGCCACGTCCTGGAGCGTCACCGGGCGCACCCATTCGGCGCCCTTGCAGGACGGGTCGGTGATCCGGTTCTTCTTCAGCCAGGCGTTGTAGCCCGCCGTGAAGCCCCGCATCAGCTCCTTGACGTCACGGCTCGGACCGAGCGGTGCCGGTGTGGCCATGAGCTTCTGCACCGTGCCCGCCTCCCGCACCCCGCGGAAGTACAGGTCGCTGGAGAGGTTCTTCGTGGCCGAGGAGAGCGCGGAGTCGGCAGTCCCTTCGGCCCCGAAGTACCGCGCACGCTCGCCGCGCACGGTCACGAACCCGTCGGCGAGCGTGCACACCTGGTCGGCGGCCTGCGCCCACCCGGTGCCGAAGCCCAGGTCCGCGTAGTTCCTCGCGAGGATGTGCGGGATGCCGTACTCGGTGTAGCGGATGGTGGCGGACAGACCACCGTGGGACGGATGTTCCTGTTTGTGCCGGTCCTGTGCGGCTGCGGCCGGCAGCGTGCCGACGGCGGCGAACAGGGCCACGGCCGCGACCACGGCGCGTCTGGGGCGGGTGCGCATCGTGCCTCCCAACGTCATTGAGGGAAGGAGCGGTTGAGCGTACCAACCGGTAGGTTGTCCCGTATGACGCCTGGACACGGCAGTACGGTTGACGGGGTGCTGCGGCGCAGCGCCCGGCGCACCCCGGCGCGCGTCGCGGTGGAGTACGGCGAGCGATCGTGGACGTACGAGGAACTCGACGACGCCGTCTCACGAGCGGCGAGCCTGCTCCTCGACCAGGGCCTCGATCCCGGTGACCGGGTCGGCGCCTACGGCCACAACTCGGACGCGTATCTGATCGCCTTCCTCGCCTGCGCCCGCGCCGGCCTTGTGCATGTGCCGGTCAACCAGAACCTCACCGGGGACGACCTCGCGTACATCGTCGGCCAGTCGGGCAGCACGCTCGTCCTCGCTGACCCCGACCTCGCGGACCGACTCCCGGACGGCGTACGCACCTTGCCCCTGCGGGACGCCGCCGACTCGCTGTTGGCCCGCCTGGGAGCGACAGCGCCGTACGACGGCCCCGAGCCGGGCACCGACGACCTCGTCCAACTGCTCTACACCTCCGGGACCACGGCCCTGCCCAAGGGCGCGATGATGACCCATCGGGCCCTGGTGCACGAGTACCTGAGCGCGATCACCGCCTGCGATCTGAGCGCAGGGGACCGGCCGGTGCACTCGCTGCCGCTGTACCACTCGGCCCAGATGCACGTCTTCCTGCTGCCGTACCTCGCGGTCGGCGCGACGAACATCATCCTGGACGCGCCCGACGGCGACCGCCTCTTCGACCTCATCGAGGAGGGCCGCGCGGACAGTCTGTTCGCCCCGCCCACGGTGTGGATCGGTCTGTCCAACCGCCCCGACTTCGCCACCCGGGACCTCAGCGGACTGCGCAAGGCCTACTACGGTGCCTCGATCATGCCGGTGCCGGTCCTGGAACGACTCCGGGAGCGCCTGCCGAAGCTGGCCTTCTACAACTGCTTCGGCCAGAGCGAGATCGGCCCGCTGGCCACCGTCCTCGCGCCCGACGAGCACAAGGGGCGGATGGACTCCTGCGGCCGGACCGTCCTGTTCGTCGACGCGCGGGTCGTGGACGAGGACGGCAAGGACGTGCCCGACGGCACGCCCGGTGAGATCGTCTACAAGTCCCCGCAGTTGTGCGAGGGCTACTGGGACAAGCCCGAGGAGACGGAAGCGGCCTTCCGGGACGGCTGGTTCCACTCGGGTGACCTCGCGGTGCGGGACGCGCACGGCTACTTCACGATCGTCGACCGGGTGAAGGACGTCATCAACTCCGGTGGTGTGCTGGTCGCCTCACGGCAGGTCGAGGACGCTCTGTACACCCACGAGGCCGTCGCCGAGGTCGCCGTGATCGGCCTGCCCGACGAGCGGTGGATCGAGGCCGTGACCGCGGTCGTCGTCCCGCGCGGCGAGGTCACCGAGGCAGAACTCCTCGACCACACCCGCGAGAAGCTCGCCCACTTCAAGGCACCCAAGCGGGTGCTGTTCGTGGACGAACTGCCGCGGAACGCGAGCGGGAAGATCCTCAAGCGGGAACTGCGGGACCGGTTCGCCGACTAGCGGGGTCGCGAGTGCTTCACCCGGGCGGGCCCCTCTGCCCTGGGCGGAGCGGGCCCGCTGCCGGCCACCGCGCCGGATACGTTGCCGGGCATGAACACCGTCAAGGCGAACGGCATCACCCTCGCGTACCGAGCCTGGGGCCCTGAGGACGCCGCGCCCGTACTGCTGCTGCACTGCCGGGGTGCCGACGGCCCGGACTGGACCGGGATCGCGGAGCGGCTTGCCGCGGGGGCGTGTCCCCGTCGGGTGTACGCCCCCGACCTGCGGGGGCACGGGCGGAGCGACTGGCCCGGCGAGGTGGCGGGGGCGTACACGTACGAGGCGATGCGTGACGACATCCTCGGCTTCCTGGCGGCGCTCGGCATCGGCCGCGCCGACGTCGTCGGCCACTCGCTGGGCGGTGTCGTCGCCTGTCTGCTCGCGCAGGAAGCGCCCGACGTCGTACGGCGTCTGGTCCTGGAGGACGTACCCGCGCCGATTCCCCTCGATCCGCCCAGGCCGCCCGCCGACGCCCCGGGCACCGATCTGCCGTTCGACTGGGCCATGCTGCGGGCCACCGACGAACAGCGGAACACCCCCGACCCCCTGTGGTGGGACCACATGGGGCGGATCACCATGCCCACGCTGCTCATCGGTGGCGGCCCCACCAGCCTTGTCCCGCAGGAGGAGGTCGCCATGCTCGACTCAGTGATCCCCGCCTCCCGGCTGGTGACCGTCGGCGGTGGTCATCTGGTGCACGAGGCGAAGCCGGCGGAGTTCCTGGCCGTCCTGGTGCCCTTCCTCGACGCGCCGGACATCACTTCGCGAACGCCGTCATGAAGCGGTCCCGGAACTTGTCCATGCCCCACTTGGGCGCGTCGTCGGCGGGCTTGAGGCCCTCGGTCCAGTTCCAGTCGGCCACGCGGTCCAGGACCTTGGGGTCCTTGGCGACGATCGTGATCGGCACGTCCATGTTGGCGGAGCCCTTCGTGACCGTCGGGACGGGCTGGTGGTCGCCGAGGAAGACGAGGACCGTGTTCTCGTCGCCGTAGCGCTGCATCCACTGGGTCAGGCTGTCCAAGGAGTACTGGATGGCCTTGCGGTACTCGGTGCGCACCCGCTCCCCGCTCTTCCAGACCTCGCTCGGGTTCGTGCCCTCCTTCTTGATCTGCTCGAAGACCGAACCGTCGCCGAGCTCGTCCCAGTCGATGGTGTGGGCGATCGGCGACCAGGGGTTGTGGCTGGAGGCCAGGATGATCTCCGCCATGATCGGGTCGCGGTCCTTCTTGCCGTGCTCCAGCTTCTGGAAGGCCTCCAGGCTGAACTGGTCCGGCACCGGCGTCCAGCTGAAGTACGGACCCTTGTAGCCGAGGTGCGTGGAGTCGTAGATGTGGTCGAGGCCGAAGTACTTGCCCTCGGGCCAGGACTTGCGCACACCCGGCACGATGCCGACCGTGCGCCAGTCACCCGTCTTCTGGAAGTAGCTGGTGAGGGTGGCGCGGTCGCTGTTGGTGAGGTTCAGGTACCGCTGCTGGTTCTTGACCCACAGCCCGGACAGGAACGTCGAGTGGGCCATCCAGCTGCCGGCGCCCGTCACGGGGGAGGTGAGCCATCCGCTGCGCGAGGCGAAGCCGGCCGACTTGAGCCTCGCGTCGCCCTCCTTGAGCGTCGCGTCGATCTCCGGTGCCATCGCCGGGTCGTCGATCGCCACCCGGCCGTAGCTCTCGACGAAGGTGAACAGGACGTCCTTGCCGCGCAGTCCGGTCAGCAGCTGGTCGGGAGGGGTGGCGGCGAAGGCGTCGACGGCGGACTGCTTCTCGAAGACCTCGGCGTCCCCCAGCCCGTTGCGCACGTTCTGGACCCGGTTGGCGACGAACACGCTGTAGCCGTTGGTGGCGAAGGTGACCCCGCCGAACTGCACGCCGAGATTGAAGCAGGTGACCCACAGGGTTCCGACGACAAGTGTGGCGAGAACCGCCCTGGGGCGATGCCGGGACATGACGTTCGTCAACCGCACCACCGCGAGCGTGCACAGCACGAGGACCGCGATGAACAGGACGATCACCCCGATGATCGCGAGCACCTCGCCCGTGCGCCCGAACGACTCCCTGAGCCAGTCCGTCGCGTTACCCACCATGATCCAGTCGAAGACCAGGTCGAACGGCCGGGCCAGGGTCTGGCGGAACGCCATGTCCATGAACTTCAGGAGCGTGGACAGCCCGAGGAACATCCCGCAGAGCACCGCCGCGACCCTGCGGACCTTCGGGGGCAGCATCAACAGGACGGCCGCGAGGACGATCGCCTCGACGGGGAGCCGGAGGAACGACCCGAGGTGCATGTGATCGAGCCGGGCGGGGGAGACCAGCGCGACCACCACCAGAACTCCGGCCAGCACGCTCGTCCCCACGGACACCCCACGGGCCGTACGGGGACAGCGGCGGCGCCAGCCGAACCAGCCGGGGCGGGGGGAGTCGGGTACGTCCGGGGAGACGGGCTCATCCACCTCCCGGGCGGACGGAGTCTCCGCTACGACCTCCTCCGTCACCCCTTCCTCCCTCGCACCCCCACCATCCGCGTCTCCCTCGCCCCCAGCGGTACCCGGCAGTTGGCGTGAGCGAGTGAAGAGCGACACTCGGTGGTCCTTCCGTGCGGTCTTGCTGTGACGTGCGGTCCTGCCGCGAGGGCATGACGAACAGGGCCCGGTGACCGAGCCTGCCACCACCAGTACGGTCGCACGTCACCTTCGGTTCAATCGCACCCGGGACCGGAATCGGCACTCACCCGTCCGCCGCCACCGCCACCTTCTGCGCCCACCGATAGTCCGCCTTGCCGCTCGGGGACCGGCGAATGGAGTCCGCCAGGACCAGCTGGCGGGGGACCTTGTATCCCGCGAGCCGTGACCGGCAGTGCGTCTGGAGCTCGTCCAGGGACATCTGCCCCGCCCCCTCGCGCAACTGCACCACGGCCGCCACATGGTGCCCCCACTTGACGTCCGGCACTCCGGCGACGAGCGCGTCGTACACGTCCGGATGGGCCTTGAGCGCCTGCTCGACCTCCTCCGGGTACACCTTCTCGCCGCCCGTGTTGATGCACTGCGAACCCCGCCCGAGGACGGTGACGACCCCCTCCTCGTCCACGGTGGCCATGTCGCCGAGCAGCACCCACCGCTCGCCGTCCTTCTCGAAGAAGGTCTCGGCGGTTTTCCGCGGGTCGTTGTAGTAGCCGAGCGGCACATGGCCGCACTGGGCGACCCGCCCCACCTCGCCCACGGCCACCGGCTCGTGGGTGGCCGGATCGACCACCTGGGTACGGGAGTTGACCCGGACGCGGAAGCCCCGCTCGGGCCCCGAGTCCTCCGTCGCCGTCCCGTTGAAGCCGGACTCGGAGGAGCCGAAGTTGTCGAGCAGCATGGCGTTCGGGACGAGCGCCCGGAACTGCCGGCTCACCGTGTCCGACATGATCGCGCCCGACGAGGACACGCTGAACACCGACGACATGTCGGTGCCCTTCATCGGCCCCTCCAAAGCGTCGATGAGCGGCCGCAGCATCGCGTCGCCCACCAGCGACATCGCGCTGACCTTCTCCTCCTCGACGGTCCGCAGCACCTCTTCGGGCACGAACTTGCGGTGCAGTACGACCCGTTGGCCGAAGTTGAAGCCGATGAGCGCGGTGAGCGTGGAGGTGCCGTGCATCAGCGGGGGAGTGGGGAAGAAGGTGATCCCCGCCCCGCCGGCCGCGACCCGCTCGGCGAGTTCCTCGGGCCTCTTCACCGGCTCACCGGTCGGCGCGCCACCGCCCAACCCCGAGAAGAACAGGTCCTCCTGACGCCACATCACACCCTTGGGCATCCCGGTGGTGCCGCCGGTGTAGATGATGAACTGGTCGTCGGCAGAACGTGCCGGGAACCCGCGCTCCGGTGAACCGGAAGCCTCCGCGTCGGCGAAGTCCACCGCCGACAGCCTGTCACCCGCCTTGGTGGTCCCGACCCGCACCAGGTGCCGCAGCCGCTTCGTGAGCGGACGCGCGGCAGCCACCCGGTCCGTGAACTCCGCGTCGAAGACCAGCCCCACGAGATCGGCGTCCCGGTAGAGATAGACCAACTCGTCTTCCACATAACGGTAGTTGACGTTCACCGGCACGACCCGCGCCTTCATGCACCCCAGCAGCGCCTGTACGTACTCCACACCGTTGTAGAGGTGCAGCCCGACGTGCTCGCCGGCGCGTATCCCGCTGTCGAGCAGATGGTGTCCGATGCGGTTGGCCGCCGCGTCCAGTTCCGCGTACGTCAGACGGCGCTCCGCACCCGTTCCGGGGATGTCGAGGTACGCGAGCGCCTCACGGTCCGGCACCACGTCGACGACGGACTCGAACAGATCGGCAAGGTTGTACTCCACCGGCTCCTCCTGACCGACGCGGCCTGGCTGCTGGACGGTTCGCCGGTCATCAGAGCAAAGGGCGGCGTGACTGTGAAGGGTTCGCGCGAAGAAATCTGACTGTCTGTCAGAAAACTCTTGAAGTGCATCGGCGCCTCCTGCAACCTGTTCTCGTTCCGGCAGAGGGGAGACGGGCGATGGGTGGCACGGAACACCTCAACATCCAGCGCGAGGGCGCCACACTGGTGCTCACGCTCAACAGGCCGGAGGCGAAGAACGCGCTCTCGTTGCCGATGCTGGTCGGCCTGTACGACGGCTGGGTGGAAGCGGACGCGGACGACTCGATCCGCTCGGTCGTCCTCACCGGCGCCGGCGACTCGTTCTGCGCCGGCATGGACCTCAAGGCCCTCGCGGGCAAGGACACCGGCGGCGAGCAGTACCGGGACCGGCTGAAGGCGGACCCCGACCTGCACTGGAAGGCGATGCTGCGCCACCACCGCCCGCGCAAACCCGTGATCGCGGCCGTCGAGGGCTACTGCGTCGCGGGCGGCACCGAGATGCTCCAGGGCACCGACATCCGGGTCGCCGGTGAGTCCGCGACCTTCGGTCTCTTCGAGGTCAGGCGCGGCCTGTTCCCGATCGGCGGCTCCACGGTCCGGCTGCAACGCCAGATCCCGCGCACGCACGCGCTGGAGATGTTGCTCACCGGGCGCCCGTACACCGCGCGGGAGGCCGCCGACATCGGGCTGATCGGGCACGTCGTCCCGGACGGCACAGCCCTCACCGAGGCCCTGGAGATCGCCGAACTGATCAACGGCTGCGGTCCGTTGGCGGTGGAGGCGGTCAAGGCGTCGGTGTACGAGACGGCCGAGATGACCGAGACGGAGGGGCTCGCCGCCGAGCTGAAGCGGGGGTGGCCGATCTTCGACACGGCCGATGCGAAGGAAGGTGCCCGTGCCTTCGCGGAGAAGCGGCCGCCCGTCTACAAGCGGGCGTAGCGCTGTGCCGGCTCGGACCGGTTCAGAGCTGCGGGTCCGTTGTGGCTGGTCGCGCAGTTCCCCGCGCCCCTGAAGGGGCGACTCACCACCGACCCCTTAAGGAGGCACGCGCCTATGGCCGACGTACTCAAGGCGCCGCTCGTCGTTGAATTTCCCTTCACCCGTTCCCTCAGTCCCGTCCAGAGCGCCTTCCTGACCGGTCTTCGTGAATGCGTGATCCTCGGGGTCAAGACCCGTGACGGCCGCACCCTGGTTCCGCCCGTCGAGTACGACCCCGTCACCGCCGAGGAGATCCGGGACCTCGTCCACGTCGGGCTCACCGGCACCGTCACCACCTGGGCCTGGAACCATGCACCCCGCCGAGGTCAGCCGCTGGACAGGCCCTTCGCCTGGGTTCTGGTGCAGCTCGACGGCGCCGACACCGCTCTCCTGCACGCGCTCGACGCCCCCGGCCCCGACGCCGTCCACACCGGGATGCGTGTCCGTGTCCGCTGGGCCGGGGAACGCGTCGGTGCCATCACGGACATCGCCTGCTTCGAGCCGTACGACGGTGAGGACTCCACCGTCAGGGTCCACGCGGGAGAGTTCGAGAACCCGGTCAGCGGCATCGTCGCCCAGGCCCGGCTCGACTACACCTACTCACCCGGTCGCGCCCAGACCGCCTACATCAACGCCCTCGCCGAACACCGGGCCGTGGGCGAGCGCTGTCCGTCCTGCCGCAAGGTGTACGTGCCGCCGAGGGGTGCGTGTCCCACATGTGGTGTCGCCACATCGGAACAGGTGGAAGTGGGTCCGAGCGGCACCGTCACCACCTTCTGCATCGTCAACATCAAGGCGAAGAACCTCGACATCGAAGTGCCGTACGTCTACGCCCACATCGCCCTCGACGGCGCCGATCTCGCGCTGCACGGACGCATCGGCGGAATCCCGTACGACCAGGTGCGCATGGGCCTCAGGGTCGAGCCGGTGTGGAGCGAGGGCGGCCGCTACCCGGACCACTACCGGCCGACCGGCGAACCCGACGCGGACTACGAGACCTACAAGGAGCTCCTGTGACCAGCGAAGCAGCCCCGGGGCCCCGAGACATCGCCGTCGTGGCCTTCGCCCAGTCCGACACCCTGCGCTCCACCGCGGAACTCTCCGAGGTGGAGATGCTCATGCCCATCCTGCACGACGCCCTCGCGCAGACCGGCCTGAAGACCGCCGACATCGACTTCACCTGCTCCGGTTCCTGCGACTACCTCGCCGGCCGCGCGTTCTCCTTCACCCTGGCCCTCGACGGAGTGGGCGCCTGGCCGCCCATCTCCGAGTCGCACGTCGAGATGGACGGGGCCTGGGCCCTGTACGAGGCGTGGACCAAGCTGCTGTCCGGAGACGCCGACACCGCGCTGGTGTACTCCTACGGCAAGTCCTCGCCAGGCTCCCTGCGCGATGTGCTCACCCGGCAGCTGGACCCCTACTACGTCGCCCCCCTGTGGCCCGACTCCGTCGCCCTCGCCGCCCTCCAGGCCCAGGCGCTCATCGACGCGGGTGACACGGACGAGCCCGAGCTGGCCGCGATCGGCGCCCGCAGCCGCACGACCGACAACCCACGTGCACAGCTCAAGGGCGCTGTACCGCAAGGGGATTACCTTGTACGACCGCTCCGTACCGGCGACTGCCCGCCCATCGGGGACGGGGCTGCCGCCGTTGTTCTCGCGGCGGGGGAGCGGGCCCGGGAGCTGTGCGAGCGCCCCGCCTGGATCCGTGGGATCGACCACCGGATCGAGGCCCACTCGCTCGGCGTCCGCGACCTCACCGACTCGCCCTCCACCCGCCTGGCCGCCGAAAGGGCCGGAGCATTCGAACGGCCCGTCGACACGGCCGAGTTGCACGCGCCGTTCACCTCGCAGGAGGTGGTCCTGCGCAAAGCACTGAGGCTCGACGACTCCACCAGGGTCAATCCGTCCGGCGGTGCCCTCGCCGCCAACCCGATGATGGCCGCCGGGCTCGCCCGCATCGGCGAAGCAGCCGCCCGTATCCACCGGGGCGAGTCCGACCGGGCCCTCGCCCACGCCACCTCCGGGCCCTGTCTCCAGCAGAACCTGGTCGCCGTACTCGAAGGGGATCCCCGATGAGCAAGGAGCCCGTGGCCGTCGTAGGCATCGGCCAGACCAAGCACGTCGCGGCCCGCCGGGACGTGTCGATCGCCGGGCTCGTCCGGGAGGCCGCCCAACGAGCGCTCGACGACGCCGAGTTGACCTATGCGGACATCGACGCCGTGGTGATCGGCAAGGCGCCCGACTTCTTCGAGGGCGTCATGATGCCGGAGCTGTACCTGGCCGACGCACTCGGCGCGGTGGGCAAGCCGATGCTGCGGGTGCACACCGCGGGCAGCGTCGGCGGCTCCACGGCGCTGGTCGCCGCGAACCTGGTGGCGGCCCGGGTCCACGGCACCGTTCTCACCCTGGCCTTCGAGAAGCAGTCCGAGTCCAACGCCATGTGGGGCCTGTCCCTGCCCATCCCCTTCCAGCAACCCCTGCTGGCCGGGGCCGGCGGATTCTTCGCCCCGCACGTGCGCGCGTACATGCGGCGCACCGGTGCGCCCGACACGGTCGGCTCGCTGGTGGCGTACAAGGACCGCCGCAACGCGCTCAAGAACCCGTACGCGCATCTGCACGAGCATGACATCACCCTGGAGAAGGTCCAGGCCTCGCCCATGCTCTGGGACCCGATCCGCTACTCCGAGACCTGCCCCTCCTCCGACGGCGCCTGCGCGATGGTGCTCACCGACCGGGCGGGTGCCGCACGGGCTCCCCGGCCGCCGGCCTGGATGCTGGGGGGCGCCATGCGCAGCGAGCCGACGCTCTTCGCGGGCAAGGACGCCGTGTCACCGCAGGCCGGCAAGGACTGCGCGGCCGACGTGTACCGGCAGGCCGGGATCGCCGACCCGCGCCGGGACATCGACGCCGTGGAGATGTACGTGCCGTTCTCCTGGTACGAACCGATGTGGCTGGAGAACCTGGGCTTCGCCGACGAGGGCGAGGGCTGGAAGCTCACCGAGGCCGGGGTCACCGAGTTGGACGGGGATCTGCCCGTCAACATGTCGGGCGGGGTGCTGTCCACCAACCCGATCGGCGCCTCCGGCATGATCCGCTTCGCGGAGGCCGCCCTCCAGGCACGCGGAGAGGCCGGGGAACACCAGGTGGCGGGCGCCCGGAAGGTGCTCGGGCACGCCTATGGCGGCGGATCCCAGTTCTTCTCCATGTGGCTCGTGGGGTCTGAGCCCCCTGATGCGTGAACTGACTCCTGAAAGGTCCCCCTCACGTGGCCTGTCGGCGGTCGGGGCCGATCGCTAGGCTGGCCGCGGACGACGCAATCGGGAGGAGCACGGACGTGGCCGAGACCACCATCCAGCAGCAGCCGCTCATGGGCTGGGAGAAGCCGGAGCTGGACCTGAGCAACGCCGATTGGCACTCGAGCAGCCGCGGTCTGGGGGATGTCCAGATCGCCTTCGTCGAGGGGTTCATCGCGATGCGCAACAGTGGCCGCCCGGAGAGCCCTTCCCTGATCTTCACCCCGGCGGAGTGGGGCGCGTTCGTGTCAGGGGCGCGGGAGGGAGAGTTCGACCTCACCTGAGGGTCTTTCCGGACACCGACCTTCGTACTCCGGAAGTCAGGAACCCTTGAGCAGCCTGCCGGTGATCGCGGCGGTGGACGGTTCGGACGGTATCCCCCACAGGGCGAAAGGCGTGGGAGTTGCCGCCGACACGCCCTGGTGCTGCCCGGACGCGGCGCCACTGGCCGGCTGCTGGTGCTCGGCTCCCGGGGTCGGGGCGATTTCGCCCGTCTGGTGCTCGGCTCCGGCGGCATGGCCGCCGCCCGCGACCCCCAGCGCCCAGTGCCGGGTGGTGGTCGTGCCCTGCCCCGGACACGAGGTCGACGGTCCGGCCGACGGAACCCGGCCCGCGCGTGGTCGTCGGTGTGCAGGTCGACAGCCCCGACGACGCCACCCTCGACTTCGCCTACGCCGGCCGCTCCAGAGCTGGGCCGCGGTCCCGGCGAGTTCATCCCTCCGGTGATCGACCAGGACGCAGTGGAGAACGAGCCCCGCGCCCTCGCCGACGGCTTCCTCGCCCCGCACAGCGCCCGCCCGCCGGGGTCCGGACCGAGCCGTACGTGCCCCGGGCGACGCGGTCGGCCACATCGGCGCGGCCTCCCAGGACGCCGACCTGGTCGTCGTCGGCCGTCCCCGTCCTTCAGCTACGCCAACCGGAGGCGCCACACGCTTGCCAGCCCCCTCCCCACGTGCGCTACTTCCTGAAGGATCATCACGTCACGTGAGCAAGGGGAGGGGTTGTGACCTCGAAGGCGGCCAGGCGGCGGTTCAAGAAGGCCGAACGGCTGCGGGCGTTCCGTAAGGCGCAGGGGGAGAGGCCGCGGGGCGACCGCTTCCGTTCGACTGTGGCCGCACTGACGAGCCTGGTGTTCGGCGTGGTGATGACCGGCTACGCGGGTCTGATGCTGGCGGGTGCCGTCGGACTGTCCGGGACCCCGGGGCGCTTGTACGTCGACTCGTGCGCCGTGGTGCGGACCGACGACAAGCCGACCACGCAATGCCACGGCGAACTGCTCTCGGCCGACGGTCGGTTGGTCGACACCGACGCGGTCATCCAGGCCGATGCCCGTATCGGATCCACGATCGCGGTACGCGACCAGCCGTTCGCCGGTCTCGAAACACTGGGCTTCAGGGCGATCGCCGGCTGGGCGACCCTGACGGTGATGGGCCTCTTCCTCATCGCCTTCGGGACGGTCACGGCGCTCACTTCGTACGGCCGGAGCGCCGCTTCGACGAGCGGTCCGCGGACGATACGTCGGCTCGCCGCGGCGACCGCCCTCGGCGGGCTGATCTACGGGCTCACCGTCCTGTACGAACACGTCTTCTAGCGCAGGCCGAAGTGGGTCGACACGGGCCCGCCCGGCACCCCGGAGGCGTACGCTGAGGTGCCTGTAGGTCACGGTGTGCGCTCGCTCCCCGCGCGGGTCCACCGCCGTGACGGGGGTGCGCCATGGTGCAGCGCAGTGCGCGGAGCAGAAGGACTCTCCTGGAGCGGGAGAGTGAAGCCGCGGTTGACGAGGCGTTGGCGGAACTCACCGGGCTGCGCACGGACGGCGTCGAGCCGAACGGACGTTCCCGTGGCGCCCTGCTCGCCGTCGCGGGCCGCCCCGGTATCGGCAAGACCACCCTGCTCGCCGAGGTCCGCCGCCGCGCCGCCGCCCGGGGCTGCACCGTACTCTCCGCCCGCGGCGGCGACCAGGAGCAGCGGGTCGCCTTCCATGTCGCCCGCCAGCTCCTGCAGCCGCAGTTCGCCGGGGCCGCCGAAGTCGATCTCCGGGCCCAGCTGGGCAGTTGGTACGACATCGTCGGCCCCGCGCTAGGCCTGTGCGCCCCGACCGACGGAGCCCCGCCCGACCCGCAGGGCCTGCGCGACGGACTCGACTGGGTGCTCACCCATCTCGCCGTCCTGCGCGCCCCTATGGTGCTGGTCCTGGACGACGCACACTGGGCCGATTCCGAATCCCTGCGCTGGCTGGCCGCGTTCGCGCCCCGCGCCGAACAACTCCCGCTGCTGGTAGTCGTGGCCTACCGGCCCGACGAACTCCCCGACCACGCCGAGTCGTTCAGGGCACTGCCCGGCCGGGCCGGCGGCCGCCCGCTCGATCTGGAGCCGCTCAGCGCCGTCGCCGTCGCCCGCCTCGTACGGGAGTGCGCAGAGTCGTCACCGGCCATGACGAGAACGGCAGATCGACGGTCGTCAGCGACGGCCCGATCCCGCGCAGCCGGGAGTTCACCAGCCTCCCGGGCTGGGTGTCCCGCCTGCCCTGGGCCACCGAACCGGGCGGACCGGTCAGCAGGACGGGGGAGGACCCCACACCGATACACTCGGCGCGCACGCCGACGACGCGTTCTGCCGGGAGTGCTGGGCCGTCACCGCGGGCAACCCCTTCGAGACGGTCGAGCTGACCGCCAAGGTGCGCGACCGCGGTGTCGTCCCGACCGAGGACGCGGCCCACCTGCTCCGCGATCTCGCCGCCGCCGTCAAGGGCAGCGGCCTGGTCGCGCGTCTCGAGCGCCTCGGCACCTCGACCGTCCGCTTCGCCTTGGGCCTGCGCGGTCCTCGGCACCGAGATCCATCCGCTGCTCGCCGCCGCCGTCGCCGGACTCGGCCAGGAGGAGGCCGCCGACGCGGTCGACGCCCTGCGCGGCGCCCGCATCCTCACCGGCGCCGAGACCCTGGAGTTCGTCCACCCGCTCATCGCCACCGCGGTCTACCGGGCCATCCCGGCCGGATTCCGTGTCGCGCTGCACGGCCAGGCCGCGTGGTGTGTCGTCAACGACGGACGGGGCCCCGCCGCTGCCGCCCGGCACCTCCTGGAGACCCACCCCGACGGCGACCCGTGGGTTGTCCAGCAGCTGCGTGCCGCCGCGGCCGAGACCCTGCGCTCCGGCGCCCCCGACGCCGCCCGCAGCTGTCTCGCCCGGGCCCTGCGCGAACCCCCGGCCTTCGAGGACCGGGCCATGGTCCTGTACGAACTGGGCAGCGCCTCCCTGCTCACCGAACCCGCCACCACCGTCAACCACCTGCGCGCCGCCCTCGAAGAACCCATCGCCGAACCCGACCTGCGCCACCGCATCGTCTACCGGCTCTCCCAGGTCCTCGCCCACAGCGACCGCCTCGCCGAGGCCTCGGACACCCTCGCCCGCGAGATCAGAGTCACCGGCGACGCCCGCGTCAAACTGCGCATGGTCGCCGAGCAGTTCATGTGGGACGCCTTCCGCGCCGACGAACCCGACCACCCCTCGCGCTCCCGCCGACTGACCAAGCTCGCCGACCGGCTCACCGGCCGTGACCTCACCGAGCGCTACGTCATCGGCCTGCGCACCTGGGACGCCGTCCTGCCGGCGAACCCTCCCCCACGCTCGACTTCGCTCGCGCGGGGGGACCCCCAGGTCGCCCTCCACCACGCCGAGCGCGCCCTCGCCGGCGGCCTCGGCTGGGCCGAGCCCGACCGCGGTTTCGAGGTGCCCGTCCTGGTCGCGCTCGCCTTCATGTACGCCGACCGCCCCGGCCGCACCGAGGAGCTCTTCGCCGCCGGGATCTCCGACTTCGAACGGCAGGGCTGGCGCGGCGCCCACCTCTCCTTCGCCTACACGCTCCTCGCCTACGTCCGCTTCCGGCGCGGCCGCCTCCCCGAGGCCGAGGACTTCGTCCGCGCCGGACTGCGCCTCGCCGAGCGCGTCGGTCCGGGCACCCCGGCCCACTGGTACGCGGTGGGCATCCTCATCGAGGTCCTCCTGGCGTGCGGCCGGGTCACCGAGGCCGCGCAGATCGCCGAGGGCTACTCGTTCAGGGCGCGCTTCCCGGCCGCCGTCGTCTTCCCCGACGCCCAGACCGTGCACGGCGAACTGCTGCTCGCCCGCGGCCTGGCCAAGGACGCGGCCGCCGAGCTCGCCGCAGCGGGCCGACGCCTGGAACCGCGGGGCATGCGCAACCCCGCCTGGTGCCCCTCGCAGCTCCACCTCGCCCGCGCCGAGAGCCACGACGCTCCGGAACGCGCGGTCGCCACCGCCCTCGAAGCGGTCGCCCGCGCCCGCCAGTTCGGAGCGCCCTCGGCCGTGGGCCAGGCGCTGAGGCTGGCCGCCGAGGTCTCCTCGGGCTCGGCCCGGGTGAAGCTCCTGGAGGAGTCCGTGGCCCACCTGGAACGCTCCCCGGCCGCGTACGAGCTCGCCTGCGCACTGGTGGCCCTCGGCACCGAGCTCCGCCGCACGGGCCGCGCGAGGGAAGCCGCGGAGCACCTGTACCGGGGCCTGGACACCGCCGTACAGTGCGGCGCCGACGGCCTGATCGAAACAGCGCGCGACGAACTGTCCGCGGCAGGCCTGCGCCCCCGCCGTCTGCACAGCACGGAAACGGACACGCTCACGGCACGTGAACGCACGGCGGCGAACCTGGCGGCGGACGGCCGTACGGGAGCGGAGATCGCCGAGGAGATGGGCGTGCCAGAGCCGGTGGTGGTGCGCCTGCTGTCCGCGGTCTTCCGCAAGCTGGGAACAGACCGCACCGGTTTGAGAACGGCGAGTGACCCCCTCCACTAGCCCCCACCCGCCCGCGCCCGCACGACCACGTCACCGCCCATTACCATGGGCGCATGTCGTTCCTCCGCCGCCGCAGCGCAACCCCCGCAGGCCCCGACTTCGACGTCCTGGCCATGGACCCGGGCGACTGGCCCGGCAACCTCGGCGCGGGTCTCCTGCCCGCCCCCGACGGCACCTGCCAGGGCGTCTTCCTGCGCTACGACCTCTTCGGCGGCCGCGGCCCCGCGATGATCATCGGCAATCTGCCCGAGGGCTCCCCGGCCCGCGAGGTCCCCGAGGGCGAGGTCCCCTTCGAGGTGGCGCAGCTGCTGATCGCGCTGGAGAACGACGAGGAGGTGACCGTCGTCGGCGCCGAGGACACACCGGTGATGCAGGGCGACAACCTCCTGATCGTGCGCCGCCTCAAGCTCTCCGAGAGCCGGATCTCCTGCGTCCAGTTCGACCGCAGCGACAACGTCCTGGTGACCATCGCCGCCTGGGACCGCCCGATCACGGACGACCTGTACGCCCTCCTCAAGCCGCTGCCGGCGGAGCTGTTCCAGCAGGGCTGAGCGCCCCCTCCCGGCCCTCACGAACAGCTCGCCGTAGGCTCCGGAAGGCCAGTGCCCCCGTCCTGGCCTTCCGGAGCCGCCCGCGGGCACGGTCGGTCGTCCGGCCCGGCACGGTCACACCCGGGATTTCCCCTCTCCGCCCGCCGCGACGAAGCCCCCGGGTACCGTGCAACCAGCTTTCGCGACCCGGGAGTTGTCCGGCAGCCCCCTTCCACCACTTCAGACAATTTCCCGTCCCACCGGACAGGTCCCGGTCCCGCCTTGCCCCGCCGTCTCCCGGTCCGTAGCGTGCGAGCACCGCAGCCGACCGCGCCGACCGGCATGACAGGGGAGAGTGATGGGGCGACGCGAGCGACCGCTGGACCCGACCGAGGGGCCCGTCGCCCGATTCGCCCACGAGCTGCGGAAGTTGCGGCAGGAGGCCGGCGGCCCCACCTACCGGGCCATGGCGGCCCGCGCCCACTACTCCACCGCGGCCCTCGCCCAGGCCGCCGCCGGTGACCGGCTCCCCTCCCTCCTCGCGTTCCGCCCCGACTGCGCGTACCTCGCCGTCGGCGAGGGGGCCGGCCGGGTCGTGCTCTGGGACGGCCGGCTGGGCCGACGCCTCGGGGTGCTCGCCGACCCCGAGACCGCCACCTACCAGTACGTGTCGGCGCTGGCCTTCGCCCCCGACGGCCGTACCCTCGCGGTCGCCGGCGACGAGGGCACCCTGCAGCTGTGGGACGAGGCATCCCGGCGCCGTGTCGGATCACCCCTGCCGACCCCGGGCGACACGGTCTCGGCCCTGGTCTTCGGGAGGAACGGCGACAGCCTGCACGCGATGGGGAACCACACACCGCCGCAGACCTACCCGGTCGGAGCGGACGGCGCCGCCGGCCCCGTCTGCCGACGTGCCGGTGGCGGCCTCACCCGCGACGAGTGGAGCCGCCACCTGCCGGACGTCCCGTACCGGCGAAACTGTGACTACTAGCGCCGGGCCGACGGCTTCACATCGACGTCCGCCGCCCGCACGTACGCCACCCGGTGGCCGTACTGGATCTCGTAGTACAGGTCCTGGCCCACCACGACCTTGTGCGAGTCCGTAGTGAAGGTGACCGCGTAGTAGTACTCGCCCGGCACCCTGTCACCGACCACGTACCTCTGGCCCTTGAGCACCTTGTACGGCAGCGGCGACACCGCCTGCGCCGGAATCCCCGTCGGATAGGCGGCCGCCTCCGGGTAGGCGCGCCCGTACACCGGGATGCTGTCGAGCCCCACCTTCGGCGTCACGACGAGCCCGGCGGCGCTCACCGCGGTCGGGTCGCTCTGCGGGTTCCTGAACCAGGCCTTCTGGCCCAGGTACCAGATCGCCGTCCAGTCGCCCTCGCGCCCCGCGACCGCGTACTGCTGACCGGTGGAGACCCGTGACGACAGGTCGTTGACGTCGATCGTCGGGGCCTTGCCGCGCCCGATGTCCGTGATGAGGGGAGCGCTCTCGTCGGGGGCCGAGTAGAGCCGCACCTCGCTCGAACCGTGGGACGCGCAGGGCTCGCCGCCGGTGACGCAACCCGTGTACCGCGGCCGGTTGGTGGCGTAGTCCGGACGGATCGTCACCAGGCCGCCCAGCTTGGTGGACGTGGCCTCGAACGGGTGGCCCAGCAGCTCGAAGTAGTGCCGCCAGTCCCAGTACGGGCCGGGATCCGTGTGCATGCCGGCGACGGTCGAGGTCGTCGGACCCGGCACGTTGTCGTGGCCGAGGATGTGCTGCCGGTCCAGCGGGATGCCGTACTTCGCCGAGAGGTACTTCACCAGCCGCGCCGAGGAGCGGTACATGGCCTCCGTGTACCAGGCGTCCGGATTCGCCAGGAAGCCCTCGTGCTCCAGACCGATCGACTTGGCGTTCACATACCAGTTGCCCGCGTGCCAGGCCACGTCCTTGGCCTTCACATGCTGGGCGATGTGACCGTCGGTCGAGCGCAGGGTGTAGTTCCACGACACATAGGTCGGGTCCTGCACCAGGTTGAGGACACCTTCCCAGGCGCCCTCCGTGTCATGGATGACGATGTACTTGATGCTCTGCGAGGCCGGGCGGTCGCCCAGGTCGTGGTTGCCGTAGTCGTTGTCGCCGAACTGCTCGTACGGCGCCGGGATCCACTCGCACGACACCGTTGTCGGGCACTCGGTGTCGCGCGCGCTCAGCTTCCGCAGGCCCACCTGGGCGGCGAGCTGCGCGGTGTCGGGCGTGAGTCCGGGCTGGGCCGCCAGGGCGACCTGCTGTCCGGCGTCGGTGGTGCGCTCCTCGCCGGTGCGCAGCACTTCGTACACGTCGTTCGCGTACGCCGCCGCCGTCGCGCTGTCGTCCGCGCCGGAGAAGCGGGCCACCGCGCCGTACCAGTCCGCCGGGTCCTGGCTCAGCGGCTCGCCGAGGTCCTTCTGGGCGGCCGCCAGCAGGGCGGCACCGCCGGCGATGTTCGACGCGGGGTCTTCGCGCAGCTCCTCGGCGCTGAGACCGGTCAGCTCGGCGGCCTTCGGCAGGGTCTCCAGGCGGGCCGGGACGTCGGCGCTCGCGGGCACCCTCGTCTCGGGGAGCAGGGCCGGGCGGGCGCTGTCACCGCGGGCGTCCTCGGTGCCCTCGCTGTGGTGCGGAGCCGAGGCGAGCGCGGTACGGGCGTCGGTGAGGTGCATCGGGCCGTAGCCGCCGGTCACGCTGGGCGCCCCGGCGTGACCGTCCCAGCGGGACTGGAGATAGGAGACGCCGAGGAGCACGCTCTGCGGCACGTGGTACTCGGCCGCCGCGGACGCGAAGGCCCGCTGGAGACCGGCCGAGGCGTCCTGGGCCTGCGACGGGGCCGCGCCGAGCAGGGGCAGCAGCAGGGCGGTGCCGGCCAGCGTGCCGATCACTCTCCGGGTGGCTCTGTCGGTGTCGGTGACGGATCCTCGCAATGCAGCCTCCTGGGACGATCGAGCACGACGTGTCGAGCGGGGCCGGCCGTGCGTCAGTGCTACCGGCTTGCCGACGATCCGTCAATCATGCCCAGCGACAGGGGATTCCCCATGTCAATCGAGGTGCACGGGAGTTTCGTGGCGGCGGCCGATGGGCCTGCGGGGCGTCAGTGGCGTACACCAATGTCCCGCGGAGGAGCCGTACATACGAAAGTCCGCGGTGCGCCGCTCCACAGGGCGCACCGCGGACCATCGTCCCCGTCAGCGAGTGCCGACCGCCGCGCGTACGGCCCGACGGGCCAGCTGGCAGTCGTCGTGCAGCCGCCTCAGCAGCAGCCGCTGTTCCTCGCCGGACGGCGCAGCACCCGGGTGGGCCGTGCCCGGTGCCGCCGGGGTCGTGTCGTGCATCGAACGCTGTACGGCCGTCTCGTAGGTACGGATCTCACGGGTCAGGACGAGCATCAGGTTCACCAGGAAGGCGTCCCGCGAGGCAGGGCCCGCCGACTGGGCGATCTGGCTGATCTGACGGCGGGCTACCGGGGCGTCGCCCAGCACCGACCACAGCGTCGCCAGGTCGTACCCCGGCAGGTACCAGCCCGCGTGCTCCCAGTCCACCAGCACTGGACCGGCCGGTGAGAGCAGGATGTTCGAGAGCAGTGCGTCGCCGTGGCAGAACTGGCCCATGCCCTGTCGGCCCGCGGACGCCGCGATGCCGTGCAGCAGCTTCTGGAGGTCACCCATGTCCCGGTCGGTCAGCAGACCCAGGTTGTGGTAGCGGGAGATCCGGGCCGCGTAGTCGAGCGGGGCGTCGAAGGTGCCCGCCGGCGGACGCCAGGCGTTGAGCCGGCAGACCGCGCCGAGCGCCGCTCTGATGTCGGCCCGCGGCGGAGCCTCCGCGGGATGCCGGTGCAGCGCCGCCACCCGGCCGGGCATCCGCTCGATGACCAGGGTGCAGTTGTCCGGGTCCGCCGCGATCAGGCGGGGGACGCGCACCGGAGGCCGGTGCCGGACGAACGAGCGGTAGGCGGCTATCTCGTGCCGGATCCGCTCGGCCCATACCGGGGAGTGGTCGAGTAAACACTTGGCGACGGCCGTGCTGCGTCCCGTCGTACCGACCAGGAGCACGGAGCGTCCGCTGCGGCGCAGCACCTGCACCGGGGCGAACTCCGGGCAGATCCGGTGCACCGACGCGATCGCCGTGCGCAGCTGGGCGCCCTGGGGGCCGGACAAGTCGAGTCTCCCGCTTAGCGGTTGGGTGCCGAGCCCCGATACGCGCCGCGTCCTGCCCGTACCCGGTACGGGGGCCGTCGGCCGCGCGGGGTCGAGGTAGGGGCCGCCGCCCGCCGGGCGGAGAATCGGCGACCGGGGCGGGGCGGACACGGAGGACGATGCTGCGTACATGGGCGAGACAGATCCCTTCGTGTGCCTGCTGTGCCTGAGAACCACACGCGCTACCCGGCCCGGCCCGTCAGGTGCACCCTGGGGAATGTCCGTCGGTGACCGGGTCGGGGTGGCGCGTTCCTACCTGACACCAGATGTGCAGTGGCACACCATCTGGCGCACCCTGGCGAACCCTGGCGAATAGTCCCGGAGCAACTGACACGGGGCTACTGTCAACTCAGCCGAGAACCTGGGGGCTTGACGTGAGCGGACAACCCAACACCCGACTTTCGGACCTGTTCGGCCTGGCCGGCTGGTCCAAGGGTGAACTCGCGAGGCTGGTCAATCGGCAGGCGGCGGCCATGGGCCACCCCCAGCTCTCGACCGACACCTCGCGGGTGCGGCGGTGGATCGACATGGGAGAGATCCCGCGCGATCCGGTGCCGCGAGTGCTGGCAGCTCTGTTCACCGAGCGTCTCGGCCGTGTCGTGACCATCGAGGACCTCGGTCTGGTCCGGCACGGGCGTACGGGGAAACGGCAGGACGGCGGGAGTGCGGAACATCCCGACGGCGTGCCGTGGGCGCCCGAGCGGACCGCGGCGGTCCTCACCGAATTCACGGGAATGGACCTCATGCTCAACCGACGCGGCTTGGTGGGTGCGGGTGTCGCGCTCACCGCAGGCTCCGCACTAAGCAGCGCCATGCACGACTGGCTGCACACCGATCCGGCCCTCACCGCCGATGCCCCCCAGTTCGACGACCCCCTGCACGCCGACCCCGCTGGGTTCGACCGTTACGAGGCCGCCCCCATCGGGTCGCAGGAGATCGAGGAACTGGAGCGCTCGGTCGAGGTGTTCCGGGCCTGGGACGCGGCCCGCGGCGGCGGCCTGCAGCGCAAGGCGGTCGTGGGCCAGCTCAACGAGGTGGGCGGCATGCTCGCCTACCGGCACCCCGACCATCTCCAGCGGCGCCTGTGGGGCGTCGCCGCCAACCTCGCCGTCCTCGCGGGCTGGATGTCCCACGACGTCGGCCTCGAACCCACGGCCCAGAAGTACTTCGTGATCGCCGCCCATGCCGCGCGAGAGGGGGGTGACCGGCCCCGGGCCGGCGAGGCGCTCTCCCGCGCGGCCCGCCAGATGGTGCACCTGGGCCGGCCCGACGACGCGCTCGACCTGATGAAGCTCGCCCAGACCGGCTCCGGCGAACAGGTGCTGCCCCGCACCAGGGCGATGCTCTACACCATCGAGGCCTGGGCGCAGGCCTCCATGGGCAAGGGCCAGGCCATGCGCCGTACCCTCGGCCAGGCGGAGGACCTCTTCGTCTCGGACCGCAGCGACGTGCCGCCGCCGAGCTGGATGCAGACCTTCAAGGAAGAGGATCTGTACGGAATGCAGGCCCTGGCCTACCGCACGCTGGCGGAGCATGAGCCGGGTGCGGCCGCGCATGCCCAGCACTACGCGGAGAAGGCCCTCGCCCTGCGGGTCGACGGTCGCCAGCGGTCGAAGATCTTCGACTTCCTGTCCATGGCGTCGGCCTGCTTCATCGCCGACGACCCCGAACAGGCGGACCGGTACGCCCGGTTGGCGCTGGTGTCGATGGGCTCCAACTCCTCCCACCGCACCTGGGACCGGCTGCGCCAGATGTACCGGCTCACCGCCGAGTACTCCAGCTACCCGAAGATCAACGAACTGCGCGAGGAGATCAGGCTGGCGCTGCCGAAGCCGAAGGGAAGGGGTGGCAACAGCACACAGGCGTGAGCGTGTGCTGACGTGTGTGATGACGTCAGGCTTGTTATGAAGTCACCTTGGCGATGAGCACACAGGCGTCGTCCTCGCGCTCGGTCTCACCGAACTCCTCCATGACCATCCGCACACAGTCCTGCGCGGTGCGCGCCCCGCCGAAACGGGGGGCCAGGTCGAGGAGCCGGTTCACAGCAGCAGTGCTGCCGCGCCCGGGCACCAGGCCGTCCGTGTGCAGCAGGAGCAGGTCGCCCGGTTCGAGGGTCTCCTCGGCCTGCGCGTACACCGCTCCGGAGGTCGCGCCGAGGAGCACGCCGTCGGGTGGGTTCAGCCTGCGCCCCGTCCCGCCTCGAAAGAGCAGCGGGGCGGGGTGGCCGGCCTGTGCCCAGACCAGGGTGCGGGAGGCGGGGTGGTAGCGGCAGCACACGGCGCTGCCGAGGGCCGGCTGCACGGTGGCGTCGAGCAACTGGTTGAGGAGGGCCATCAGTTGACCGGGCTGCGTGCCCGCCATCGCCATGCCGCGTACGGCGCCGAGCAGGGTCGCCATGCCCGAGGTGACCGCGACACCGTGACCGGTGAGATCGCCGACGCTGAGCAGGGTGTCGCCGTCGGCCAGTTCCAGCGCGTCGTACCAGTCGCCGCCGATCAGCGCACTCGTGGCGGACGGCAGAAGGTGCGCAGCCAGATCCAGGGTCTCGGTGCCTCGGTGCGGGAGCCGCAGGGAGCCACGCCACGGCGGCAGCACAGCCTCCTGCAGCTCGACCGCGAGCCGGTGCTCGCTCTGCGCACGCTGACGGTGGCGTTGTAACGAGTCACGGGTCTCGCTCACCGCCCGCTCGCTGCGGCGCAGTTCGCTGACGTCCCGCAGTACGGCCCACATCGAGGCAGTGCTGCCGTCGGCGTCGAGCACGGGCTCGCCCATCATGTGGACGGTGCGCACCTCGCCGTCCGGGCGTACGACACGGAACTCCCCGTCGATGCGCTGGGCGTCCACGAGGCAGTCGGTGACCATGGCGGTCAGCCTCGGTCGGTCCTCGTCGAGGACCAGGGACGGAAGCTCGTCGAGGGTGAGCGGGGGAGTGTCGCGGTCGCGGCCCAGGATCTGGAACAGCTCCCCGGACCAACTCGCCTCGTCCGTAAGGAGGTTCCACTCCGCACTGCCGACCCGGCTGAGCAACGAGCCGCGCCGGGGAGCGGGCGGCGCGGTTCGCGCGGCGGACTCCGCCCCGGGTGCCGAGGGGATGGGGGCCGGGCCGTCCCTCAGTTGCGCCAAGTGCTCGTCGAGATCGCTGAGTTGGTGCATCGCGAGGTCGTACAGCGCGCGCTGCCAGCGCTCCTGGGGGTCCGAACCGTCGCCGGGCGCATCCCGTCGTACGGCGTCCACGTCGCCCTTGAGCCGCCGCGCCTGCGATATGAGCGCATCGACCGAGCCGCGTCGTGGCGGCTGGGCGGCGGGGCGGTCCGCGGAGAGGTGGGACGGCATGACGCACTCCGATGCGGGGACGGTTCGACCAAGGCGGGGCGGAGGGACCGTTACGACTGTTGCACAGGCCGCGACGCGCTGTAAGGGATTCGGCAACACACGATTCGGTGGTGCTTCTGGCATATGCCACAGTCTTCACAGGGCGGTCGTACAGGGCGTCTTGTCTACGCCGTTCGGTGGCTCAAGTCGTAGGCGGGGTACGTGACTTGACGGGTCGATGGGGTGGTTGGCCCGGTGTTCATTTATGTGTTCGACGAGCCTGTGTTCTAGGAGAGTTTGGCATAGGCGGATCAGGCTGTGCCAGGGGGCGCGGCTCGGGGTGGTTTCGGGGAGTTCGGGCCCGTTGGTGAGGTGCCGCGACGGTATGTGTGACGCAGGTCACATGGATTCACTCCCGCTCAGGCGTAATGCAAAGGGTCTCTTCGAGCTCGTAAGAACATGGACACGACCTTCGAGCAGCCCGCCCACGCCCGACTCGTCACCGCGGAGCACCAGGAACTGCCCGTACCCGCCACACTGCGGTACAGCTCCGCCGATCCGCTGGCCGTGTGCGTCGATTTCCCGCCCGAAGTGGCCCTGGACGGGCAGAGGGTGACCTGGACCTTCGCCCGCGCTCTGCTGGAGGAGGGGCTGTGCGGACCGGCCGGCGGCGGGGACGTGCACATCTGGCCGTGCGGCCGGGACACCACGGTCGTGGAGTTCCACTCGCCCTACGGACTGGCTCTCCTCCAGTTCCACACGCCCACCCTGCGCGGCTTCCTGCTGAGCACCTACGCCGTGGTCGGCGCGGGGGACGAGGACCTCGGCGAGGCCGTCGAGCGAGGGCTCAGTGCGCTGTTCGGGAGCGTCTGAGCGGGGGCGGCGTGTCGGTGACCGTCCACCGCGGGGGCGGCGACCGGGGCCGGGCGGTGGCGGCCGACTGCGGAGCTCGGGTCAGCCTCTGATGCAGGCGGCGGCATGTGTGTCCGGGCGCCTGTGCGTCCAGCGTCTGTGTGTTCGGGCGCCGGTGCGTCCTGAGCCGGTGTGTCCAAGCGACCGTGCATCCTGAGCCGGTGTGTCCAAGCGACCGTGCATCCTGAGCCTGTGTGTCCGGGCGCCCGTGCGTCCAGCGTCTGTGTGTCCGGGCGCCTGTGCGTCCTGAGCCTGCGTGTCTTGCGCCCGTGTCCAGCGCCTGTGTGTCCGGGCGTCGGTGTGCCCTGAGTCCGTGCGTCCGGCGCCTGAATGTCCTGAGCTCGTGTGCCCGGGCCCCTGTGGTCGGCGCTTGTGAGTCCTGAGCCTGTGTGGTCAGCGCCCACGGGTTCGGATCCCTGTGTGTCTGGCGCCCGTGTGGCCAGCGCCCGCTGTTCCGGCGCCCATGTGGCCAGCGCCCACTGTTCCGGCTCCCGTGTGTTCGGAACCGTGGGCGTCCGGCGCCCCTGCCTCCACTGCCCCTGTGTCCGACGCCCGCGTGTTCGGGACCCGTGTGTGCGGCACCCGTGTGTCCGGCACCCGTGTGTCCGGCGCCAGGTGCCCAGGTGCCCAGGCGCCCAGGCGCCCAGGTGGGCGAGGCCTACGCCCGACACCATGTACTGGGCGCCCATGCGTCCGGTACCCAGACCGCCTCACCCCTCGCGGCGCCCACGCGTACACCCCCGCCGCCGATCGGCCCGGTACCCCGTCGGCCGGACGCCGTAGCGGAGTCAGTACCGCAGCACGCCCGCGATGCCGTCGGCGCCGCCCAGTGTGCCGTCCGGTACGAAGCGGACGTCGGCGCCGGTCTCCAGGCACTGCTCGACGATCTCGTCCACGATGTCCTCACGGGCGTCGAGGTCGCCGCTCTCGGCCGGGACCAGATGGTCACCGTCCTGGTCGCGGACCGTCACCCGGTAGTTCTCCTCGACGGCCAGCAGGCGTAGGCGGCCCTCCCGGGCGCTCTGCCAGATCTCGTCGACGCCGGCCGCGAACGCCCGCCGCCCGCGCGCCGATTCGAGCTCCCGCGTCACCGTGTCGGTGCTTTTGCGGGCCTCCGCGTCGACCAGTGGCCGGACCGCCTGCCACACAGCGTCCGGGGTGCCGTGCGCGAGTCCGCCGTGCGGGACGTGGACGGCGCCCTTGCTGACGCTGCCGACGTCGTCCAGCGCGGACAGGGCCGCGGGCTCGCCGGTGACGTACAGCGGCCGCGGGTCCTCGTGCAGGAGCCTGCCCAGCGCGGTGTCGGCCTCGCGCAGGAAGTGCCGCGTGCCCTCGTCCCGGAAGGTGCTCGGCATGTCACCGATCCGCTCCAGGCGCTCGGCGTCGAAATTCTCCCGGGTCCTGGTCAGCGGGAAGCCGCCGGCGCGGTGCTCGCTGACCCGGTCGACGCCGCCGTTCCACAGGGTGGCCCGGTCTGCGGAGACCGACAGTACCCAGAACGGCTGCTCGGAGGCCTGGGCGGAGACGAGGTTGCGGGTGAGGAAGGTGTCCGAGAGCACCACGCGCTCCGGTACGGCGCGGGCCAGGGACCACACCTGGTGCTCACCCGGAGCGGCGAAGATCACCAACCCGTCCTCCGCGTGCGCGAGATCGACCTCGGCGAGAGCCTGGTCGAGCTGCCGGGAGACGTCGATGCGCCGCAACCGGGGGACCGCCGGATCGGCCTCCAGCTGCTTCTTGGCCTCGGCCACCACGTTGCGCAGCCGGACCGGATCCTGGGCGTTCTCGGGTTCACGGCGGTGGGTCGGCGTCAGCACGGACACCGCCGGATAGGCGCGCGGGCGGCGCAGTTCGGAGAGGGTCGCAGGGCTGAGTGCGTGCTCCATAACAGCACCATAGGACTGATTCACCGATCGGGCATTTGGGGCAACTTGATCGGGTATTCGATGTATTTCGTTGTTAACGTGTTGAAGCTGAGCCTCCCGACCCTCACCACCATGGTCGTCGGTTCCATGGTCGGCGCCGGTGTCCTCGCTGCCCCGACCTCGACGCGCCCGCGCTCGGCGAGGGCGACACCGTGCTCGCGGTGGTGCTCTCCTCGGCCGGGCTGTGGCTGTTCTTCGCGCTCATCAGCCGGGGTGTGAAGGAGGCGGCGGCGATCAACAGGATCGTCACCGGCGCCAAGGTCGTGCCGATCGTCGTCTTCGTGATCCTGGCGCTCTTCTACCTCAAGCCGTCCCTCTTCGCCGACAACTTCGGTGGCGCAGACTATGCGGGCTCGCTGTTCCAGCAGGTCAAGGGCACCATGCTGGCAACGGTCCTCGTCTTCCTGGGAGTCGAGGGAGCCAGCGTCCTCGCGATCTTCGCCTCGGTGGCCATCGTGTCGTACGGCCTGATGCCGATGAGCGAGATCGCCGATCTGCGCCGGCCCTCCATGGCGGGCGTCCTCGAACACGCGGTCGGCACCTGGGGCAAGGTCTTCGTGAGCGTCGGCCTGATCGTCTCCGTGAGGTCGTCGACGAGGGCTCCGCGGCCTTCGTGGACGTCGTGGCCAAGGCGCTCGGACTGCCGGAACTGCGGGTCGTGGAGACCGGTGGGGACGTGTACGCGTCCGAGCGTCAGCAGTGGGACAGCGGCAACAACGCCGTCGCCCTGGAACTCGGTGTGGTCATCACCTACGACCACAACACCCAGACCAACAAGCTGCTGGGCAAGGCCGGCTTCGAGGTCGTCACCATCGTCGGCGTCGAACTGGGGCGCGGCCGGGGCGGTGGGCACTGCATGACCTGCCCGATCGTGCGGGACCCGGTGGAGTTCTGACGGCTCAGGCCGGCTCAGGCCCGGCTCGCCTCCAGAACGGCGATCGAGCCCTGGGCCACCGCGCACAGGGTCTCGGTGCCCTCGGCGTCCACGGTGCTCAGGTCGCAGCGGCACACGACACGGGTACGACCCGACCGTACGACCGCGGCACGGGCCCGCAGCAGTTCGCCGCGGGCGGGACGCAGGAAGTCGATGCTGAAACCGGCGGTGGTCACCGCGGCGCCGGCCACGGAACCCGCCGCGAAGGAGAGCGCGTTGTCCGCCGCGTAGCCGAGCACCCCGCCGTGCACGCTGCCGTGCTGCTGGAGCAGGTCGCCGCGGATGTCGAACTCGAGGGTCGCCCCGCCCTCCTCGAAGGCCGTCAGACGGGCGCCGACCAGGGTGCTGAAGGGCTGGGCCGCCAGGACCTTCCGGGCGAGCTCCAAGTCCAGGGTCTGATGCATCTCCCTACCTCACTTCACTGATGAAGTGAGACTGGCGCGTACCCGTCCCGTCTGTCAACATCGGCCCATGTCCGCCCCCGACGACCTGCGCCTCTACTTCCTGCTCCAGCGCGCCGCCCACCGTCTGCGCACCGCGGCGGACCGGCGCTGCCTGGCCGCCGCGGGGGTCACCACGGCCCAGCTCGGCGCTCTGTTCGCCCTGCGCGACGAGCCGGGCAGCACCCAGCAGCAGCTCGCCCGCACACTGGGGCTGCGCGAGTCGGCGGTGACCGGGCTGGTCGGACGGCTGACTGCGGCGGGCCTGATCGCCAAGGAAGCCCATCCTCGTGAACACCGGGCCGTCGTACTGGAGTTGACCGAAGCGGGGTCCGACGCCCTACGCGCCGCCCAGCCGGAGATCGACCGCTTCAACGCGGAACTCCGCGAGGTCCTGGGCGACGACGGCTTCGCCGGCGCGGCGACGGCCATGCGCCGGCTGGCGTACTGGGAGTCCTAGCGGGCCCAGCGCTCGGGCTGTGCCACGTAGATCCAGTCGAAGCCGTCGTATCCCTCGGTGTCGAGATGTGTGGCCCGGCTGAGTCCGGCGCGTCGCGCCACACGCTGTGATGCCGCGTTCGCCGGGCGCACGCGGGCGATCAGCGCAATCTCGGGCACATGCGCCGCTGCCCAGGCGGTGACCGCGGCGGCGGCTTCACCGGCGAAGCCCTGGCCCCAGGCCGAGGGGGCGAAACGGTAGAAGAGGTTCAGCACCGGTTCGCCGTGGAGCTCCATGGGCTTGATCCCGCAGAAACCGAGCTGCCGGGCGCGGTCGTGGCGTTCGACGACCCAGTAGCCGTAACCGTGCCGTTCCCACTGCCTGTCCCAGCGCCGGTACAGCTCCTCGGCCTCCTCGTGGCGGGTGAGTGCGTCGGAGGGATTGTGCGCGCACGCTTCCGGGTCGCTGTGGACGGCGAGGATCACGTCGACGTCGGCCGCGAGCGGGCGCCGCAGCCGCAGTCGTGAGGTCTTCAACTCCTCGGCGCAGGCGCTCCGTTCACTCATGCAGAGATCGTAGACCGAGTGGATCTCAGTCGTCTCGTTCGGACCCGCAGGAGCTGCCGTTCGGCGGCAGGCTGCCGTAGAGCAGGAAGTCGTCGACCTTGCGGTGCACGCACTTGGAGGAGGCGTACCCGGTGTGGCCATCGCCCTTGTTGTCGAGGACCACGGCCGAGTCGCCGAGGCGCTTGGCGGTCTCCACGGTCCAGCGGTACGGCGTCGCCGGATCGCCGCGGGTGCCGACCAGGAGAATCTTCGGGGAGCCGACGTCACGCACCTTCTCGCGGATGAAGTCGGTGCCCTTCGGGCGGCCGTAGCACAGCAGGTACTCGGTGAGCCGGTAGCGGCCGAAGACCGGTGACGCCTGCTCGTAGGCGGCCCGCAGCCGGGCCAGGTCCCCGGTGATCCGGTCGGCGCCGGGGCGGTCGGGATCGTCCGCGCAGTTGACCGCCATCAGCGCCGCCGCGAGATTGTCGAACGGTATGTCCTCCACGTCGACGAGGGGGCTGTGCGTCGGGTCGGCGGTCGGGGAGACGGTCCCGCGGAAGGACGGGAACGAGCCGCCGCCCGCGAAGGCGAGGACGCCCGTGGTGTCCCCCTGCTCCACCAGCTCGGCGAGCGCCCGCTCCAGCGACGGCCACAGCTCCTCGCTGTAGAGGGCCTGGCTGACGGCGCCCACGAGGTCCTGGCCGGTGAACTCCGGGCCGAATCCCGTCGGCACCGGATCCTCGTCCAGCGACGCCACGAGCCGTACGATCTGCTCCCGGGCGCCTCGCGCGTCGGTGCCGAACGGACAGGCGATGTCCTTCACACACCAGTCGAGGAAGTCCTCCAGGGCCGTCTGCTGCCCGGCGGCGCCCGCCACGCCCTGCTCGGACAGCGGCTCGGTGAGGGTGTCCACCCCGTCCAGCACCAGTCGGCCCACCTTCTTCGGGAACTGGGCCGCGTAGACCGCGCCGAGCCGGGTGCCGTACGAGAAGCCCAGATAGTTGAGCTTCTTGTCGCCGAGGGCGTCTCGGATGATGTCCAGGTCGCGGGAGACGTTGACCGTGCCGATGTGCGGCAGCACGGGCCCGGAGTGCTTGGCACACTGGGCGGCGGCCTTGCGCAACCGCCCCAGTACGGTCCGCGGATCCCGGTCGAGGGCCGTGTCGTCGTCCGTGGCCGCCAGCGCCTCGTCGGTGCCGTCCCCACAGCTGACGGGGGAGGACCGGCCCACACCGCGCGGATCGAACGACACCACGTCGTACTCGTCCGTGAGCCCCATGAAGTCGTCGCCGCCGGCCGCGAGGGAGGGCACACCCGCGCCGCCGGGACCGCCGAAGTTCAGCACCACCGACCCCCGCTTGTGCCTGGTGGCGGCCCGGTAGCGGGCGAGGGCCAGGTCGAGGGTGCCGGCGCGGGGCCTGGCGTAGTCGACGGGCACGGTGACCTTGCCGCACTGCAGGTCGTCGGGGGTCTCCATGCCGACACACCTCGACCAGCTGATCTTCTGACGGTAGAAGCGCGACAGGTCGGGCCCGGAGCCGTTCGCGGCCACGGCCGGCAGTCCGGCACCGAGCAGGGCAAGGCCCACGGCTCCGGAGAGAGCGCATCGCCGCCTCGACACCTTGGCGAGCATCCATGCCTCCAAGGACGCCCATCGGCGCCCTCGATCACGATAAGCGGCCCCCCGGGAGCACGCCTCCGGACGGGCGGGATCACGGAATGTGCCCTACTCTCGGCCCGCGCGGTGCCCGTGAGTCTGTTTTGCCGCAAGTTCGACAACCATGTCGCTCGATGGGGTGAAAGGCCGATTAGCCATAACTCCGATGGTTCGCCCGCGTTTTATGCGGTGCGGGTGACTGCCCGCGTCCATGTCTGGAAAGCAGGGAACCTATGAGACGGGTCACCCGAAACGGTGTGATCGCCGTCGCCGCCGCGTCCGGGGCGATGGCCGTGACAATGCCGGCGTATGCCGGGAGCGCGGCGGACGGCGCCGCGGCAGGCTCGCCCGGGGTGCTCTCCGGGAACACCGTGCAGCTCCCGGTGCACGTTCCGGTGAACCTGTGCGGGAACACCGTCGACGTGGTGGGGCTGCTCAACCCGGCCGCGGGCAACAGGTGCGGCAACGAGGACGCCGGCGGCGACGGCCGGTCGGCGTCCGGCGCGGTGACGACGGGCGAGGGCGCGAGGGCGGGCGGTGGCGCACGGTCCGGTGGCGACGTGGAGGAGGCGCCAGGCGTGCTCTCCGGCAACGGGGTGCGGCTCCCGGTCGGTCTCCCGGTCAACGTCAGCGGCAACTCGGTGAACGTGGTCGGCGTCGGCAACGCGTCCGTCGGCAACGAGTCCGTGAACGCACCCGGGGGCGACCTTCCCGACACCCCCGACGACCCAGACCGGCCGACGACCCCCACGCCCGGCACGCCACCGAAGAACCACCCCGGCCCGGAACCGGCCGCACCCGATCTGCCGGACACCGGGACCGCGCTCGCCCGCACCGGCGCGGACCAGATGCTGCCCGCCACGGTGGGCAGCGCCGCACTGCTCCTCGGCGGCGCCGCGGTGTACCGGCGCTTCCGCCCCCGAGGAACGCGCTGACGGACGACGGAAGGCCCCGCCGGGAGACCTTGGGTTCTAACGGTCCTCGCAACACCCGCGATCTGTGGGAGTTGCGAGGACCGTGGGCGTTGAGCGTGATGATCTTGCGGGATTGAGGGATCG